>CAZLKB010000003.1:0-266181 GCA_964560005.1 uncultured Gammaproteobacteria bacterium
CTGTATTTTAAGGTCATATCTAGATATTATACCAAAATCTTCTAGACAAGACCCATTTTGTATTATCTATAAATATTTGTTATAATTAAAATGTTAAACACATTGTTCTGGTTAATTGGTTTAATTTTGGCTTAATTTAAAACTAATAAAAAATATATTTATGAATTACTTTATTTTTTTATTAATCATCGCGGTCGGAGTTTTGGCGGTAATTATTCTAGAACAGAAAGGCAAATAATCAGATAATATTCTTCACTATAATAAAACCTCGCATAAGGCGGGGTTTTATTATTTTACCGCTTGTGTTAAAATTAAAACATGACTGAAAAAATTACTAATATTGCTAAAAATACATCTTATTTTACCTTAGCCCTGATTCTGCAAAAAGTGATCTCTTTTTCTTATTTTATTTTAATTGCCAGAGCCCTGGGTCCGGCCGATCTGGGAAAATATTACTTCGCCATATCCTTTGCCTCAATTTTTTCAATCTTAATGGACATCGGCCTGACTAATGTCTTAACCCGGGAAATCGCCAAAGAAAAAAGCCAAGCCAATAAATTTCTGGGATCGGTCATAGCCGTAAAATTGCCTTTAACCGTGCTAACCGGATTAATTATTATCATATCCGCCAATATTCTGGGCTACGGCGAATTGACTAAAATATTAATTTATTTTTCCACCGCTTGCGTAATTCTGGATTCATTCACCGCCGCTTTTTTTTCCGTATCGCGCGGCTTTCATAATCTGTCTTTTGAAAGCGTCGCCTCGATTTTATTCCAAATTATCGTGCTTATTACCGGAGTGATCATTTTAAAATTAAACCTGGGCTTAAAGTGGCTTATGGGCGCGATGTTGTTAGCCAGTATTTTTAATTTTGTTTATTCTTTATTCATAACCGTTAAGATCTTTAAAGTCAGTTTAAAGCCGATTTACGATCTGAAGCTGATAAAATTAGTTCTAAAAATTTCCATTTCTTTCGGGCTCTTCGCCGTTTTTCAAAAAATTTATACATATTTTGATACGGTGCTGCTGCAGGCTTTGGCCGGCGACTATTATGTCGGCCTGTACCAGGTGGCTTTTAAAATTATCAACGCCATTCAATTTTTGCCCCTGGCTTTTACCGCTTCGCTCTATCCGGCCATGAGCGCTTACTGGGCATCCAACCGGGAACAGCTGGCCGTTACCTTTGAACGAGCCATGAATTATTTGATTATCATTGCCTTGCCCATTTCGGTCGGTATCGCCGTTTTAGCCGATAAAATCGTCTTGATCTTTAAAGCCGGCTACGCCGACGCCATTTTGCCTTTACAGTTAAATATCACCGCCTTGCTGTTTCTCTTTACCGCTTACCCGATCGGCTCGCTGTTAAACGCTTGCGACAAGCAAAAAATAAATACCATCAATATGGGCATAACGGTAGTCGCCAGCGTTATTTTAAACATAATTTTAATACCGAGATTTCAGGCGGTCGGCGCCAGTATTACGGTTTTAATTTCCAGTCTATTAATGCTTATTTTGGGATTAATCCAGGTGCCTAAAATTATTTCTTACCGGCCGGGCAGAATTCTCAAGGTTTTCGGTAAATCCGCCATGGCTTCTTTAGTAATGATGGTTTTAATAATTTTCTTAAAAAACCACCTGAACATTTTTCTTATTATCCCGATCACCGGTATAGTTTATTTTATTTTATTATTTTACCTAAGAGCATTTAAAAAAGAAGATCTGGCGAGTATTATGCAATCATTTTTGAAAAAGACCGGAAATTCCGGTATTGAGATCGCTGAAATAAAAAATGTAGATTAATTATATATGAGTTGTATTAGTTTCGGTCGTAGAGTTTTGGCTAAATTTATTTATTTTTGAAGCGAGGCTTCGTCGTGAGCTCAGCCGAACGGACTGACCGGCAGGCACATAATGAATTTGATCCGCAGCGAAAAAATAAATAAATTTAGCCAAGACTTAAGTAACTTACATATTATATATGAAGGTGCTGTTATTTACGCTTGAATATCCGCCCTTTAAAGGAGGCGTGGCCAACTATTACGGAAATTTAGTAAAATACTGGCCTGAATCAGGGAATGTTTTTGTGCTGAATAATAATGACGGCGGACTAATAAAAAAGTCTTGGCCGATTTTGCGCTGGCTGCCGGCCTTCCGCGGATTAAACAAGGCGGTCAAAAAAAATAACATAACGCATGTCGTTGTCGGCCAGATATTACCCTTGGGGCTGGTTGGATTAATTTACTGTCGGTTTCATAAAATAAAGTACACGGTTATTTTACACGGCCTGGATTTTAGCTATGCCACTAAAGTTTGGCGTAAAAAAATAATTTCCAGGATAATTTTAAAAGGCGCGCAAACAATAATTTGCGCCAACAGCTACACTGCCAATCTGGTTAAAAAATTTCTACCCGCAACTGATGAAAATAAGATAATTACTGTCAACCCCGGAATTGAAGCGGAGCCTCCCGCCGCTTTAGAGAACACCCGGCTAATAAAAAAATACCATCTGGAAAATAAAATTATTTTATTATCAGTCGGCCGTCTGGTTAAACGCAAAGGCTTTGATAAGGTGATTGAGGCCTTGCCGGAAATATTGAAGCGGGCGCCGAATCTAATCTATGTTATTTTAGGCGCCGGAGATGAGCTAAATAATTATCAATTACGAATTACCCGTCTCGCCAAGGCGAAACCGAGGCGGCCGAATTACGAATTAAATAATAATGTTATTATCATAAATAACGCGACGGATGAAGAACGCAACGGCTGGTATAATGCTTGCGATATTTTCATTATGCCGGCGAGAAATATCAACGGCGACTATGAAGGTTTCGGCATAGTTTATCTGGAGGCCAACCTGGCCGGAAAACCGGTGATAGCGTCTAAGAGCGGGGGGGTGGGAGACGCGGTGGTAGACGGTTTAAACGGTATTATGGTTGATCCGGAGAATATTAATGACATCTGCCAGGCGGTAATAAAGCTGGCTCAGAATGCGGGCTTAAGATATAAACTGGGCGAACAGGGGAAAAAAAGGGCAATAGATGAATTTAATTGGAAAAAGCAAATTCAAAAGATATATAAGGTTTTAACATAAAATATAAATCTTAAATTAATTCTCAAAATCCAATTATCAATTTTTAATGAAATTCCAATGAATCAATTTACAATAAGAGGAAAATTTTTAGTTTGAAAATTATATCATTGAAAATTGTTTGAAAATTATATCATTGAAAATTAAAAATTTACTTATATGATCAGCATAATTATACCCGTCTATAATCAAGCCGAGCACTTAGACAGATGCCTGGCTGGTATAAAAAATCAAACCTATAATAATTATGAAATTATCATTATTGACGACGGCTCAATAGATAATATCAAGCCGGTGATAGAAAAATATAAACAAATATTTAACCTGAAATTATCTTATTTTGAGCAGGAAAACCGAGGCGCCAGCGCGGCCAGAAATCGAGGCGCTAAAATAGCCAGAGGAGAATATCTGATTTTTTGCGACGCGGACATTGTCATGGAGCCGAATATGCTCCGAGCCATGCTGGATACGCTTAAGCAAAACCCGGCCGCCAGCCTTTGCTATTCATCTTTTATCTGGGGCAAAAAAAAGTTTATACTTTGGCCGTATAACGCGGAAAGATTAAAAAAGATGCCCTATATCAACACTTCTTCGCTAATGAGAAAAGAGCATTTCCCCGGCTTTGATGAAAACTTAAAACGGTTTCAAGACTGGGATCTTTGGCTGACAATGCTGGAGCGGGGCCATACCGGAGTTTGGATTAATCAAATATTATATAGGGTTAATTTGGGCGGCGTTCAAACCATGAGCCGCTGGCTGCCGGCGCTAACTTATAAATTACTGCCGTTTTTATCAATGGTAAAAAGATATAACCAAGCTAAGGAAATAATCAGGAAAAAACATAATTTATAATAAAAAAAGAGCAGGTTTATTAAGCCTGCTTATATTGATCGTGTTAATAGCGATCCCAAAATCTGCGAAATCGTTTTTCACTTTCAACGCACCTGCCCCAAAGGAAGACTGCGGTTAACAGGCAAATAACGACTGCGCAGACAACAATAATTGAAAGAACTTTCATAGATGTTTTTTACATTATTTTTACACAAATGTCAAGTTCACAAAAAAACAAAATTTTTAGAAATACATTTTTTTTAATAATTTTAGCCGAATTATTATCGTTTTTGGGTTACTATTATCCCGAGGCTAATGGACTGGCTTTTTTTCTGATAGTAATTTTAACAATTTCAGTTTCCTTGTATCGGCTTGAATATGGGTTATATATATTATTTACGGAATTATTTATCGGTTCATTCGGCTATCTATTTTATTTCGCGGCCGAAGGCTTCACTATTTCAGTTCGGCTCGCGCTTTGGCTGATTGTTATGTCTGTTTGTCTGGCGAAAATAATTATTCAACCGCTTAAAACCAAGAGGTTGAATCTTGATTTTATTAAATTCCGTGAGTTTTCTCCTTTTATGGTTTTATTTATTTTTATTGGCTGGGGCGCGCTGAACGGCTGGCTAAACAGTAATTCATTAAGCAATATCTTCTTTGACTTTAATAACTGGTTTTATTTTTTATTAATTTTTCCGGTTTTTGCTGTTTTTAAAAATAGCCGCGACTTAAATATTATCAAACAAATATTCTTCGCGGCCATAACCTGGCTCAGCCTTAAAACCATTATCCTGGCTTATTTCTTTTCCCATAATTTTAACGGCTTTATTATTGATCTTTACCGCTGGGTAAGAAATAGCGGGGTGGGGGAGATCACGACCGTACAGGCGGGTTTTAGCCGGATTTTTATGCAATCCCATATTTTTATTCTAATCGGATTTTTTATAGCACTGTTTTATCTTCTAAAAATTGTCATTGCGAGGAGCGATGGCGAAACCTGTCATTCCGGCCTAAGCCTGCCCCGTACCACGATACGGGGAGCCGGAATCCAGGGGCAAACAGTAGAACCATTATTATCACCGACACATAGATCCCGGGTCGAGCCCGGGATGGCAGAAGACGAATTTAATTTGTTACCTTCAAGTTTAACCAATGACAAAAAAAAGATGTTCATTATTTTCTTCCTTTTTTCCGCTTTATTTTTATCCGCAATTATAATAAGTTTTTCCCGAAGCTTCTGGCTGGGCTTATCGGCCGGAGCGGTTTTCGTCTGGCTGATTGCTTTATTCAAGCTAAAAATTAAATTTAAAAAATTTGTCATTTATAATTCTTTAATCTTGCTTAGCATATTCTTAAGCTTGCTCTTAACCGTCGCGGTAATAAAAATCCCTTACCCCTCGCTTACCGGCGGTTTTGACCCGGCCTCAGCTCTTAGCCAGAGAGCGACTCAAATTACCAATGAAGCCGGCGCCTCGTCTAGATGGCAGCTCTTACCCGTCTTATGGCAAGAAATTAAAACCGCTCCGATTATGGGGCGAGGGTTCGGCGCCACGGTGACATATAAAACCAATGACCCTCGTATTTTAGCAGCTAACCCGGACGGCCTTTACACCACCTATGCTTTTGAATGGGGCTGGCTTGATGTCTGGCTTAAGCTCGGCCTATTGGGTTTATTGGCATATCTGGGTCTATTCATTAAAATAATCATTGACGGCCTTAAAACTCATTCATATTTGGCCTTATCATTAACCGCCGGCTTAATTGTGTTAATGGTGGTGAATATTTTTAGCCCCTACATCAACCATCCGCTGGGCATCGGCTACTTGATAATTACGGCCTGTCTTATAAATTTTATAAAAGAAACCGGTACAGCGAAAGCCTAGCAAAAATATATAAACAAAATCGCTTGCCTTATTTTTATTTATAATGTATATTATTAACTATACAAATTTAATTAAAACAATATAAATTATGCCTGATCAAATTATTTCCAAAGAAGGTTATGATAAACTAAAAAAAGAGCTGGACGACAGAATGAATGTTAAAAGATTGGAAATCGCCAACCGCATTGAGGCGGCTAAAGAACTGGGCGATTTAAGCGAGAACGCCGAATATGCCGAAGCTAAAGACGAACAAGCCTTTAACGATGGACGAATTGGCGAATTAATGGCTCTATTAAAAAATGTTACCGTGGTGCAAAATAATGGCGATAAAAATAAGGTCAGCATGGGTTCCTGTATTACCGCCGAAGTAGAAGGCAAGACCAAAGAATTTACCGTAGTCAGCTTTAATGAAGCCAACCCGGCCGAAGGCAAGATTTCCAACGAATCGCCTTTGGGCGTCGCCTGCTTAAATAGAAAAAAGGGCGACAAAATAACGGTCAATACGCCTCGCGGTAAGGTGGTCTACGAAATTATTGAGATTAAATAAAAATCTTTAAACTTATTGATAAAAAAACGATCGTAGTAAACGATTCGTTTTTTTATTTTGACTTTTCATCAAAAATAAGGTAAAATATTAACACCAGTTTGAATTGGCTAATTTTATTAATAGGATAATCTTGAAATTTAATTCAACTTTTTTTATTACATTTTTCATCTACAAATCAACAAATCTTATTACAAATATACAAATACTGCAAAACGCGGCTATTTAATAATTTGTATATTTGTGAATTAATTTGTTGATTTGTAGGAGTAATTTTTATGATAAAAATAAACGAGCGCGCCGATCGCCTAAAAAAACTGGCTGAACTTAAAAAACTGGGCATTAATCCATTTCCGGCAAAAGCTAAAAAAACTTATTCAATCAATCAAGTCTTGACTGATTTTGAAGTTTTGCAAAAAAATAATACTGAAATTTTTCTGGCCGGACGGCTTAGGAGCTTGCGGGCGCACGGCAATTTAACCTTTACCAGCTTAGACGACGGCAGCGGCAAAATCCAACTGGCTTTTTCTAAAAAAGAAATCGGCGCTGACAGCTATAAAACTTTTTCAAAATATTTAGATATCGGCGACTTCGTGGAAGCCGGCGGCGTCTGCTTTTTAACCCATAACGGCGAAAAAAGCCTTATGGTAAAAAATTGGAAACTACTGACTAAGACTCTTAGGCCTTTGCCGGATAAATGGCACGGCATCGCGGACGAGGAAGAAAAATTCAGAAAACGATATCTGGATATATTATTTAATCCGGAGGTTAAAGAAATATTTATTAAGCGCGCCAGGTTCTGGCAGGCCATGCGTGAATTCATGGTTAGCCAGGGCTTTTTAGAAGTTGAGACTCCGGTTTTGGAAAACACAGCCGGCGGCGCCGACGCCAGGCCGTTTGTTACTCACCATAACGCGCTGGACTTGGATGTTTATTTAAGAATTTCCATGGGCGAGCTTTGGCAAAAACGCCTGATGGTGGCCGGCTACGAGAAAACTTTTGAAATCGGGCGCATGTTCAGAAACGAAGGCATGGACGCCGAGCATCTTCAAGATTACACGCAGATGGAATTTTACTGGGGCTACGCGGATTATGAGATGGGAATGAAATTGGTTGAGAAATTATTCAAGCATATCGCTAAGCAAACTTTCGGCACCCTAAAGTTTAAAATTAAAAACTTTGACATTGACTTGGATAAAGCTTGGGAAAAATATGATTATCAAAAAACGATTCTAGAAAAAACCGGAGTGGATATTTTAAAAACAACTGAAAAAGAAATTATCAAAAAATTAGACGAGCTAAAAGTCAAATACGATAAAAAGGGCTTTAATATTACGCGCGGCATTGATAATCTTTGGAAATATTGCCGCAAATCAATCGCCGGCCCGGGATTTTTGATTAACACTCCGGTAACGATTTCTCCCTTAGCTAAAAGGAGTGACGATAACCCGGAAACGACTCAACGCTTTCAGGTAATCTTGGCCGGATCGGAATTAGGCAACGGCTATAGCGAACTAAACGACCCGATTGATCAGGCCGAAAGATTTAAGGCACAGCAAGACCTGCGCGACGCCGGCGACGAGGAAGCGCAGATGTTTGACCATGAATTCGTAGAAGCGCTAGAATACGGCATGCCGCCGACCTGCGGCTTCGGCTTGAGCGAACGGCTGTTTTCCTTTTTAATTAACCGGCCGATGCGCGAATGCCAGATTTTTCCGTTAATGAAACCAAGAAACTAAATGTCATTCTGGAGGGAGCGTTAGCGACCGATAGAATCTTCAGATGCTATCCCCCATGTCAAGCACGGGGCTAAAGGCACTTCGTTACGCTCCAGCATGACATAATAAATATGACTACCGTCATGGCTTTCGGCACCTTTGATCTTCTTCATCCCGGGCATAAATATTTCTTGCGCCAGGCGAAAAAACTTGGGAGTTATTTAATTGTTGTCATAGCGCGCGATTCAACGGTAAAAAAGCTAAAAGGCAACTTACCCCGCCAGAATGAAAACGAGCGCCTAGAGGCCATTTTGAGCCTAAATTTAGCCGATAAGGCGGTAATGGGAGATAAGGGATTAAATAAATATCGGGTTATAGAAAAATACCGTCCGGACATTATTGCGCTAGGTTATGACCAGACATCCTTCGTTCAAGGACTAAAAAATAAAATAGAAAAATTCAAATTAAAAACTAAAATTATCCGCTTAAAACCATACCAAGCGCATAAATATAAAACTTCAATTATTAAAATGAAACGCGATAAGATTTAATTTATGCATTTATCCGTGGGCGCAATAATTAAGAAGGATGATAAGTACTTACTGGTAGATAGAAAAAAATTTCCTCCGGGTTGGGCCTGCCCAGCCGGCCATGTTGATGAGGGCGAAACTCCGGAGCAGGCTATGATTAGAGAAGTCGAAGAAGAAACGGGTTTGACGGTAAAAAAATATAAATTGATTTTACATGAATATAGCGCTGAAAATATTTGCTCCAGAGGCGTAAAAGGGCATGACTTTTTTGTTTATGAAATTACGGCTTGGCAGGGCGGCGTCAGATTGAATAAAGAAGAGCACCTAAACATTAGCTGGTTTACGGCCGAAGAAATGAAAAAACTTAAATTGGAGCCGGTCTGGCATGATTGGTTATTGAAATTGCATATTATATGAAAATCACTATCTGCGGCAGCGTTAAATTCGCCGATAAAATTGTCGCCATACATAAACAATTAACCGCCTTGGGTCATGAACCGCAAATTCATCAAGAAATGTTTGCTATTGCGGACGGAACCGCCAAAGAATTGATTGACGCAAAAAACGGCCACGAACATTATAAAGTCAAAATTAAATATGATTTTATTAGAGCTTGGTACGATTTAATCATTAAAGGCGATGCCATCTTAGTCTGTAATTTTGATAAAAACGGCATTAAAAATTATATCGGCGGCAACACTTTAATGGAAATCGGTTTCGCTCATGTGAATAATAAAAAGGTTTTTTTGCTCAATCCGATTTCCGATGAAGCTTCTTATAAAGACGAAATTAAAGCCATGGCCGATGTTATTTTAAACGGCGACTTATCAAAAATTAAATAATATCATTTTGTCATTCCGGCCAACGAGCCGGAATCTAATAGATCCTGAATCAAGTTCAGGATGACAACAACAGTCTATGTTAGACATTAAATTTATCAAGGAAAATAAAAGCAAGGTTATAGAGGCGGCCAAAAATAAAAAAGTGGAAATTAATTTGGAAAGATTATTTGAGCTTGATGACGAAAGAAAAAAAGTTCTGGCCAGAATAGAAGATTTGCGCAACGAAAAAAATCGGCAGGCGGATTCATTTAAAAGCGCTAAACCGTCCGGCGAGCAGCTGGCGCAAGGCAAAAAAATAAAAACCGACATTGTCAGTTTTGAAAAGCAGCTGGATGAGGTTAGTAAAGAATATCTAAAATTACTCTACCAAGTTCCCAATATCGTTTCCGACGATACGCCGGCCGGTCCGGACGAATCATGCAATAAAATTTTGAGAAAAGTCGGAGAAATTCCAAAGTTTGATTTTCCGGCCAAAGACCATATGAAGCTGGGCCATCTTCATAAAATGATTGACACGGAAAAATCCGCCGCCGTCTCCGGCTTAAGGTTTAATTATCTTTTCGGCCAAGCCGTTTTTCTGCAAATGGCGATTATTCAATTCGTTTTTGAAACCCTGACTGACCCGAAAATTATAGCTAAGATTGCGAAAAAAACCGGAAATCCTTCCACTAAAACTTTTACTCCGGTAATTCCTCCGGTAATTGCCAAGGCGGAAATAATGAAAAAAATGGACCGGTTTGACCCGATTGACGACCGTTATTATTTAAATTTGGACGACGCGCTCTTAATCGGCAGCGCCGAGCATACCATGGGCCCGCTTCACCTTAACGAATTGCTCAAGGAAGAAGATCTGCCCATAAGATACATTGGCTATTCCACTTCTTTCAGGCGGGAAGCCGGCTCTTACGGAAAAGATACTACCGGCATTATGCGGCGGCACCAATTTGACAAGCTGGAAATGGAAAGCTTTACTCTGCCGGAAAACGGCCTCAAGGAACAGGAATTTATCGTGGCCATACAGGAATATCTGGTTGAACAATTGGAAATTCCTTTCCAGGTGGTTTTAAAATGCACCGGGGACATCGGCGGCAAAGCCGACTTCCGCGCCATTGATATTGAGTGTTATCTGCCAGGGCAGGGGAGATACCGCGAAACCCACACCTCGGATTACATGACCGATTTCCAGGCGCGGCGCCTAAACACCAGATTTAAAGGTAAAACCGGCGCCAAAGGCTTCGTCCACATGAACGACGCTACCGCTTTCGCCATCGGCCGGACTTTAATCGCCATCATGGAAAATCACCAGCAAGCCGACGGCTCAATCAAAATTCCCAAAGCTTTGCAGAAATATATACCTGGAGGAATGAAAATAATTGAGAATAAAGATAAATAATAAACCGAAAAAATTATGCCAAAAAAAATAAATTTAGCGGTTATTTTCGGCGGTGAATCCAGAGAGCATGAAATTTCCTTAAAAAGCGCCAGCGCCGTAATTAACGCCTTAGATAAAAATAAATACAATGTCCTGCCTATCGCCATAACTAAAAAAGGCCAGTGGCTAATTGGCAAGAGGGGAGAGGCATACTTAAAAACTAACCTGGCTTTCGCTAACAAAGAAAACGGTGTTACGATTTCCCGGTCGCAAAAGCTCTTAGTAAAAAAATATCAAGAACAAACTATTACTAATTTCATGGAAGGGGAAGGAAATAATGAAAAAATTGACTTGGTGATTCCTCTGGGGCATGGCACTTTTATGGAAGACGGGCGCCTGCAAGGCATTTTAGACAGCCTGCATTTGCCTTATGTATTTTCCGGCTGCCTGGCCAGCGCCTTGGCAATGGACAAAAATTTGACCAAAATTATCGCTAAAAATAGCGGTTTAACCCTTGCCTCCGATCTTATAATTAAGCGAGGAGAAAAATTCAGCTTAACTAAAATTATTAAAAAATTAGGCTGGCCGGTTGTAATAAAGCCCAATCAAGCCGGCTCTTCGGTCGGCGTTTCCATCGCCCGAAATATTAAAGAATTAAATAGCGGCATAAAGACCGCTTTAAGCTTGGGCCGAGAAGTCCTGCTGGAGCAATTCATTAGCGGTCGAGAACTAACCTGCGCGGTCTTCGGCAATAAGCCGCCGCGCGCTTTGCCGGTGGCGGAAATCATACCGAAAGTTTCCGGCTGGTTTGATTATAAAGCTAAATATCTGCCTGACGGCAGCGCGGAAATCTGCCCGGCCGATATCCCGAAAACCATCAGTGAAAAAATTAAACGAGGAGCTTTAATCGTTTTTCAAGCTCTGGGCTGCAAGGACTTAGCCAGAGCGGATTTTATTTGGAATGAAAAAGACAATAAAATCTACTTTCTGGAAATTAACACCATACCCGGCATGACGGCGCAAAGCTTGGCGCCGAAGATAGCCAAAGCCTCCGGCCTGAATTTTAAGCAATTTATTGATAGTTTAATCAGGCAAAGTTTAAAAAATATATAATTAACTAATTATCAAAGAAACATTATGAAAGAAAAATTCGGTTCTGCACCAAACCCAGATCCTGAGCAATTTCCTGTCTCAGCCAGGGATCAAAAAATAAAACCTGAATTGGTTGCTAAACTGCGAGAATTATTATCTCCTTTAGATCAACCGCCGGAGGAAAAATTTGAGTGGACAGAAGATGAATTAAACCAAATAGTTGACGCTTTCACAAAATTTAATCTTGCCATTCGTCAAGGAATCCCCAAAGCACTATTTAACATGCTCGCTAAGCGGGCTGATGTAGGATTAGCGGAGGAAACATATAAAAATCATGCAATCTGGTATGCTCATGAAGGAATTGAATTTGCAACAGAAAGTGTGCGAGATTTTTCACATAAAGTAATAAAAGAAATAAAAAAAACAAAAAATTGGCAGCCACAGCAATATCATGATTGGTATGATGACAAAGAATCCTCAGGTGATGATCAAATTACCAATAATTAAATCTTGGCAAAACTTATGAGATTTACCGGCCATAGTATTAATAAAAGCAGGCGACCGGGATTAAAAAGGGGGAAATTTATTTATTCAAAAAAGTCTTACTCCAATCCTTTTTTTAGAAATAAACGAGCTTCCATTTCCCGATCAAACGGTTTTATATCCAATAAAATCAAACTGGCTGTCTTTGCTTCTATTGTCGCCGTCTTAATTTTAGTTTGGCTGTTATTTTTTTCCAATCTCTTTAAAATTACTAAAATTGAAATAAGCGGAGTGGGGGATAATTTAGCCGCGGAGATAGAATTATTGGCTTACGACATAGCCGAAAACAAATTGGTGGGTAAAAATAATCTACTATTATACGATAAAAGCGAATTAGACCAAGCTCTAAACAATAATTACTATTTGGAAGATTTAAAAATACAAAAAAAACTTTTTCATACCCTTAAAATATCTTTGGCAGAGAAGCGGCAAACCGCGGTTTGGCATGAAGATGATAAATATTATTATCTTGATAACGATGGCCTGGCGATTAATCAGATAGATCCTTTGAATATCAACCGCCTAAACTATCCCGTAATAGAGAATTTAACCGGCCTTAAGATAAAAGATCGGGAAGTTAACATCAATAAACCGACAATTGAATATATTTTGAGCCTTTTTAACGAGTTTAAAGACAAAAAACACGGTTTTGAAATAGAAAAATTTATTTTGGATAAGGACATCAATACGGTTAAGCTGGCGATTTTGGCTGGGCCTAAAATTTATTTTAATACCGAGGCATCCGCGGCCGAGCAAACATTATCGCTTAATCTGATTATTAAAGAAAAATTGAAAGATAGTTTTATGAGCAAGGAATATATTGACCTAAGATACGGCGAAAATATATATATAAAATAAATATATTTTGCGACGCATAACCGATTCTGATTATTATTTATCTTTTTTAGACCGGATAGATCGTAGTATCAACGGCATTTAATTTAAAATATAGCAGCAGGGGAATTACCAAGTAATTTTTATTATTATCTATTAAAACCCATTAAAATTTAAGTCCATAATGGTATGAACATACCATCAGGCCTGATAAATTTTAATGATAAAAAATGATTTATGGAAAAATATTTTAAAATGTTATTCGCAGTGGGGATTATGGTTTTTTGTTTATTAATCAGCGGTTTAACTTTACTATTATTAAAAGTTATACTTCTATTTACCCCTCAAATCAATTTTTTCGGCCTGACCATAACCTAAACTTAGCCTTAGAGACAAAACCAACCATAATGATTATAATCAAGCGTCGCATAAGTTATATTGTGCGACGCTATTATATCTAAAAATATTAGTTTTCGCCTCTCCTCCGCCTTGCTTCTAAGTGTGATACAAAATTTATTTTCATTGCCGCCTCCGGGAAAGAAGCCGTCCCATATATCTGTCATCCCGGACTTCTTGCCTGCCTGCAGGCAGGCGGCTCAAAATTCAGGAGCGACAGTATAAACGCTTTTCCGGATTGACAGATTGCCAGTCTCCCCTATTATAGGCGCTTCATTACCTTTCTATCGTCCTGGCTATACAAAATATCGGCTTAATTCTTTATCTTTCTTTAATTTTTTAATATTTCTCGCTACTTGCCGATAAAATACCGGGTAATGGCATCTGTTTATCAAATGGCCTTTATAACGCGACCTGTAAGGTCGTTTTTGATGATGCGCCGCCTCGTGAGCCAAGGTGCGGAGTATGGAGGCGATGGCTTTGGGCTTTCTGAATTTCGGCGTAAAAATATCAATCGTAATCAAACCAGTCTTTAAGTTAGTCCTGCCTATTACATAGCCACGTTTGGTGTTTATCTGATCGTTCTGCTTCCTCATGGGCAAGAAATGCAATTGAGGCAAATCAAAAACCGCCAAAGCGCGGCGGCAAACTTCAATGGTTAGCAAATAGTGGTTTACAGTTGGCATCATTATCTTATAAAAAACAATAATAATTATCTCTTGATTACGGCAGATATTCCAACGGGTCAACCGGTACGCCGTTTAAGCGCACTTCAAAATGAAGATGAGGCCCGGTCGTCATCCTGCCGGCTCCGCTCGTGCCCGGGGTGCCGCCGGAAAGTCCGACGGCTTGGCCTTGCACCACATACTCATCGGTCTGAACATAAATTTTAGAAACATGGCCGTAGACCGTAGCCAAACCGTTGCCATGGATGATCATGATATAGCTGTAACCCTTGCCCGCGTCTTTAGCGATCGCCACATAGCCGGAGGCCGAGGCTCTGATGGTCGTACCCTGGCCAGCCCTTATATCAACCGCCGGATGCTCAAAAACATAGCGGAAAGGATAATCAGGGTCGTGAAAAGTGGCCACCACCGTGTGATTAACCGTCGGCCAAATAAAACCGGCATCGTTAAATTCCAATTGCTTGCCGGAAACTTTGGCGATCCTGGCTCTGACGACTTTTTCCAAATTTACGATATCGGCTTCAGCCTGCTGCTGCTCTTGCTTAACTAATTTTAACAATCTTTGATATTCTTTTTCTGAAGACTTGGTCTGATCTAAAATATAAACCTTATTCTGCTGTTCGGAAGCCAATTTTAATTTTTTTTCTTCAAGCTGCAATCTGAATTTTGCCAAGGCTTTCTTGGTTTCATTTAAATCGCTTTGTTTTTTTTCCAAATCTTTTTTATATTGCTCAATCGTGTCAAGGCTGCGGTTGATTTCTTTGCTGATATCCGCCAAATACTTGGCTTGGCTGATAAATTCATTTAAAGTCCCGTTGAGCAGCAATATTTCCAGGGTGGATTTACCGTCTTGCCTTTGTATTAATCTCAAAACCAAGGCCAGATGCTCCTTTTGCTTTAAAATCTGCCGATCTTTGCCCTGTATTTCAATATTTATTTTGTCAATTTCCAGGTTAGTTCGATCAATCTCGGTTTGGGCGCTATCTATATCCAAAGCGGCTTTAGCCAAGCGATTGTCTAAAATAGCCAACTGATTATTCAAGGTCGCTTTTTCTTTTTGCTTCTGCGCCAGCGCCCGGTTATATATTTCCTGCTGCTCCTGCATTTTCTTTATCCGGTCTTGCTTGGCCTGAATTTCTTTATTGATTTCCCTTACCGCTTCATTCTCCGCTTCAACATCTTGCCCGATAGTCGCTACCGGATTAAATAAAAAAAGACCAATAACTAAAATTGGAATAATTTTATTGATTATTCTATTCATATTTCTATTATAACACGAAATCTATAAGTTTATGAATTTTTCTAGTTAATTGTAGCAGTCTTGGCTTACCTTCACATGCTATATCCTTTTAATCGCTTGATTGATTCTTTTAAGGCTTTCCTCTTTGCCTAAGGCGGCCGCTACCTCAAACGGCCCCGGGCTAGCCTGAAGTCCGGTTAAGGCGACTCTGAGCGGCCAAAGGTAATCCCCGACTTTAAATTCTTTGGCTTTTAAATAATCTATCATCGCCTTTTCAAGGCTTCCGGAATTCCAATCGGTTTCCGAGATTTTTTCCAATAGTTCAAAATCTGTTTGTAAATTGGCTTTGATTTGCTCGGGAGTATTTTTTTTCCAAATAAGCAGTTTAGGCTCAAATTTAAGTTCATCCATGAACATAAATTTAGTCAGCTCCCCTATTTCCGAGAGCCTCCTAAGCCGTTCTTGCTCTAAGGCAACGGCTTTCTTTATATAATCTTCAGTTTGTTTTTTCGGATCTTTAGTTAATTTCAAGTTTTCCCCCAAAAACGGCAGGCATAGCTTGGTCAACTTTTCTATAGACTCCCGCCTGATGTAATAGCCGTTAAAATAATCTAATTTTTCCGTGTCAAAAATCGCCGGACTCACGCCCATGTCTTTATAATCAAAATAAGCAACCATCTGGTCTAAACTTAAAATTTCATCGGTCTTATCCTTCGGAGCTTTAGCTGAAGCTGACGGGTGCCAGCCTTGTAAAACACAAAAATTCAGTAAAGCCTGGCTTAAATAGCCTTTATTCTTAAAATCCTCCACCGCCACATCCCCCTGGCGCTTGCTTAATTTGCCGCCGTCTTTATTTAAGGTTAAAGTTAAATGGATAAATTTAGGCGGCTCCCAATTGAAAGCTTTGTATAGCAAGATATTCTTAGGAAATGAAGAAATCCATTCATCGCCTCTTAACACATGGCTGATTTCCATTAAGTGGTCGTCCACTATGCTGGCGAACTGATAAGTGGGCATGCCGTCCGACTTAATTAAGACATGATCTTCTAAGTCGGCCGCTTGGAATTTTATATCGCCGCGCAGCTCGTCGTGGGCTAAAACTTCGCCGGTCAAGGGCAACTTTTGCCGAATTACGAAAGTTTCATGATTGGCAATTTTTTCAGCCGATTCTTTTTCGCTTAAATCTCGGCAAGCCCGATCATAGCGAGGCGGCATTTTTTTCGCCTGCTGGCCTTCCCGCATCTGTTTTAACCTGTCTTCACTGCAAAAACAAGGGTAGGCGCCGCCCTTTTTTATAAGAGCCGTGGCGTGTTGTTTATAAATCTCCCTTCTTTGCGATTGAATATACGGCCCATAATCTCCGCCAAGATGCGGCCCTTCATCAAATTTTATGCCGGCCCAATCTAAAATATTTACTATACCTTCAACCGCGCCTTGCACCTCTCTTTTTTCGTCCGTATCTTCAATTCTCAAAATTAATTTGCCGTTTAGGGTTTTAGCGATTAAATAATTAAACAACACGGCGCGCAAACTGCCGATATGCAAAAATCCGGTCGGTGATGGAGCAAAACGCACCCTAATTTTAGACATATGTTTATTTATGAATTAACCTCCCCACGAATCAACAAATCGGCTACAAATACTACGAATTTTATTTGTGATATTCGTAGCTGATTCGTAGATATGTGGGTTATTTTATCATTTCCGCGAATATCCTTTTAATTTTTTGGTCATATGACCAGCCGATAACTCTTTTTAAAAGCATTTCACGGCCGTTGCGGTAATCCTTATTAATTTCTTTGCCGATTCTGATTATGGCCTTTTCTAAAACCTTATCCTTATTCTCGGCTTGATTATATAAGTTTGACAAAAAATAACAGCGGTTAGCGCTGATTAACGGCCTGCCCTTAGCTTTTACTCTATAGCCTACCCAAGCTTTAACGGTTGAATTACCATTAATTAAAGCCAACAAAGACCTTCTTAAACCATCAAAAACACGATAATTTTCTCCGAGCTTATAGACTAAAATCGGAAAATGATCTCTTTCTTTATGCGCGGAAAAACCCGTATTCAATATCTCCTGCCTCATGATTTTATCGGTTTTCCAGGCCTTGGCAAAAGCCAGCGGATTATGATTAAATTTTTTAACAATATATTTATCCAGAGTTGGCGACAGGCCGGTTAAATAAATTTTTCTTAACGGGATATTCACTAATTTCCACTGGTATTTATCATCCGATAAAACCGCGAAGACCTGCTTTAATTTCCAGCCTTCGGCAACAGCGGACAAAAGATTCCAAAAAGATGCTTCGCCGTCTCTTTTGTCAAAGCTATCAATTGATCTATCAATTCTTTTAAAAAACTTATCGTCTTTAACATCGGCAAAAATTTTCCTAAATTCGTTTTTAAGATATTGCTTGGCGATGATTAGTGAATTTTTTGACGGAGTGTATTTCGTCATATGATTATTTATTTACCGCCTGCCTAAACTTTTCCATAAATATTTTAGCCGCTTCCCGGCGAACCGGATGCACCGATTCAACTAATTTCTCCGCCTCTACCCAGCGCCAACCCGCGTGCTCCCAGTCATTAACTTTTATCTCGCTATCCTGGCCCATAAACTCGGCGATGAACAGGCTTTGCTTCTGCCCCTTATAACCGCGGGGATTTTTAGTTGAAAATCCATATTTATCAAGGCGCTTGTCAAATTTATATTTAAATAAATTTTTATAAGCCGCGATTGGTTGGAAATTTATGGTATTTATTTCTTCCTTCAATTCTCTGGCGCCGGCAATCGCTAAGCTTTCACCGTCGGTTCCGCCCTGCGGCAGCTGCCAATGCCCTCTATTCCCCACTCGCTCCACAATTAATATTTTATATTTGCCAATCTCCCGCTTATAAAGCAGGCAAGCTATGTTCGGGCGATAGAACCAGCGTAAAATAAAGAAAAAATACAAAAAACGAAACGGAAACACGATTGTTGCTCGGAAAATTCTTCCGGCTCGCTTAGGCTGCTTAATTAATCGCCAAAGCCATTCCAATCCGATAAATCTTAAAATCTTTGGCGCCCGCCTGGCTCTACCGGTTAAAAAATCAAAACTGCCGCCGACCGATAACCCTAATCTGGCAGTTGGAATTTTCGCCAAATTATAATAAATAAATTTTTCTTGATAAGGCGCGCCCAGCGTACAAAATACAATATCCGGTTTAAACTGGTTTATCTTATAAACATCAACCGAGGCTTCGCGCTCAATCGCTTCAACATAAAACTCCAATTCGGGAAATTTTTCTGCTACCGCTAATTTTATTTCTTCCGCGCCGGACAGTCCCCTCTTCCAGCTAAACACCGCCACTCTATATTTATTTTCTTCGGCTAATTTCAAGATGTCCAAAGTAATATCCGCTCCGGTAATCCGTCTAATATTTTTCCGAAAAAACCAACCGGCTAGTTTTAGCGCGATGCCGTCGGCCAGAGCCAGGTCGGCGTGGTTCAGGATATACCATAATTCTTCGTGGTGGCGAGTGGCATGTAAAATTATTTCCGGATTTGGCGTAACCATTATATGCTGTTTCCGACCAAGTAAAAATTCCCTGATTTTATCTAAAACTTCACACTTATTAATATTAGTAATATTTACGCCTAAAATATTGATTTTTTCCATGATCTAATTATACCTAAATAATACTTTTTATGCAATTTATTCATAAAAACTTGCAATTTTTATTAAATTATGTCAATATATATATCAAGAAAACAAAATCAACAAACAAACAAAAAAATGAGCAGAAACATTGATCGAGGTCAGGTTGCTTTCGAAAACTATCTGAAAAAAACAGTCGTTGAGCATCCGCTACCATGGAGGGCATGCTACCAGTTCCAGAAAAAGGAATGGGTTGTAGTGGCATCAGACCGTCAGACCGTGGTGGTAGGTTGCGCCGATTGGGCAGAGGCGCAGGCTACTGCTAATTATGTGAACGGAACCCTCATACTAGATGTCTTACCGCCGCATTAAATCGCGGCCTAAACAACAACACCGCTGACCTAAGGTTGGCGGTTTTTTTATTTTTCAAACTAATTTTTTACATTTTATTATCCGGTTAATTATGATATAATAGCCTCATGCAAGAAGCTAAATTTTATAAAAAATTACCCGATAAAACCGCGGCCTGCGAACTGTGTTGCCATTATTGCATTATCAAGGAGGGAGCGGCTGGCATTTGCGGCGCCAGAAAAAATTTAAACGGAACGCTATACTCCTTGGTTTATGGCTATCCGGCGGCTATAAATATTGATCCGATTGAAAAAAAACCTTTGTTTCATTTTTTACCCGGCAGTTCAACTTTTTCTTTGGGCACATTAGGCTGTAATTTTAAATGCTCTAACTGCCAAAATTGGGAGATCAGCCAAATCCCCCCTAGTCCCCTCCGCCAGAGGCGGATAAATTTATCAAGGGAGAAAATTCAACCCTCTCTCACCCCACTTTTCAAGAAGGGCAATGCAATCGTTGAACCGCAAAAAATTGTTCAACAAGCCGTTGAATCAGGCTGCCGATCCATCGCTTATACTTACAACGAGCCTACCATTTTCGCCGAATACGCCCTGGACATCATGAAGCCGGCCAAACAAAATAATTTAAAAAATGTCTGGGTGTCTAACGGTTATATGAGCGATTCATGCTTAGAAGCCCTTATCCCTTATCTTGACGCGATCAATGTTGATGTAAAATCAATGGACGAAAAATTTTATAAAAAAACTTGCGGCGCCAAGCTTGAACCGGTGCTACAAAATTTATTAAACATAAAAAAAGCCGGTATTCACCTGGAAATAACCACCTTGATTATTCCAAAATTATCAGATGATCCGGCCATGCTTAAAGAATTGGCTGAATTTATCGCTCAAAAATTAGGCCCTGAAACCCCCTGGCATTTATCAAAATTCTCGCCCGAGGTGTCGTGGAAATTAAAACGGTCTTCCGCTACCGCGGAAAAAGTTGTGCTGGCGGGATGCGAAATCGGCAAACGAGCCGGCTTAAAATATGTCTACGCGGGCAATCTTTATAATTCTGACAAGGAAAATACTTATTGCCCTAAATGCGGACAATTAGCCATAAAAAGGCTGGGATATGACATAACCGAATATGATAATGATGGAAAGTGTCAAAAATGCCATCTGGATTTAAATATAATTACTTGACAATTAAACTTAGGTGAATTATATTGAATTTAGCACTCCGAGCTTGAGAGTGCTAATATAAATGTAAAGTGTAAAAATCAAAGTGAAAAATGCTAGCTCCGCTAGCACCCCGCAGATGCGGGGTCATTGCAGAGCAATGACAATGCAAAATTAAAAATTAGAACAATTAAAAATTTTACATTTTTAAACTGTCATTTTACATTTTGATATTTAAATTTTAAACTTTAAACATATGTTTGACAAATTTACTCATAAATCCCAGGAAGCCATTATCAACGCCCAGATAATCGCCCAAGATAACGGCCAGCAGCAAATTGAGGCTCTGCATGTCTTGGCTTCGCTATTAACCCAAAGCGAAAGCTTGATCAAGCCTATTCTGGAACGGTTAAATATTAATTTTAAAACCATACAACAAAATACCATCGGCTTCATAAACAAGTTGCCTAAGACTTCTATCTCCGCCAATGTCGGTACGGTTCAAGGCACGGCTGAAGTAGCCATGATTCTTGAACGATCAAAAAAAGAAGCTGATAAAATCGGCGATGAATATATTTCCACCGAGCATTTATTCTTGGCCCTGATCGGTATTAAGTCAAAGGCTCAAGAGATTTTAATTAACGCCGGCGTAGCTTACGAAGAAGTTCTAAAAATCTTAGCCAAACTAAGGGGCTCCTCGACCATTACCGACCCGGAGCCGGAATCAAAATTCCGAGTCTTGGAAAAATACGCGATTAATTTAACCGAGCAGGCGCGCCAGGAAAAATTGGATCCGGTCATCGGCCGGGACGATGAAATCAGGCGCATTATGCAGGTTCTCTCCAGGCGCACTAAGAATAATCCGGTTTTAATCGGCGAAGCCGGAACCGGCAAAACCGCCATTGTTGAAGGCCTGGCGCAAAGGATAATCTCCGGAGATGTGCCGGAAACCCTAAAAGGCAAAGAACTGATTAGCTTGGATCTGGGCGCCTTGGTGGCCGGTTCAAAATTCAGAGGTGAATTTGAAGACAGATTAAAAGCGGTTTTAAAAGAAATTAAAGCCCAAGGCGGCAATATTATCTTGTTTATTGACGAATTACACACCTTGGTGGGCGCCGGCGCGTCCGAAGGCTCTATGGACGCCTCTAATATGCTTAAACCGGCCTTAGCGCGCGGCGAGCTTAGGGCTGTGGGCGCGACTACCACCAAGGAGTTTCAAAAATATATTGAAAAAGACACGGCTTTAGAAAGACGCTTCCAGCCGATTTATGTTTCCGAACCGACGATTGAAGATACTATTACCATGCTAAGAGGCATAAAAGAAAAATATGAAGTCCATCACGGCGTGCGCATTACCGATAATGCCCTGGAAGCCGCCGCCAAGCTGTCGTCTCGCTATATTACCGATAGATTCCTGCCCGATAAAGCCGTGGATCTGGTTGACGAAGCTTCTTCGGCTTTGCGCATGGAAATAGATTCCTCTCCTTATGAGCTGGATGTTTTAAAGCGTGAAGTTAAAAAATTAGAAATTGAAAAAGCCGGCCTTTTAAAAGAAAACCGCCCCTCCGGCAAACTTAAAGAAATCAACAAAAGATTGGCTCAGATCAAAGAGCAGGCCAACCAGTTGGAACTCCACTGGCACAACGAAAAAAACGCTATTGCTAAGATCAGACAGTCTAAAAAGCAAATTGACGAGCTTAAAGCTAAAGCGGAAATCATTGAACGCCGCGGCGACGATCTCACCCAAGTGGCTGAAATTCTGTATTCAAAAATTCCGACCCTGAAGCAGGAAATCAAGCATCAAGAAACCGAGCTGGTTAAAATTCAAAGCGCCGGCCAGAGAATTTTAAAAGAAGAAGTCTCCGAGGAAGACATCGCTAAAGTTGTCTCGCGCTGGACCGGCATACCGGTAGCAAAAATGCTGGAATCGGAAATAAAAAAACTGGCCAAAGCCGAAGAAGTTTTAGCTAAAAGGGTGATCGGCCAGGATAGCGCGATTAAATCGGTAGCCAACGCCATCAGGCGCTCTCGCGCCGGCATCAGCGAGGAAAAAAAACCGATTGGCTCCTTTATGTTCGTCGGACCGACCGGAGTCGGCAAAACCGAACTGGCAAAAGCCTTGGCCGAATTTATGTTTAACGACGAAAGCGCTTTAATCAGGCTTGATATGAGCGAATTTATGGAAAAGCATTCGGTGGCGAAAATAATCGGCTCCCCTCCCGGCTATGTCGGCCACGACGAAGGCGGACAGCTAACCGACAAAATCAGGCGCCGGCCTTATAGCGTGGTGCTATTTGATGAAATTGAAAAAGCCCATCCGGAATTTTTTAATATTTTGCTCCAAATTTTAGACGATGGCAGGCTGACTGATTCAAAAGGCAGAATAGTGAACTTTAAAAACGCCATCATTATCATGACCTCTAATTTAGGCAACGAAATTATTAAAGAATATTCCATCGGTTTTACCGATACCACCGACGAGAAAAAAACCGCTGATTTACGGACCGATGAAATGAAAGAAAAAATCGATCACATACTTAAAGACCATTTTAAGCTGGAATTTTTAAACCGCGTTGATGAAATCGTAATATTTAAGAGCTTAAACAAGGAAGTATTATCTAAAATCGTTGATCTGGAGCTGGGCAAGGTTGAAAGAAGATTAGAAAATAAAATAATTAACCTGAAAATAGCGGCTAAAGTCAAAAAGATGCTCTTGGAAAAAGGCTATGATTTGACTTATGGCGCCCGACCGCTGAAACGGGTGATCCAAAATATGATACTGGACGAGCTGGCGCTGGAAATCATTGAGGGCAAAATTAAGGCCGGCGATAAGGTTGA
This sequence comes from uncultured Gammaproteobacteria bacterium, assembly GCA_964560005.1. Taxonomy (GTDB): domain Bacteria; phylum Patescibacteriota; class Patescibacteriia; order Patescibacteriales; family GWC2-42-12; genus GWC2-42-12. The sequence goes on from CAZLKB010000003.1 coordinate 23,614, forward strand.
AATTGATTTGGGGTTTAAAGATAAAATCACTTTAGCGGTAATGAAAAAATAATTAATGAAAGGTTGCCATCAATAATATAGCCGCCGAATATCGGCGGCTATATTTATATTTTACTATTTTACCGAAAGACTAAAGGTTTTACCGTTTCGCGCCCGAATAAGCGATTGCGCGCACGATGTCCCAATCAACGGCTGATACCGGAGCGCGCCGAAAGAAATGCTTATAGGCTAAAATCGCGGCTTTTTCCGAGTTTAAATTGCGCTGGCTCGGCCTTAAGCCGTAAGCGATCACCGTCACGGCCGCGTTCTCATTGGCGTTGGCCATATTGGCGCCGCGGCCATAGACTTGCTTAAAGAAAATATTGGCTTGATTTTGCGCCTTGTCGCTGCGCTGGTTGGGCCATCTGCCATTAGCGATTTTTATCGCGTCTTGCCAGGTTTCCGGGCTATTTGGCAATTTGCCAAAAGCCGAGAGATAGGAATTTAAGACGCCGGCTCTTTCACCCGCGCCCAGCTTAACGGTTGACGGCGTGCCAAAATGAAGAAAATAAGCAATGGCATATTTATCCTGATTGGATAATGGGTTAGGACTTTTTTTACTGATTAAATCATAGAGAGCTTTAGTCGTCGCCGACAAGTCAACCGGCCGGTTATATTCAAAAACCGCGGCCGCGTCGGAAAAAATTTGTTCTAACTGCGTAAGCGCCGGGGCGGCAGCCGGCTCGGGATTATCAATTTTTTCCCCAAGGACTATAATGTCGCAGACTTTTGAACTGTCCAGCTGCTGCGCCGTAGTCAGAGTGCAGCCGGCCGGCAGGCTGGTTGAAGCCGTACGATATTGACGGCCGCCAACGCATAAACCCCAATCTCCGTATGTAACATTGGTACAGTAAGTGGTCTGCGAACCTCCTCCACCACCACCACCACCACCACCTCCGCCACCACCACCACCACCTCCGCCACCACCGCCGCCTGATTGGGTGGTAGCGGAAACCTGGCTGGATTTAGCTGATATGTTATTAGATGCGTCATAAGCAGACACGGAATAAGTGTAAGCTGTGCCGGCAGCTAAACCGGTATCAGAGTAGCTATTGGCTGTTGAAGTGGCGACTTGAATGTTGTTTCTAAAAAATTTGTAGCCGGTTACGCCAATATTATCAGTTGACGCGCTCCAGCTCAAATTAATCTGAGAAGTTGAAATCACCGTTGCGGTTAGGTTGGCCGGTACGGACGGAGCGGTGCTGTCAAAACTGACTGTTACTATATAAGCTTGAGTTGAGTTATCAGCCGCCGTGACTGTATAGGTAACCGGATCAGTGAAATCCTGCAATGCTCCGGAGGCCGGACTAACTGAAGCCCCGCTAGAAGTCGCGATGGTCGGTGCTAGGGCTGTAACATCCGTTCCTAAAGGTACAGTTACAGCGATAGTGTGGGCAGTTTCATCAATTACGCCGGTTGCGGCCGGAGAAGCGAAGCTGAAGGCGGTAATGGCCTTGGCCGGATTAGCCGCTACTGTTACCGTAACGACATAAGCTTGAGTTGAACTGTCAGCCGCAGTAACTGTATAGGTGACCGGATTGGTAAAATTTGTGGCTGCGCCTGAAGCCGGGCTGACCGAGGCGCCGGTAATTGTAATAGTAGGTGTCAGCGAAGTCACGGCCGTGCCGAAAGGCACGCTAACCGCGATGGTTTTCGCGCCTTCGTTGATTACGCCGGTTGCGGCCGGAGAAGCGAAGCTGAAGGCGGTAATGGCCTTGGCCGGATTAGCCGCTACTGTTACCGTAACGACATAAGCTTGAGTTGAACTGTCAGCCGCAGTAACTGTATAGGTGACCGGATTGGTAAAATTTGTGGCTGCGCCTGAAGCCGGGCTGACCGAGGCGCCGGTAATTGTAATAGTAGGTGTCAGCGAAGTCACGGCCGTGCCGAAAGGCACGCTAACCGCGATGGTTTTCGCGCCTTCGTTGATTACGCCGGTTGCGGCCGGAGAAGCGAAGCTGAAGGCGGTAATGGCCTTGGCCGAGCTTTGCGGAGCGGTATAAGTAACTGTGATTGAATCAGTCGCCGTATTGCCGGCCGCGTCGCGCGCGGTAAAAGTAATTATGTTATCGCCGCTGATTAAACCCACGCTGGCCGTCCAGTCGGTCGTGCCGCTGGAGGAACCGCTCAGGCCGCGGTTGCTTACCCAGGTAACTGAAGTAACGCCAACGTTATCTGCAGCCGTGCCGCCGATGGCCAGAGGCGTAACCGCGGTACTATAGGTTGAATTGCTGGTTGGCGAAGTAATGGAAATTCCCGGATTAACATTATCAACAATCGTTACTGTGGCAGATTCCCAGGTAGCGGGTATTAAATCATAAGACGGCCAGGAGACATATAAAGCGCTAAAAACCTCATCAAATGTAAAATTATTACTGCCGATTGAGTCGGCGGTAAAATTTAAAACAATTATATCGGCTGAACCATTAACTGCTTGCGGTGAATCAATATTTGAATTGGCTAATACATTCACGCAACTTGGAGTTATATTAAAATCTATATCATAGCAATCACCGAGATAAACATCCCAGCCGCTATCAATCATGTCTTGCGGTATATTAAAATCAATGTAACTTAATTTTGTATTATCGTAATTAATGTTTACATACAGGTTATCTAAATCAGTAACATTGCCGACCCTTAAAGTAACGGTAAGACTATCTCCTAAATTTACATTTTGGCTGGCCGGATTCAATGAAACAACCGCCAGAGCTGGCGCGTAAGTTATGGTTACTGTTTCGGCCGCGGTATTGCCGGCCGTATCGGTAGCGGTTACCGTAATGACATTATCGCCAACCGACAAAGGCGCGTCAAAAGTCCAGTCGCCGGAACTTAAAGTGGCTGTTCCGCTGCCGCCCTGGTCGTTGGACCAGGCGACTTGATCGACCTCAACATTATCCGCGGCCGTGCCGGTGATAGTAACCGGCGAGGCATCGGTTGAACCCGCCGCCGTGCTGATGGCTAAAATCGGATCAATCGCGTCGGCGGCCGCCACCGTGATTGCCTGGCTTAGGCTGGCGTTAAGGGAAGCTTCTTCGGATGTGGAAGTATCATAATATTCAATATCTACAAAAGTTAATAAAGTGGCGCCGGCGCCGGCTGCGGTAAAATTCAGCCTGGCTAAAATTGTGGGCGTGCTTACCTCCAAAGGCCCGCAGCCTTGACGAAAGACCTGGACAAAAATAGTACCGGTTTCCGCGTTATACGGATCCGACCAGGCTACGGCGCCTCCGGTACAGCCTCCGGAAAGCGATCCGGCCGATACTTCCACGCTGGTTAAATCAATTAATGAGCTATCAAAGCTGATTTCAAAGTTTCCGTTATAAAAAGTAGTGTCAGCGGATTGCGCCACGATATCAGCCGTAAAGTTCTGGCCAACCACCAAGTTTTGATGGTTTAAATTAAAACTTAAATCAGTTGCCGCTGAAACTGATTTAGGCAGAATAAAAAATAAAGATAACAGAAAAAATGAGATTACTATTGATTTTTTCATATTTTTTTATTATAATCTTAGTTAAATTTGATAATTAGGCTAACTTTAAATAAAAATTTAATATAAATAATTATTATCTAGATATATTAACATACATTAATTATCTTGTCAAGGGTAGGTGATTTATCCAGGAACTTCAGGAATAATCTGCGGTAAATGCACTAAATTTATTAAAAACTGTTTAATTTAAGCTATTTTTTAAATTATTATTATATAAAAAAGCCGTGGATGATTATCAATCTTCCACGGCGCGATGATTACTCCGGTTCCTTAATTAAAGGGTCTTCGGCCAGATAGTTTTGAACCATTCTAGCCATGGACGCGCAATTTTTAGCGCAACCGGAGAGATGGCCGGCCAAACGTCTTGCATCGGCGTCTTCATACGCCTTAAGCATGGCCTTGAAGCGAAACTGGCTTACCTTTGCCCAGGCGTAAAACCATTCATCCGCGATTTTAGCCTTGCCGATTAAAGACTCAAACTCCTTTTCCAAAAGCCTGATGTCCGTGGCTAAGAGGACCTGAGCCTTATCTGCTCCTTCCTTAATTAAACGGCGCGCCCGGGCAACGCTAAGCTGGCGGCGACAGATTTCCCGCGCCAGCTTAATCTGAAGTTCGGCTTGGCCAATTAACGCGGTTAATTCTATGGCGTTGGAGGTTGAGAGTTTTGTCCCCGAAGATGCCGACATCAGCTTTAGAGTTTCTGGCTCCAAATCAGGAATCGCTAGGCGCTTGCTCACCCACCAATAACCGAAACCGAAGGCTCTGGCAATTGTGGTCTGGCTAATTCCCATGGATACGGCTTGCTTAAGGGCTCGCGCCAGCTCAAGCTCCGTAATCGTCTTAGCCCGATAGCTTGTTACCGCGGAATTCAGGAAGGCTTGGGCTTGCTGGGCTTTTTCAATCAGCTCGTTGACTATTTCCTGGCCGGAAAGTTGATTAGCCGACTTATCGGCTTGCTTATCCCGGGTTTTTTGCCAGATTAAGCGGCGCGCTTGTTTTGAGTTTAGATTTTGCCGGCAAATTTCTTTCGCAGTCTCTATTTGCAGCTTAGGCGTACCGATGAGGTTGGTTAAGCTTACCGCATTGTCAAGAGTCAGTCTTTTGCCTGACGGCGCTTTCATCAGGGCCAATGTCTCTTGCTCTAACCCTAAAATAACCAGATGACAATTGACCCAAAGTTTAGATCTATCAAAGGCGGCCGCGATCGCCCTTGTGCTCATGCCCATATCATGAAGATCCTTAATTCTATAGGATAAATCAAGGTCAGAGATTGTGTTTCCAAAGTATGCCGTAACGGCGGATGAAAGCAGCCGCTTTACTTTAGCGGCTAACATAGCTTCACGTTTTTTCATAATTCTCCTATTAGCTAAATTTTTCAAAGATCATGGTTTATTTCGTAACTTTATATCTATAACACATTATTCACTCTATGTCAACTATATGTCAATATGAAGTTTCTTTAAATAAAAAAACCTCGCGTTTTGCCGCGCGAGGTTTGTGGTTTATTTGTTTTTAAAGGATTGCTCTCCCCCTTTAGAGTTTAATCCCGAACGCTTCAATTTTTCTATAAAGCGTTTGCCGGCTGATGCCGAGTCTTTTGGCGGTTTGAAATTTATTACCTCCGGTCACCCTTAGCATTTTCACAATCGCCCCTCTTTGTTCTCGTTCAAGAATATTCACCCCCTCTGCCTCTGCCTCCTGCTCCGAGACTTTTTCTTGCTCGGTTACTTCAGGAGTGATGCGTAAGTGGCAAACATCTATCAGATGATTATTAGCCAGAAGCACGCCTCGGCGAACCGTGTTTTCCAGCTCGCGGACATTGCCGGGCCAGCTGTACCTCATTAGCGCGTCCAGCGCCTGTTCGGTGAAACCATTCGGCTCCTTATTTTCCTCCGCCGCCCAGAAACGCATATAGCCTTCGGCCAGCGGTAGAATATCGTCCGGCCTATCTCTAAGCGGAGGAATTTTAACGATCATGCCGTTTAGGCGGTGCATTAAATCCGGCCGCAGCTTTCCTGTTCGTATCGCCTCGTCTAACGGGCGATTGGTTGAGGAGATTACCCGGCAGTTAACCTTGTATTCAACCGTGCCGCCCACCGGACGGACTCGGCCTTCCTGCAGGACTCGCAAGAGTTTAGCCTGCGCGGCCAGATGCATTTCCGAAACCTCGTCCAGATACAGCGTGCCGTTTTCGGCTTCCCGAAACAACCCTCTGCGTTCTGCGGTGGAACCGGTGTATGCACCCTTGAGCGAACCGAATAGCTCGCTTTCAATCAATTGCTCCGGCAATGCCGCGCAGTTGACGCCGATGAACATTCTATTGGCTCGGATACTGTATTGATGGATAGCGCGGGCAATAACTTCTTTGCCCGTGCCTGATTCCCCGATGACTAAAACCGGGATGTCGCTACACCTTAGCTTTAGCGCTGTCTGAACGATTTCCCGCATCAACTCGCTCTCCAGCACTACCGGTTTATCGCGGTGCAGCTTGAGCCCTGGCTCTGCCGGCTGATCGCCCTGGCCGTTGCCGTTGCCGCCGTTGTTGTTGCCGCCGTTGCCGTTGCAGCGATTTCTGGAAATTTCTACGATTCCATTCATATTATTTCCTTTCGGCCAGCAGACCCGTTTGAGGCGACCGGCTGATTAATCCATTCCATGACGGCGGTTAAGTTTTTTACCGCCGCCTTGAGCTTAGAGGCGACTTCTCTTACTTGTTCAGCCTGGCCGGCCGCGATAATCTCTTTGAATTCCGCCTCCGGCATGCTGGCCAGCTTATCCAGCCTTGCCACCACGCTTCCAATCGTCAGCGCGAATTCCCTAAACAAGGCCGTCGGCTTTTTCTGCCGCTTGGAAAGGCAGGTTTGCCTGCCCGTGGCTTGAGTTGCCAAGCGGCGGACATTTCCAACTGACAACCGCCTTTCAAGAGTCGCCTTAGCCAAGGCGACTTTATCGCGATCAGGCGCTTTCATTAACTCCAAGAATTGGGATAAAGCCAGCCTATGATCCTTGGGTGTTTCCGGACCAATGAGCTTTTGCAGTTCCAGAGGCGCTTTGAGTATTTGCAGTCTTTTCCAAACCCAGCCTTGGGTTTGCCCGACCCTCTTCGCCGCTTGGCTCTGGGACAGGTCGCGTTCGTCCATCAGCCTTTTCAGGCCATGCGCCACATCCCAGTCCGTAAGCGAATCCCTGGCGATATCTCCAACAAAGGCGATTTCAAACTGCTCCATATCGTCAGCCACTCTAACTACCAAGCACAGGACTTCGGTTAATCCAAGTATCTGGGCCGCGTGCCAGCGATTTTCTCCGTTGACCAGCTTATACTTAACGCCGTCAACTTCCTTTTCCAATTCCTTTACCATGAGCGGTTCGTTGATCCCGCCCGTCTCCCGGATAGAATCAACCAGGCCTTGACGAAATTCCGGGTCAACAATCGTCCTGGGCTGGTTTTTGTTGGGCCTGATAAAGCTGACTTTAATCATCTGCATCCGTACTTCTCTATTTATGTCTTTCATTCCTTGCCTTGCCTTTCTTTTATTTTGTTTTTTTGGTTGTTGTTATTTGTTTTTGTTTGTTTGATTTGTTCGATAAATTATTACCGCAGCTTTTAAACTCTCTTTTTAGCGAATCTAAAAGCTGCGGTAATTAGCCTAATTTTTAAGGTACTAGCTTTAACTTTCTTTATGTCGTAAAAAATTTTTTCATGACTATATCATTCCGCTCTTACTGCGAATTCTATCATGAAACATAAAATAACACCAAAATACTCCGAAAAAGGCACAAATTCTGACTTTTCTTTATACCATAAGATTTAATCTGCGTCAAGCCGGAGGTAAAAATACCCCCCTTGACTAATTTTAATTTTTATATTAAGATATAAAGTTAATTTTTGGTGAACTTTTATTTGTGGTATAATAAGTCTGCCAAAAACGCACATTAAAATAAATCCAGGCGCCTTCTCCGAGGGTATTTACCCTCCGGGAAGATAAAAACTTCCATTCATCCAGCGCCAAACCGGTGCTGGGTTCAGTCCCGCGGCAGAGTCCGCGGGGCATTCCGGAAGGTGCTAAATACAATTTTGGGTATGATGCCGAAAATAAACTAGCGGCATCGCGCCTAAACAGCAACAAAAAAACAAACAACAAAAGAAAGAAAGAAAGGCAATCAATGAAAAAAATAATAATTCCCTTGGTCATGGTTATCCTGGCGTTCTGCACCCTAACCAGGGTGACGGCCGCGGAAAGATCCGTCACTTTGGCTTGGGATCCAAGCCCGTCAACAAATTTAGCTGGCTACAATGTTTACTACGGCGCAGGTTGCGGGCAATATACTAATATAGTCAACGCCGGAAACACCACTACGGTAACAATCCCCGGCCTAGTTCAAGGTGTGACTTATTTCTTCGCCGCCACGGCGTACGACACAAGCGAGCTGGAAAGCGATTTTTCCAACGAAATAGTCTACACCGTTCCCGAAGAGAACTCTTTGGACGAATCATACTTGGCTTCGGCCGAGTATTCAATTGACCATGCCAACGGCTCGATCGTCGGCCTGATAGAGGCTTTGCCGGCCGACCCTAGAGAGGTGGGCTGGGCTAAAGACCTGGGTCCAGTGGCGGGTGGACAGACGGTAGGCGTCAGCGCGCGCATGTTTTACAGCGATAGCGTCAGCGCGCCGATTTCGCTCTATGTCGCGGATAGTCTGACCGGCAACTGGCTTAGCCCGGAGAGAGTGGTTTTTATTGACTACACCTACGGGAGTAATGCCGTAGAAATGATCGTCAACAACTCCTGCGAGGCTCCGAGACTCTATGTGTCAACCGGACACAGAACAGGAGTCTATGAGTTTCAGCGGATTCAGGTGTCGGTCAACACACCGGCAATTAATCCGACCACGGATCTGTACCTGCGCCAGCTCTTGGTTAAACAGCTGACCGGCCTTTATTCGGCTGAATGGGTCTGGGTGCCGGCGGCCGGCTCGCAAGGGTATGTGGTAAGGCTAGCTCTTACCAGGAGTGAAATTGAAAAAGGAGCGGCCGGCAATCTGCTTTACCAGCAAACTTTGTCCGCCGGCCAAACAAGCTACCGGCGCAACATAGACGCCACCCTTTACAACGGCGTCTACCTGTCCGTCGCTTCATTAAGCGGCGGCGTAGAAAGCGCTCCCTGGATCACCTGGTATCTGCCGGGAGATATATATAACACGGCGGATGAGGATATTCCGCCGTTATGCTTCCAGGCGCTGGTTGACGCGACGGATGTCAATTACGCTTACACCGGCTACACCTCGCTCCGACGGGTGCCGGCCTTAACGCCGGGCCTACCCGCGGGACGCGAGGAACGGACCGATATTGACAACAACACTTACGCCGGACGCGTAAGCGACTATAGCTTTATCAGAAGCCAAAATCTGAATGCCAGGAGAATGAGATAAATCAAACTCCTGCCCAGCCACAAACAAGAATGTTTGTGGCTCTTTTTTTAGCCGAACTAGCGGTTGTGGATAAACTTATAATATTGTATAATAAAATCATATCATCTAAAATTATTAACATGTATCAGGACTTGAGCTTTTGGCATGTTTCGCTATTTCAGTTTGATCTTGAAATAGCCGTAGAGCTAAGCCATGATATAATCTATTACTATGAAGTTAGCGCGACCGGCCATAATTATTTTCCTTTGCTTGATCGTCTTCTTAAGCTTTGAGATAAGCTCCGCCCGCGCCGAAGGGTTTGATCCTAATAATATCATCAGCGATTTGGAAATCCTTGATTATAGCGCCATGGATTTAAATGATATTCAAAAATTTTTGGAAAACAAGGGCAGTTACCTGGCTGATTATTCCTGCTCTGACGCCAGCGGCGTTACCAGGAAGGCGTCGGAAATAATTTATAATGCGGCGGTAAAAAGCTATGATTGCGATGGAGCTGGTTTAAGCGATAACCCAACCGATGAAGAAAGAGCTCTAAAATGCCGAAAAGTCACCATCAACCCGAAATTCCTCTTGGTGCTTCTGCAAAAAGAGCAAAGTTTAATTGAAGAGTCCTCGCCCAGCCAAAAAAACTTGGATTGGGCGACCGGCTACGGCTGCCCGGATTCGGGCGGCTGCAATCCCCGCTGGCAGGGCTTTGGCAAGCAAATTAATTCCGCAGCTTTGCAATTCAGAGATTATTTGGATCGGCCGCAACTTTATACCTACCGAGCGGGTGAGACTTATACGGTTAAAAATACCAATCAGCCTGATTCTACCGTAACGCCGGCGAACCAGGCTACGGCCGCGCTTTACAACTATACGCCGCATGTTTATAACGGCAATTATAACTTTTATAAAATTTGGCGCAGATACTTCGCTAAAGCCTACCCGGACGGCTCGCTTTTGCAGGTTGACGGCGAAGCCGGGGTTTGGCTTCTGCAGAACGGGCTGAAGAGGCCATTCCTATCTAAGAGCGCTCTAGCCTCCCGTTTTGATATTAACAAGATCATTAAAATAAATAAATCTGATTTAGATAAATACGAGACCGGTGTGCCGATTAAATTCCCCCAATACTCTTTAATTAAATCGCCGCGCGGAACTATTTTCCTGTTAGTCGATGATAAAAAACGCGGTTTTACTTCCATGGAAGCGTTTCGCAGAATGGGCTTTAACCCCAGCGAGGTCATAAACGCCAGCTGGGATGATATTAATTATTACGCTGACGGCACTCCGATTACGGCCACCTCCACCTATCCGACCGGCGCTTTACTGCAAAATAACAAAACCGGCGGTATTTATTATGTAATTGAAGGAATAAAATCCCCGCTAGTTGACAGAATATTTTTAACCACCGCCTTTAAAAATAAAAAAATTATAAAAGTATCGCCGGCCGAACTTGAGCAATATCCGGCTATAAAACCGTATTTATTCGCCGACGGAGAACTGCTGAAAACTAAAGATTCTCCTTACACCTATGTAATTTCCGGCGGCAAGAAACTGCTTATATCATCGGATAAAATATTCAATAGCCTTGGCTTTAAAACGGAAAATATCATAATCGTGCCTTCAAGTCTATTGTATTTATACGAAGCCGGCGCGCCGATAACGGAAGCCGTGGTCAATGACGAGCCATAGATAAGGATGCAAAATGTAAATCTCAAAGTTAAAAATGCTAGCTCCGCTAGCACCCCGCAGATGCGGGGTCATTGCAGAGCAATGACAGTTTAAAATACAAAATGTCTAACTACTCTCATTTCAATATTTTTTGGTGGTTAGAAACTGGATATTAGTTAAAAATTGGGTTAATTAGATATTATAAATTTCATTTTTAACTTTACATTGTCATTTTTCATTTTGATATTTAAACTTTAAACTAACCATATGTCTATCGTTTTCTCCGCCATTGTCCCCCACCCGCCTCTGCTTATTCCGACAATCGGCAAAGAAAATTTAAAACGGCTCCAGGCCACGGCTGATGCTTATTTGCGTCTGGAAGAAGATTTATACGCTTCGCAAGCTGAAACTATACTGGTAATTTCGCCCCACGGCCCCTTGCAGGAAAAAGCCTTTACCCTTAACTTAAGCCCTGAATTTCAGGGTGATTTTGAAGATTTCGGCGACTTAGCTACGAAATTCAACCTAAGGGGTAATATCGGACTGGCTCATAAAATCAGGGAAAAAATGGAATCCATCGCGCCCTTGGTGCTGATAAGCGAAAGCCGGCTTGATCACGGAACATCAATCCCGCTCTACCGGCTAAGCAGGCATTTGCCTAAAATAAAAATCATTCCGCTTTATTATTCGGGGCTGGACTTGGCGGCTCATTATAATATGGGGCAAATTATAAAAAACGAGCTATTAAGCTCTAAAGATAAAATCGCCGTGATTGCTTCGGGCGATCTTTCTCACCGCTTGACGAAAAACGCGCCGGCCGGATACAGCCCCAAGGGAAGCAAATTTGATAAGAAGCTGATTGATAATTTAATAAAAAAACAAACCGGTGAAATAATAAAATTCAGCCGCGGCTTCGTGGCTGACGCCGGAGAATGCGGCTTGAAATCTATTGTTATTTTGCTGGGCATTTTAGAGGGCATCAAATACGAACCCGAGCTTCTTTCTTATGAATCGCCTTTCGGAGTCGGATACTTAGCGATGAATTTCCGATTATGATTCTGTTGCGCGCCGCCTTCTACAATTTTAAAAAAATACCTCCAAGGTTCGCCGCTACGACACAATTCCTTAGTATCGTTCAGGCATTTTTCTATGAAGGTTCTAGGCTTTTGCTTGCAAACCTTAAAAACCGCGCTTCTTTTAAAATCCGGAACGGTTAATTGCTGGATCACCCGCAAAGCCAGGTCTTGCCAGGCATAGGCCGGTAATTTTTTCGGTTTTCTTATAAGCAAGTCGCCTATTTTTTCCAGGCCTTTATCTATTTGCATAATTATATTATAACACACAAATCAACTTGATTTAAATCTGTATTTTGCTATAGTTAATAACCGTTTAATTAAAAAATAAATATTTATAATAACATGCCAATTTTAAAGATAATTACCCAGCCTAACCCTACTTTAAGAAAAAAATCCAAAGACATAAACCTTAAAGAAATCGACTCCCGAGAATTCAGGGGGTTGATTTCATCAATGGCGAAAACCATGATTGAAACCGACGGCGTCGGCTTGGCGGCTCCGCAAATAGGTAAAAATATAAAATTAGCCGTTATAAATTCCAAAGACGGGCCTTTCTGCTTGATCAACCCGAAGATTATAAGAAAATCCTGGGCAAAAGAACTAGACCAAGAAGGCTGTCTTTCTATCCCGGGAGTTTTTGGCAAGGTGAAAAGGTCAAAAAATATTACCTTGGTTTATTATGACCGGCTGGGAAAAAAGATCAAGCAAAGCGTTAAAGGACTGATGGCCAGGGTAATGCAGCATGAAATTGATCACTTGGATGGAATCTTGTTTATTGATAAAGCGGTGGAGATTGAAAATGCAAAGTCTAAATCTCAAAATGAAAAAGTTGCCTAATATGGATAAAACAAAAATCATCTTTATCGGCACTTCCGCTTTCGGTTTGCCGGTTTTTAATGCCCTGGCTGAAAATGAAGATTTCAACATAGTCTTAGCTATCACCCAGCCCGATAAGCCGTCCGGCCGAAAACAAATTATTATTTCCCCGCCGATTAAAACAGCGGCTGAAAAAAATAATATTACCGTCTTGCAGCCGGAGCATATTATTGACATTAAAGAAAAGATTGCCATGCTAAAGCCTGGCCTGATAGTAGTCGTCGCCTATGCCCAGCTGATTCCGGAGGAAATCCTGAATATTCCCGAATTCGGCTGCCTTAATCTGCACGCTTCACTGTTGCCGAAATATCGCGGCGCCGCCATTATTCAGGCCGCGATTTTAAACGGGGATGAAAAAACCGGACTTACCATAATTAAAATGGACAAAGGTTTTGATACCGGTCCGATTTTAGCGCAAACATCAATTAATATCGGCCAAAACGACACCGCCGGCAGCCTTTACGCCAAATTATCGGAAATCAGCGCCGATTTTTTCCTTGATGCCGCTAAACAATATTTAAACGGTAAAATCACTCCTCAACCGCAAGACCATTTAAAAGCCGGCTATGTGAAAACTTTGGCGAAAAGCGACGGTCTGATAGATTGGCAAAAACCGGCCGAAGCCTTAGAAAGATTTATCAGAGCGATGTCGCCCTGGCCGGTTGGCTGGACCTGGTGGCAAGGCAAGCAATTAAAAATAATTTCCGTGCAAAGCCAGCCGATTGAAATTAACTCATATAAACCCGGTAAAACTTTTAAATATAACAGCGGCTTAGCCGTGCAATGCGGTAAAAACGCACTTATTATAAAAAAACTTCAGCTTGAAGGCAGAACGGAATTGGAGAGCGAAGCCTTTTTAAGAGGGCAAAAAGATTTCATCGGCGGCATCTTGGGTTGATGCGCTTTAATGATATTCATATTCGCGTGTCCGGCCCCGCATTTGCGGGGTAGCGCCGGCCGCCCGTCTCGCCTGAAGGCGAAGCCGAGGTGGACGAAGCGAAAATTAAACAAAGCGCCCGCACATTATTCATATGCGGACGCTCCAATCCCCATGCATTGCTATTATTCGTATTCAATACTTATAACAGCAGACATTCGTTGAGACACAGACTAATCCATATCTCAACTCTAATTTCAGTCTAGAGCCAGCGTCGTAAATCAGTCAAGAGGAGAAACTATTGATAAGTAGCGATATTTATGTGTATAATATGTTAATAAAGAGTTAATGATGCCGAATTCGTCTAGTGGCTAGGACACATGGTTCTCATCCATGAAACACGGGTCCGATTCCCGTATTCGGTACAAAATCAAACTTGACAAAAAAATTTATTTAATCTAGTCTAAAAACATGAACAACCAATCGATAAAAACGATAAAGAGCGATTTTAGCATGATGAAAAGCCTGAAGATGTCCTGCGGCTAGGGTTGTCTTAAATTATTTGCCAATTTAAAACAGCCCTATGCCAAAGGACTGTTTTTTGTTTATCGTCTGACTAATTTGATTTTTGACTGGTATTCGCAATGGTTTTGCGCCGCTTGGCGCTGATTGCGAGTAGCAATAAAAATCAAACCACAAGAGCTATGACAACGAATCCGGAAAATCTGACGCACGCGGCAAAGGTGACCTGCAGCAATATTGATTGCTCAATTCGCCTGCCGGCTGAAAAAATGATCCACGATGGACACGGCACCTACTTTTGCTCTACGGACTGCCGAAAAAGGCAAATCAGAGTGGCCAGGCGGGAAAGTTCCGCCCGCAACTAATTGCCTCCAGGGGAGTGAAGACGCGAAAAGTGACATTCTCGACTTTACTCCCCCTTTTTTTATTTAATATAAAATTTATAAAAATCGAGCGAGAATTATTAAAGAAATAATTGCCAGGCTTATCCCGATGATTTCAATAAAAGATATTTTTTCTTTAAAATAAAAAACACTTACTAAAGTCAATAATACAACACAACTGACTGCATACAAAACGCCAAGAGTAGAAAGTTTTACTTTTCTCATTAAAAAAAACCAACCGAATGCCGTGAGTCCGTAAATAATTGCCCCGCAAATTAAGGCTTGCCAACCAGAAAAACCGTTTTGTAGCGAGGCATGCTTAATGAAAACATCGGCAAGAACGGTTATGGCGCTTAATCCTATTCCAATTAGGAAAACAATTAATATTGTATTCATGTTTATTGATCAAGAATATATTATTTTATTCTTATTACTTCCCTTTCCATTCCCTGCCCTGCCTGACTAATAATTCTTCGGCGCGAAGCGGCTCGGCCATAATTTTTTTAACCACTTTTTCCATTCTGGCGGCTTGCGACCCTTTAACCAAAATTATATCTCCGGTTTTAATTCTTTCTTCAATGAATTTGCCGGCTTCTTCGGGCGCGGCAAAATGAAAAACATCATCGGCCTTCATGCCGGCCGCTTTAGCTCCGCGAGCGATATCGCGGGATCTTTCACCGACCACGATCAATTTATGAATTTTATTTTTTACTACCGCTTGGCCAACCTGCTCATGGCCGGCCTGGCTATAGGCTCCGAGTTCCATCATATCGCCTAAAACCGCGTATTTATAGATACTCTCGCCTCCGGACATTTCGCCCAAAGTTTCTAAAGCTAAGAACGACGACTTTGGAGAAGAGTTGTAAGTATCGTCAATAATAATAGTCTTTTTTATTCCTTTTAAAAACTTCATTCTGCCGTTGGGCGAATTATAAGCCTTTAATGCCTGGCTGATTTCAATCAAATTCAAGCCTTTGATAAGGCCGACCGCGGCGCCTGCCAAGGCCGCATAAATACCCGCCCGGCTTATTATATTCGGCAAAAATACCGGCGCGTATGAACCGCTGTGCGTTAACTTAAAACTTATACCAAACTGTTCGTTTGCAGAGCCGGCCGACGGTGATTTTATTCTTATTTCTTTAACGCCAACATCGGCTTCGCCATCTATACCGTAAGTAAAAATTTTTGCTTGAGTTTCCTTAATTATACTTTTAACCGTGCTATCATCAATATTTAAAACCGCCCAGCCGGTTTTACCTAATTTTCTGATCAGAGTCGCTTTTTCTTTTATAATATTCTCCGTGGTTTTAAAATTTTCTATATGAGAATTCGCGATAGTGGTTATCAAGGAGATATTGCATTTTACTATTTCGGTTAAATAATCCAGATCGCCCGGTTGATCAGCGGCCATTTCTAAAATTAATATTTTAGGATAATTGTCATCGGTTTTCCATAATAATTTTAGAGTCTTCAAGAAAACGCCTAGCCATCCTAATATTGAGTTGCTTGGCGACTCAACTCCGATTATCGTCAGCGGTAGGCCGATTTCATTGTTATAATTTTTAATGTTTTTACGCACCCTGAATTTAGCGGATAAAACCGTGTAAATCGCTTCCTTGGCTCCGGTCTTGCCGACGCTTCCGGTAATGCCGATAATTTCGGGGTTATATTTTTTTAAAGCAGCTCTAGCCAATACTTTTAAAATTTTTTGCAAGAGTGACTTCATAAGTTTAAAATTTTCAATTTAAAATTTTAAATTTTCAAACATATGTTTATTCTTGTTTAAAAAATTTAAACATTAAATCATTGCTTAAAAATTAAAAATTAAAAATTTGGGAATACTTAAATTGTAACAATATTTTATCCCTCCAAATTCCATTCTGTCGCGTTCGTCTACCTTTCCTTGGGTATCTGCCAGTAATTTAGCATATATTCGGCTATTTCGCCAAACAAGGGAGCGGCTGAGCTTTCCGCCCACTCCACATCGCGCGGATGGTCAATCCTGACCAGCATAACAAATCTTGGATCGTCGGTCGGAGCGAAGCCGCCGAATGATCCGATATGCGCGTTAACTTCGTAGCCTCGGCCGTTTTTCTTCGGTATTTGAGCCGTTCCGGTTTTACCGCCGACAAAATAGCCTTTGACTCCGGCTTTTTGTCCATGTCCGTTTTCCACGACATTGACCATCATCCCGCCTAAAAGAGTCGCGGCTTTTTCCGATATTACCCGTCTTATCATTTCCGGTTTAGTGACTATTTTAGTACCGTCGGGTTTAATTATTTCCTTGACTATATACGGTTTCATTAAAATGCCGTTATTGGCTATGGCGGAAAACGCCGAAGCCATTTGCAACGGGGTCACCGCTAAACCTTGGCCGAACGAGGCCGTAGCAGCATAAATTTCACCCACAGGCTTTTTTATCAGGCTTTTAATGTCCCCCTTGCTTTCACCTTCAGATTCAAACCCGGTTTTTTCGCCAAAACCGAATTTTTTGACATAGTCGGAAAATAAATCCGGTCCGATTTGATTCATGGCGAAAATTGCCCCGGTATTTAATGATTTTTCCAAGACCTGAGTCATAGTTTGTACGCCGTTGGTTTTATGATCTGAATTCTCTATTTTATATTTATCAATAACGACTTGGCCGTTATCGTTATAGGTAGTCTGCGGAGTGATTTTTTCTTGGTCCAAGGCCATGGCCATGGTAATAACTTTAAAAATTGAGCCAGGCTCATATTGAGAGAAAATCACCGGATTGGTGAAAACATTGATATTTTTCACATTCTGATAATCATTTCCGTTAAAATCCGGACTTGAACACATTGATATGACCGCGCCCGTTTTCGGTTCCATGATGATTACGCTGCCGCCGTCAGCGCCATGCCTGGCGACGGCTTCATTTAACTTAGTGCAAGCCATGGATTGAATGGAGCGGTTAATCGTTAATATTATATCGGCGCCGTTTTCGGCCTCATAGTATTCGCGGTCATTGATTATAATGGCCTTGCCTTTGGCATCGCGTTCAATTTTAATGGAACCGGGCTTGCCGGCCAGCTCATAATCAAAATATTCTTCCAATCCATAACGGCCCTGCTGATTGTCGCCGACGAAACCGACGAAGCCTAAGAGGTTTGAGCCGATATTATTTTCCGGGTAATAGCGAAAAGGCTTCTCGGAGAAATAAATACCAGCAATGGTTAGCCGCTCTTTTTTCCCGTTTTTCAAAATAAATAAAGAATTATTTTCAACCTCTAAATCGTTTTCTTTCTCGCCCTCGGCCGAAAAGTTTAGATCAAGATAAAACTTTTTCAAAATTATTTCGTCCACTTTTTGTTCTAACGGCTCATAAATATCATCGGCCTTTTTTAATTTTTTCAAATAAGCCGAAATAATTTCGTTTTTTCTTAAGTTTATCTCCGCCTCTCTCCTGATTTTTCTCACTTCCTGAAATTTTTTGTCTATTAAAAGCTTTTGATGATTAGCCATTATTTCAATTTGTTTAGCTCGATTTTTTTCATCGGACAAGTCCCCCAGAGCGTCTATTTGCGATTTCAATTCGGCCGCGTCTTCTTCTTCAAGCATTTTATCAACGGATTTTTCCGTTGCCTCGCGCTTAAAGGTTAGATATAGCTGTTCGCTGATTTTTTCCGCGTCATTGACCTCTTTCGGTACGGCAAAAAGCAGATAAAAATTTTTATTGGTGGCCACCGGATAAAGCCGGCCGTTTTCGCCTTTTTCGTCATTTTGAATAAAAATCCTGCCCCGTTCCGGCTCCAATAAGCTGTAAATTTGATGCTGATTGGCGGCTAAATTATAATATAATTCATAATTTAAAACCTGGAGATCGAATAATTTGTAAATTATGCAGCCGGTTAATAAAAAAATAATCGCAATAATTAAATTGATGCGACTATTATTTATTTTTTCAAAATTTTTATGCCCCTTTTTCCAAAACGACATATTAAAATATTTCTAATTTATATAGATGGGACATTTGGCTTCTAATTTTAGCGCTATTTTTTTGCCACGGTTCCATTAATCACGCTTATATACTCAATGTTTCCGACCGCGACCATTTCTAAATTACTTATTTTCTTGCTCACGGCGCTATAAGAACTCAAATCAACGGCTTGGAGCTCCAATCTTTTATTCTCATCCGACAGTTTGCCATACTGCGCTTTTAAATCATTTAAAACATAGCCCTTGATGGCTAGATCGTTTACCCCGGCGATATAAAAAATCCCCAAGGCTATTATGCCGAAAAGCAATAATTTATTCAGATTTCTAAAGTTTAAAAGATTTTTCTTTATTGATTTTACCTTACTGTTAACCTGACAATTTTTTAGGATTTTTATTTTTTCCATATTGAATTTTTATTTTTATATTATTTTTTCCACCACTCTTAGTCTGGCGCTTCTGGCTCTCGGATTGCTTGAGACTTCCTCGGCCGCTGGCTTTAAAATGCCCCGTGTTATAATTTTTATCTTGGCCTTATGCCCGCATTGGCAAACGGGAAATCGCGGCGGGCAAAGACAGTCTCTTGATTCTTGTTTAAAATATTGCTTAACGATTCTATCTTCTAAACTATGGTAGGCCATAACCGCTAATTTACCTCCCGGCTTAAGCAGGTCGACGGCTTGAGGCAGGGCTGCTCGCAGATTTTCCAGCTCCTGGTTAACGGCGATGCGCAATGCTTGAAAAACCTTGGTTGCCGGATGTATCTTGTCCCGCTGAAATCGCCTTGGTATGGCGCCGATAATAATTTTAACCAATTGATCCGTGGTGGTGATTCGTTTAATCAGGCGCTCATTAGATATGGCTAAAGCGATCTTGTAGGCGAATTTCTCTTCGCCGTAGTCTTTAAAAATCCTACTGATATCTTCAACGCTCCAATTATTGATAATATTTTCAGCCGTCTCTAAGTTCCGCCCGCCGAAATTCATGCTTAACGGCGCGCCAGCCAAATTGAAAGAAAATCCTCTAAGCCGATCGTTGAGTTGAGCTGATGATAGCCCCAAATCAAATACAATGCCGTCAAATCGGTCATTCGCTGTAAAATATCTTTTGGCAATTTCCGATAAATTTTTAAAATTTTCATGAGCTAATAATAATTTATGATTCTTGATTGGCGATTTAAGGCTTATTTCCGCGTTGGCAATGGCTAAACTATCAAGATCAATAGCCAAAACTTGTCCCCGGCCGCCGAGCCGGTCCAGAATCGCTTGGCTGTAGCCGCCTCCGCCTAAAGTGCAATCTATATAACGGCCGCTCGGTTGCGGCGCTAAATATTCCATTACCTCCCTTAGCATTACCGGTATATGTCTATATTCCATATGCTTGGCTCATTTACAAAACTAGCGCTTTCTGCCTTTGAGTTAAAACCTCTCTCAAAATATTGCTATCAACTAATGGCGCCTTAATCACTCTAACTTTTAAATTAAAAAATTGCTTTTTTGACTTTTGTTGAGGAACTAATTTTGTCATATTTTTATTTTTATTTATTATTATTTTTACCATTTCTAAACTGCCAACTCTCCCAAGGCCTCGGCTATATCGGCGCTCTTCTTCTCCGTGCCATGCTTATATTTATTCCAAACCGTTTCGTCCCATATTTCCAATCTATCGTAAAGTCCGGCGAAGACCAGTTTCTTTTTCAGGCCGGCGAATTTCCTTAAATATTCAGGCAGCATAATTCTGCCCTGATTATCAAAATCAACATCCATAGCGCCGGCCAGCATAAAACGACCGAAAGCCCGCGGATTAGCTTTGCTGATCGGCAACTTAGAAAGTTTAATGGCCAGTTCCTGCCATTCCTTCTTGGTGTATAAAAAAAGACAGTTATCCAATCCCTTGGTAACCACGGCTCCGCCTTTTAAAATAGCCCGGAATTTCGCCGGTACCGCTACCCTGCCCTTGTCGTCCAGGTTGTGATTGTATTCGCCGATAAACATAGCGATTGCTTAATTGATTAACCCGCCAAGGCGGGGCGCTAACCAAGCTGATATATGATAAACACAGTGTTGATGCACTGCTGTATTGTTTTTTAATTTTTGTTTTTGTTTTTTATCGGCCGAAGCTTTTTGCCTTGGCTGATAATTTTTTACTCCGTTGAATAGCGCCTGGCGCTGATTTTACCTTAGGTAAAATTATTTAACGGAGTGAAGCTGCGGCCTTGATTAGGGCTCCTAAGGAGGCTGACCGGTCCCGCTTAAGCGAGGCGGATCAAACCCCTTCTTTGCCTTAATTAATTGTTCCGTTAGGCACGGAACGAGCCTAATGCAGATCCGGCGTAAAGCCAGTCTGTCTTTTGCCGGCGAAATTATCTTGGCCGGCATGTCTCGCCTAACAAAGGCGGACTTATATTTTATTTTTATTTTGAAAAAGCTGAAAGATAAAGAATTGAACTTTGGGTTATTCACCACTTTTCACCACTAATCACCAATATACTATAATTATATACCACAAAATGCCATTTGTCAATGATAAGCCGCCACTAAAATTTTATCTAAGATTAAATTAAAAAATAAAAAAAATACCCGCCGATTGACCGGTGGATATTTCTTATAAATTTCATTTTATTTTTTAGATGATACTTATCAACCGCTTTTCCACATCTATGCCTTTAATCGCCAGTTTATTTTAAAAACCGGACCTTTTCTTGGTAATTTTAGCTTGGCTGCTATATAATGGAGCCACTATGTTAAAAATTCGCCTTTGTCCTCTAACCGTTTTCGTCCGGCCCGCCTCGCCTGACGCCGGTATGCCTAGAGCGAAAGCTAAAGCGTTGGCCGTAACCACGCCGATACGCAAAGAAGTGAAACTGCCTCCCCGATTAGCTGCTTCAATCGCCTTAAAATCGCTTAACTTCAGCCTATTGGCTTTAAGAAATTTAGAAATTTCGGGCAAAAGTTTTTCCGCTTGAGTGCGATCTGAGGCATACTGCTTTCGCGCGATAATTTTATTTTGATCTTTAAAGCCAATTTCAATTATATTATTTTGTATTGTGTTGATAAATAAAATCATAATTGCCGGCTTCTTTGAGCCACCCGTCGGATTCGGACCGACGACCTACGGTTTACAAAACCGTTGCTCTACCAGCTGAGCTAGGGTGGCATAATAATGTAAGCTTCAAAATTAAAAAATCAAAATGACAATGCAAAATTTAAAATTAGCAATTTAAAAAAATTTTAATTTTAAACTGTCATTTTTAACTTTGATTTTTACATTTTGAATTTTTATGTGCGTCGTGCTGGAATCGAAGCTCCTCTGTGCCGACCTCGTCGCTAAAATTGGATAACAGGACGACCGTCAGCTTAAAAATCCGCCAGCTGGCGGATCTGCGACTGAGCTAACTCTATGCATTTTCTATTTTTATATTGTTAGTGCGTCGTGCTGGAATCGAACCAGCGACCATCAGCTTAAAAGGCTGTTGCTCTGCCAGCTGAGCTAACGACGCAAAATTAAAAAGTCCGCTTCCGAGGACGAATCAATTAATAATAAAATAACATATATATTTAAAAAAGGCAAGATTAAGGTGGAAAGATGGTGCACGGTAAGTTAAAAAATAACGATTTTTTACTCTTGATAAAACTCGGCCGCCAGTGTAACATAACTGTATGGCTGAAAATAAAACTCCAATCTCAAAATTACCGCCGCAAAATCTTGAGGCTGAAAGCTCTCTCTTGGGCTGCTTAATGATTGATAAAGACGCGATCTTCAAAATAGCCGACACTTTACAGCCCGAAGATTTTTATAAAGACAGTAATCGCCTGATTTACGCCGCCATGCGCGATTTGTATGTCCACCATGAACCTATAGATATTTTAACCTTAACGGCGAAGCTGGAAGAAAAAAACCAGCTGGAAAAGATAAACGGCCGAACCTATTTAGCCGAACTAGGCAATACCGTCGCCACCTCGGCTCATGTAGTCTTCTATTCAAATATCATACAGCGCAAGGCTACTCTAAGGCGCCTCTTAAGCGCTTCGGCTGAAATAAGCGAACTGGGGTACCGTGAAGACGAGGAAGTTGAAACAATCCTGGATGAAGCTGAGCAAAAATTATTCGGCGTTTCGCAAAAATATTTAAAAAATGTCTTCTTGCCGATTGATAATCTATTGACCGAAGCTTTTGACAGAATTGACGAACTGCACAAGCAAAGCGGAAAATTACGCGGCCTGCCTACCGGTTTTCCCGATTTGGACAATCTATTGGCCGGATTGCAAAAATCAGATTTAGTCATATTGGCGGCCAGGCCAAGCGTCGGCAAAACTTCTTTAGCTCTTGACATCGCCCGACTTTCCGCCATTAAAAGCAAAATCCCGGTCGGCATCTTTTCTTTAGAAATGAGCAAAGAGCAATTGGTTGACCGCATGCTTTGCGCCCAGGCTAATGTCAGCTTATGGCGCATGCGCACGGGCAAGCTATCGGACAAAGAAGAGGACAATGATTTTTCGCGCATCGGCGATGCTATGGGGCAATTATCCGAAGCGCCGATTTATATTGATGATTCGGCCAGCTCAAATATCATGGAAATAAGATCTAAAGCGCGCCGGCTTCAAGTGGAAAAAGGCTTGGGCCTCTTGGTTATTGACTATCTTCAACTCATGGAAGGGCGCGGCAAATACGGTGATAATCGCGTCCAAGAAGTCGCTGAAATAACCAGAGGCATGAAGGCTATCGCCCGCGAATTGAATATCCCGGTACTGGCCTTATCCCAGCTCGCGCGCGCGGTAGAAATGAGCAAGCCGGCCATACCTCGGCTCGCCCATTTAAGAGAGTCCGGCTCAATTGAGCAGGATGCCGATGTGGTCATATTTATTTACCGTAAAGCCGCCGATCGCGGATATAATTATGATGAGTTATCGGAAGCCGACAAACACAACGCTGAAATTCATATCGCCAAGCATAGAAACGGGCCAACCGGAAAAATAAATTTATTTTTTGATGAAAATACCGTAAGTTTTAAAAGTGTTGCTAAATCCAGCCAGGGAGATCAACCGGAATACTAATAATCGATCAGTCATTGCGGGCTTGACCCGCAATCTAGATTTTTTTCACTAATAATTAGATTGCGGCTCGGGGGCCGCAATGACAATATAATTTATGTTCAATAAACTAAAACAATTCAGAGACTTAAGAAGCCAGGCTAAAACTTTGCAAAATGCCTTGGCTCAAGAATCGGTAGAATATGAAAAAAACGGCGTTAAAGCGGTCATGAACGGCAATATGGAAATCACGCGATTGACAATCGACGCGGGCATCGCCAACGACAGGCTGCAAAATATTTTAACCGAAGTAATAAACGAAACCATCAAGCGGGCTCAGAAAATCATGGCAAAAAAGGTGCAGGAGATGGGAGGAATACAAGGGTTCAATTAAAAATGTAAAAATTAAAATGAAAAATGACAGTTAAAAATGTAAAATTAATAATTTTTAATTTTGCATTGTCATTTTACATTTTGAGATTTACATTTTACATTTTGCATGCGCTATCCTGCTTCCATCCAAAACCTAATTGATCACTTTAGCAAACTGCCCACGGTCGGGCCTAAAACCGCCGAGCGGTATGTTTTTTATTTATTAAAGGCGCATCCGGAGAGCCTCCAGCAGTTCGCTCAGGCCATTGCCGAATTAAAAGAAAAAACCACCATCTGCCGAACCTGCCTGGCAATCGCCGAAACCAACCCCTGCTCAATCTGCGCCGATCCAAGAAGAAACCGTTCGGTAATCTGCCTGGTGGCTGACACCCGCGACCTCTTAGCCATTGAATCTACCAAGCAATTCAGCGGTCTCTACCAAGTTTTAGGCGGCGTAATCAACACGATCGAAGGCGCCGGACCGGAGCGGCTTAATCTAAAACAGCTGACCGGCAGGCTGAAACAACAACCTATTAAAGAAATTATTATGGCCTTTAATCCCGACCTGGAAGGCGAAACCACATCCCTATACATAGCCAAACTTTTAAAGAGCCATAAATTAAAAATCACCCGCCTGGCCAAGGGTCTGCCCATGGGCGCTGACCTGGAATACGCCGACGAAATAACTCTAAGCAACGCCTTAAAATATAGAAGCGAGATATAAAAAAACGGCGAGAATGAACTCGTCGTTGAGCTTAATAGCTGAGTAGCACTTCAATGCCCTGCTTGATTGCCGCCCAGATGATAATAATAACCGGGCTAAGCATCATCAGAACCGCCAGTGCCAGACCGCACCTTTTTGTTATGATTTTAGCATGCATAAAACTTTTTCCAAAGGACTGATTACATTATAAATTAAATACCTTAGCGAAGTCAAGCTGAAAAAATTTAATTGAAATAAAATATAAAAATATGGGAAAAATCGTTTCAATAAAATTAAACCAGGCTCAAATTGCCTTGGAAGACTGCCGTGTTCGCCTATCCGTAAAATACAAGGGGGTATATTGTTCGGAAATCAAAATTTGGAAGTTACCTGAATCCGGCAACCTCCTTAATCTGCTGAAAATTAAAAAAACCTACTGGGCGGCTTACGGCGATTCGGCTAAATTTTTGCAGGGCTGGTTATATCAAGACGATTTAATGAAAATTTTGGCTTCTAAAATTGAAAAATGTTCGAATGAAAGTGATCTAAAAGCGTTATGTTTAGATCTAAATAGAATAATAGGAAAAAAAAATCACGATTTATAATAAAAAACGGCGAGAATCAACTCGCCGCTGAACCGGATAACGCAATGCCGCATCAGTTGGTTTGCTGGCATTATTTCAACGACGACACTAATGCCGTCACAATCGCCGCAACGCAGAAAGTGGCTGAACCGAAAATTAGGACCAAGCAAAATAAGGGGGCGGCTTGAAAAGAACATTTTACTATTTTTATTATCATTAGTCTCTCCTTTTGTAGGTTACCTATTTTATTATATATGCCTTTATTGCAATGTCAAATTAATAAGCAATAATAACTGTAAATATAACTAAAAAAACACGAGATCTCTAACCTCGTGTTTTTTACCCCCTTGATAAATTTATCCGCCTCTGGCGGAGGGGGTTGGGGGGATTTATCTTCTATACTTTAGTAATTTCCACTTTGGTAAACGGCTGGTGATGGCCGACATTCCTCTTATATCTGGTTTTATTCTTAAATTTAATGACGCTGATTTTTTTATTTCTCCCCTGCTCAATAACCTTGCCTTCCACCAGTTCGCCCAAGAACGGCTTGCCCAATTCAACTTTAACTTGCCCTGAGCCAATTGAAGGGTCTCCTTCTGCCGCCATTAGGGTTTGGAACTTTAAAACTTCGCCTGCCTTGGCGTCTATTTTTTCAATTTTTAAATTTTGCCCTTGGCTCACTTTATATTGTTTGCCGCCGGTTTTAATTACTGCGATTTTCATAGTCCTGTAATACTAATACTGCAAATGACACGCGAATACTGCGAATTTGTAGTATTTGAATTATAATTTATTGTATTGATTAATCTTAAACATTTTTTTTATTTCTGTCAAGGTAAGCAAAAAATACTACCGCCAAGAGCATCATGCCGACCAGCAAAGCCAGGGCATAAACTTTACCAATGCTTTGCAAAAACAAGGCGCTAAAGCCGAAGATTACGGCTAGAGCGTAATATAGCAAAACCGATTTTCTGACGGTAAGGCCCAAGGTAAGCAGCCGAAAATGCAGATGCTTCCGATCCGCGATTTTAAACGGATTCTGGCCGGCCGCCAGGCGCCGCAGTATGGTCCAAACCACATCTAAGATCGGTATGCCCATAACTAGAAGAGCTATGGCGATTTTTCCGCCGGAAATTATCGCTAGCACCCCTAAGGCGTAGCCTAAAAATAAAGAACCGCCTTCGCCCAAAAAAATACGAGCCGGATGCCAATTAAAAAATAAAAATCCCAGGCAGGCCGCGGTTAAGACCAGCGCGGCGAAACCGATATCCGGCTGATAATATTTTTGCGATAAAGTAAAAAGAAATATAATGAATGCGCCGATAGCGGTCAAGCCGGTGACCAGGCCGTCCAGACCGTCGAGCAGCTTGGTCGTATACATCATGCCTAGAAGCCAGAGAGCAATTAAAATAGCCGAAGCCGAGCCTAAGTATAAATAACCGCCCAGCGGGTTGGTAATTTTTTCAATCTCCACTCCGCCGGCGATCAGGCTGATAACGGCTAAACAAGGAAAAATAAACTGATAAACCGGTTTTAAATTATATTTATCGTCCAGATATCCGCCGATCATTAAAAAGCAGGCGCCGATGAAAAACGAGAGCCAATGCCTTACGAGAAGATTGCCGGTAAGTATTTTATCCTGAAAAACGAATAAAATAATAAAAAAAGCCAAAAAAACCGCCAGACCGCCGAGCAAGGGAATATTACCTTGATGAAATTTTCTCTCTTTATCCGGCTGATCGGTAATCTTAAATTTTTTAGCTAAACGCAAAACTAAAAAAGTCAGCCCTAAGGCTAACAAAATGGTAATAACAAAAATTTCAAAATAAAAAAGCATAAATTATTGTTCTTATCGAACCCTTCTTTTTTTATATGCTGGTTTTCTGCCACGCTTTCCATGGCTATCATAAATTGAAATATCTCTCTGATTATAATTTAATCTATTTTTCAAAATATTTTTTTCTACTTCGTCCACAATTTTTTCTTGATCGTCTGTAAGCTTAGAGGGGTCAGGCTGGCTAAACGGCTCTCTAATCTCATATTCTTTCTCAAGATACGAAGGCTCTCTGCTTATGTCGTTTAAATCAATTTTCTTTACATTTCTTTTACACTGCTTTCCGTCAACAGGTCCTCTTTTTCCATTAAGATTTCGCTTGGATTAGGACTTGGATCAGGTACTTCTTCTATAGGTATAAACATCTTTCTTCTTGCACTATGGGGAATTTTATTCATGTTGTCTGGATCAAAAAATTTCATAAAATTATGCGGCCTCGTCTATCAAGACATTAAACTAGTTGTTATTAATTGAAAATTGATAATTGAAAATTATTTATAGCTCTCTCCCCCGCTTGACGCTGATCTTGGCTTCGCCGTCTATTACCACCGTATCCCTTCTCTTAATGCCGTCTTTTAAAACTATATTGGCTATTTCGTTTTCAATTTTTTCTTGAAGCAGGCGCCTGAGCGGGCGGGCGCCGAATTTCGGGTCAAACCCCAGAGCGGCTAATTTCTTAATTCCGGTTTCTTCATATTCCAGGCCGATGCCCTTGGCTTCCAATAATCGGGATACTTTTTTTAACATCAATTTAGTAATGCTTTCCACATCCCCGAGGCTCAAGGGTTTAAATACTATAACGCCGTCAAAACGGTTAATCAATTCCGGCCTGATAAATTTATTTAATTGATCATTAACCAAGGACTCTTTAATTTGTTCAAGCGGAGTTCCCTTCTTGATTTCGTCCTGAATATAGACCGCGCCGATATTGGAGGTGGCGATTATAATACTAGAGGTAAAATCAATTGTCCGCCCCTGCCCGTCGGTCAGCCGGCCGTCGTCCATTACCTGCAAAAATAAATTCAATATATCAGGATGGGCTTTTTCTATTTCATCCAATAAAATGAGGCAAAACGGCGCTTTACGCACGGCTTCGGTTAAATAGCCTAAAATACCGTCCGGCGAACCGATCATTTTTTCTAGAGATTCCGGCCGTTGATACTCGCTCATATCCAGCCTAACCATATAGTTCTCATTGCCGAAATAAAC
Organism: uncultured Gammaproteobacteria bacterium; assembly: GCA_964560005.1. GTDB lineage: Bacteria > Patescibacteriota > Patescibacteriia > Patescibacteriales > GWC2-42-12 > GWC2-42-12. Next base: position 51,652 of record CAZLKB010000003.1, read on the forward strand.
TTCCGCTACCGTCTTGGCTAATTCGGTCTTACCCACTCCGGTCGGCCCCAGAAAAAGAAAATTGGCTATCGGCCTCTTGGTTTCCCTTAACTCGGTTCTGGCTCGCCTTAGACTGGCCGCGACCATAGCGACGGCTTCTACCTGGCCAACCATCCGTTTATGCATATTCTCTTCTAAATCCAGCAAAGCTCCACTCTCCTTCTCCGTAATTTTAGTCAAAGGAATTTTAGTCTTCCGGCTAATGACGCTCGCTACATCTTCGGCGTCAACTATGCTATTTACGCCTTTATTCGTTGATACTTCAACCGCGATTGATTCCAAAACATCAACCGCTTTGGCCGGTAAAAATTTATCGTGAATATATTTAGCGGTTAATTCCACGGCTTTAGCAATACTGTCATAAGTGAAATAGACTTTATATTTTGCTTCATAAAAACCGATCTTGCTTTCAATCATCTGAATGGCTAAATTCATATCAGGCTCGCTGACTTCAACTTTGGCCATGGCGTCGCCCAGCGGCTTATTTTCAACATATTTGGCATAATTTTTTTCACTGACCGAGGCTAAGCAAATAAATTCGCGGCGGCTTAAGGCATTGGATAAAACTTCAGATAATTCCAGGCTTTCTTCCTGGCCCGCGGTAATACCCATTAAATTTTCAATATTGCTAATATATAAAATAATATTTCTCGCCCGCGCCACTTCGTCAATAATAACCAAGAGCCTTTCTTCGGCTTTGGCTGGAGTCGCTCCGCTTAAGAGCCGGGGAATATCCAATTCCAGCAATCTTTTGTCTTTCAGGATTTTCGGCACATCTTCTTCCACCATCGCCCGCGCCACCTGACCGATGATCATATCTTTGCCTGCGCCGTTCGGACCGTAAAGCAATACTCCGCTTCTGCCGCTTTCCAAGTTTTGAAAAATCGCCTGGACTTCTCTCTCCCTGCCGACGCATAACTCCAACCTGCCCCATTTGGCGGCCAAGGTTAAGTCGTAAGAAAAGTGATTTAAAATCGGCGTAGCCACGGCGGTATAAGCTCGGTCCATTGAGCTGGCGGGCTTAAACCGGGAAGCTCGGCGATAAAGCCGGTAATTTTCCACCAATCGCTCGCTGATAACAAACCACTGAATGACATTATTAATTTTATCCCGGTCAATGCCCAGATCATAAAGTATTTCAGTTAAATTCTGATCGCGTTTAAGGCAGGGCAAGATGAAATTAATCGGATCTACTTTCTTTTGGCCTAAAGCCTCGGCATTAATATAGCTTTCCAGGAAAATCTCTTTTAATTCCAAAGATAAGCCGGTAGAATCGGCGCCGGCTTCCAAAGATAATAGCTGATTTTTTAACTTGCTGATCAATTTATCCGGATCGGCGTTAAGGCGTGAAAATAGGGCGGCCGCCGAATTATCTCTTAAGAGGCAAAAAAATAAATGAATCGGCTTAATCTCGCGGTGCTTGGCAAAATTCGCCAAAAGAAAAGCCTGCTCTACGACTTTAAACGCGCTCAAGCTAAAACCGTTTGATACTTCAATTTTGTATTTTCCCTTGCTGCTTCTAAACTCCAGCCAGTTATTAGGCGTTAGGTTCTCAATAGCCTCTCCATATTTAATTTTTTTTATTTTTTTCTTAGACGCTTCCTCCTCGCTTAAACGATAGATGACAAACATGTCGGCGATTAAACTCACCCAAAATATAAGAATAAAAATACTTTTAACGCGCCAAAAGGCCAAAACGGTAAAATCGCCGGTATTCAAGCTGGCTAAATAAACCCAATAAGCTAAAGCCAGTAAACCGCATAAACCGGCGGCATAAGCCAATAAATTAACCACCAGGTGCAAGCTGGTTTTTAAATGCCTTAATTTTATAATCGGACGGCTTAACTCTAAATTGCTAAAATAAAATCTATTTTGATAATAAGCGATTAAGCCGTGGCCAAAACAATTTTTACATATCAGGCCGTGATCCAATACGCCGGCGCTGTTGCAAGCGGAGCAGGTGATGAATTGAATTGAATTTTTATTTATATCTTGTTTAGGCATTTTAAATTAAAAGTTGAATAGTTATTTCATAAATAACCAAGACCGGCAACAAAACCCAAAAACAGATCGCTAAAAACGCCAGGCTAAACCAAACCAGCATAACCAGGCTTCTAAAAATGATCTGGCCTAAACGGACAAAAAAGCTGATCAGCATCCCCTGCCAATCATATTGAGCGTACATCGGCTTAAAAATATTTTTTATCCAAACCAACAGCGCCAAAGCTTTTTGCTGGTTTATCAAAAAATTTCTTACTCCCAAAATAAATTTGACCAAGCCGCGCGAATACCACCAAACCGGGAAATAAATTATATCCCTGAATAATTCAACAATAATTTGACCGGCGTAAAAAATAAAACTATTAGACATAAAAAATTTAAAATTTAAAAATCAAAGTTAAAAATGACAATGTAAAATTTAAAAAATTATTATATTCAAACATTTTGCATTTTTAACTGTCATTTTGCATTTTGAGATTTTAACTTTACAATTTTATTATACCATATTCCCCTTTTTTGCACCAAGCGCCGGCGAGCCTTGACAGTTAATTGGATATTGTGTAATATATAAACATCAATCAATAACACCCGCCAGGGTTGTTTTTTAATAAAACTAACCTGCCTTTCACCGCTTTAAAAATCCGGGGCGCGGGAAATAAATATAACCTATCAAATATGGAAAATGAAACTAAATCCAACGGCGTAAATAAAATCATCACCTACATTAAGGCGTCAATTGAAGAGATGAAAAAGGTTACTTGGCCGACCAAGAAAGAAACCTATAATTATACCCTGCTGGTAATTTTTATCAGTATTGGCGTGGCTCTATTCTTGGGACTCCTGGATATTATTTTCACCAAGGGTCTGGAATATTTAATTATCAATAAATAGCCTAATTTTAATTATTATTAGCTTTGAATTATTCATATGGCAAAACAAATATTAAATCAAGGCCGGCGCTGGTATGTGCTCCATACTTATTCGGGTTACGAAGAGAATGTTTCGCAGAATTTAAAGCAAAGGATTGAATCCATGGACATGGAAGACAAAATTTTTAATATTCTTATTCCTACGGAAAAAAAGATTAAAATAAAAAACGGCAAACGGAAAATAGTTGAAGAAAAAATTTTCCCCGGCTATGTTTTAGTGGAGATGATCGTCACCGATGATTCTTGGTATGTGGTCAGAAATACGCCGAATGTAACCGGCTTCGTCGGCACCGGCACGGTTCCGACTCCGATCGCTGAAAATGAAATTAAAGATCTGCAAAAACGGATGGGTGTGGAAGAGCCGAAATTTAAAATTGATGTGTCAATTAATTCGCCGGCGCGCATTATTGACGGCCCCTTTAAGAATTTAGAGGGCAAAGTTGTGGAAATTGACGAGGCTAAGGGCAAAATTAAAGTTTCAGTTTCCATGTTCGGCCGCGAAACCCCGGTGGAGCTGGATTTTTTACAAATTAAAAAGATTTAACCCTACAAATCAACAAATCCATTACAAATATACAAATTAGGCTTCTTATATTTGTAAATTTGTAGCAAAATTTGTAAATTTGTGGGTATATAAAGATGATATAATCACTAAACTAATTAAGGTATGAAAAAAATATTAACTAAAGTGAAACTGCAAATCCCGGCCGGCCAAGCCAATCCCGCTCCTCCGGTAGGACCGGCCTTAGGCCAGCACGGCTTGAATATCTCGCAATTCTGCCAGGCATTTAATGAAAAAACCAAGGCTAAAATGGGCGATATCACACCGGTAGAAATAACCATCTACGAAGACCGAACTTACACATTTATTTTAAAGACCCCGCCGGCCGCGGAATTAATCAAAAAATACGCTAAAATTCCTAAAGGTTCGGGCAAGCCGCTGGCCGAAAAAGTCGGTAGTATTACTAAAGCTCAACTGAAAGAAATTGCTGAAATCAAAATGCCGGACCTGAATGCGCATGATATTGAAGCGGCTATGAGAATCGTCGCCGGCACCGCACGGCAAATGGGAGTGGAGATTAAGTAGTTGAAAATTAAAAAATCAAAATGTAAAATTACAGTTTAAAATGCAAAGTTTAAATTTATAAATTTTAAATTTTACATTGTCATTTTTAACTTTAATTTTTGCATTTTACATTAATAACTAATTTGTGGAAGCTCTGAATCAAAGAGCGATATTACCACGAAATAAATTATGAAAAAAGAATCAGTGACCGCAAAGGCTGCAGCGGACAAAAAAAAGCAGAACAACAAGGTGGAGACAACGGAATATGACCGAAGTAAAGCTTATCCGATCGCCGAAGCCATTGAATTGACTAAGAAGCTTTCTAAAACCAAGTTTGATGCTTCGGTGGAAGTTCACTTTAAACTGGGTATTGACATTAAAAAGGGCGAACAGCAGGTCAGAGTGGCCGTTCCCCTGCCCCACGGCACGGGTAAGACCATAAAAGTCGCCGCTTTCGTAACTCAGGCTAAAGAAAAAGAAGTGCGCGAAGCCGGTGCCGATTTAGTCGGCAGCGAAGAATTGATCGCTGAGATCAAAAAAACCGAAAAGACTAATTTTCAGGTGGCGGTGGCCGAGCCGGCTATGATGAAAAACCTGGGACAAATCGCTAAAATCCTAGGCACCCGCGGACTGATGCCTTCGCCCAAGAACGATACCGTAACTACCGACCCGGCTAAAGCTGTCCGAGAGCTTAAAAAAGGAAAAGTCAGCTTAAAGAATGACGATACCGGAAATGTCCATGTAGCCATCGGCAAAGTCTCCTTTGACAGCCAAAAATTAATTCAAAATTTCGATGTTTTATTGGATGCCGTTAGAAAAGCCAAGCCGTCCAGCTCCAAAGGAATTTACTTAAAAAATATCACGATTTGCTCAACTATGGGACCGGGTATAAGAGTGGCGATCTAAAATATCATAAATCACAACCCGTAACCCGTAACGCAAAACACCAGGCTGACTCGCCTGGTGTTTTGTTTAGTCATTAAGCTACTGTTGACTTTTTAAAATAGTAGAGTTAACCTTTATATTAAAGGATTGAACCAAGCAAAAAATAAAAAATGAAAACGCCAGTTGTAAATCGAAAAAAACTGCCCGGCCCGGACGAAGAAATGACAGGAGGGGGCAAGTGGAATACCACCGGTTCAAAACCCAAGCTGGTTGAAAAGCCGAAACCGCCTGTGATCAGGCCAATGACCGGATCCACATGGAAAGTCGGAAACGGCCAAAGCCAGGAATGCTAAAAACAAAAAATGAAAAAAGATAAAAAAAGAACCGACATAAGGCGGAAAAACGCCGCAACCGCTCGCGCCCGAAACGGCCGCAGGCCGCGCCATAAAGGCCTTCCGACTATCCGCGCTCTTACAACCGTCAGAGCGAAGCTAATAATTTGCGGGCAAGATATTCGCATCCTGATCGTCTGGTAGATTAACAATTGTCAAAAATCGGATCAAAAAAGCATGAAAAATCGTCCTTTCAAACCAATACATCTGCCAAACAAAAATCCATTGGCGCGTGAACCTAAGAAGGACCCACGCAAAAATTCCATCACACTAAAACATCCGGAAAAACAACGCTGGGCTTTTCTAAAGAGGGACGGGAAAAGGCCTGTCGGCTTTAAACCAGCTCTCTAAACGCGTAACATCCGGTCATAAAAACAACACCTGAAAAATATGAAAGAGAAGCATTATTCTAGAGAGGATAGAAAGCATCGCGGAGCCCATAACTGTTGGTCATGCCGCTGTGGCCTTACCAATGGGCAAATCAGTAGGGGGGAACATTACTGCGCTAATTGCAAACCAAAGGCACTGTCAACGATGATAACAGATCAAAGATTCGGCACTTCAGCGAACAACTACTTCCTCCAACCCCGCGTGTAATTCCAAGAAGCACGCGGGGATTTTTTTATCCGCCATAATTTTATGTAATCAAAAATCCGGACATTGTCAGTCCGGCTTTTTTAATTTGATTTGATTTTCCAATTGCCGTTTAATACTTCGCTTCGTCCAATAAAAATAAATCGTAATCTTTTTTAAACAGCCTCTGGGCGATATGAAAAATGCCGAAGGTTATAAAATAGGCCGAAGCCACATCAATTGAATAATGGTAATGAGCCAGCAGCACGCTGATTCCGGCTACGATTGATGAAGATAAAAAAACATAGCGCAAAATTTTCTGCCGCCAGAAAATTAAAGCGAACAAAAACGGCATGCCCGTATGGCCGGAAAAAAACAAATCGGTCGGAGTGGTAAAAACGCTGATAAAACTATCCATGGCCGCTCGTTCAGGAAACGGCCCGAAATGAGTTAAGATAATAAAGAATGACCTAATAACTATGAACAGCGCCGCGCTTTTTAAGACGAAAGGTATGACTTTGGGTTCGCGGGTAAGCAAATAAATTACAAAAATAATAAAAACCAAGGAGCCCTCAACAAATATTATATTAGTATCTATGACCGGCAAAATATTAAGCAAGATATCGGTTACAGCGTTACTTGATTTTAAAGCGGCGTAGATAATGGCATAATAATTGATAATAATACTGGCGGTAAAGAACAATACGCCGATTAGAACCGAAATGATAAATTGCTTTTGCGACCAATAAAATTTATGTTTAGCGATAATATGCCGCATAATACTCGGAAACAAATTATTATAAAAATTTTCCGGACAGTCGGCGTTTTTACCTTGGGGTCGTGGTGGCGTTTTCCGCCCTGGCCGGTCTTAGCTGAATCATTTGCGCTGTAATGCTGCCGTCAGTGTTGGTCGTGCCGTTAGCTATTACCGTTTGGCCGACGACTAGATCAGAAAGGCTGCCGGCCGCGAACTTTGAAATTTGGGTGCTGGCTGACAGAAAAATTATTTTTGAACCGCCGTCGGCTGATTTAACAGTAATGCTTTTATCGTCAATGGCTAAGATGTCGCCGTTTATAAAACCTCCGGCCATCCTGTTTCCGCCGCCGGCCAACCCGGAGCCATTCCTTTGCATCCCGCCGATGCCGCCGGCGCCGAACCCCTGGCGCTGGCTAAAAGATGAATTTTGCGCCCCGCCCTGGCTCTTGCCATAAATCATACCGCCGTAAAAAGATCCGCCTCCAACAATAATTATAGCGATAATAAAACCAATTAGCAATGTATTTTTCATACTTTTTCCAACTGTCATGCTGGAGCGACTGAAAGGAGCGATAGCATCTTGTTCTTACTATTTCCTGCAAGATTCTATCGCTTCGCTCCAGAATGACATAATGTATTATAAATTATTTAATTACTCAAACCTTAAGGCTTCTATCGGGTTTAAATTTGAGGCTCGCCGAGCCGGATAATAACCGAAGACCAATCCGATAACCGCGGAAACTCCAAAAGCCAAAATAACGGAATAAAAAGATACGGTGGTGGCCGTTCCGGCAAAACGAGTTATTAATATAGACGCCAGCCAGCCGAGAAAAACGCCGATAACGCCGCCGAGCAAAGTTAAAATAACCGCCTCGGTTAAAAATTGCCCGTTAATATCCTGCTTGGTGGCGCCGATGGCTTTGCGCAGGCCGATCTCACGAGTCCGCTCGGTCACGGTAGTCAGCATCATATTCATAATGCCGATGCCGCCAACGATTAAAGAAATTCCGGCGATAGAGGCTAAGAGCATGGTAAAAGTATTGGTAACGCTGGAGGCCGTGGCCACGATATCGGCTTGATTCATAATGCTAAAATCGGCCTGGGTGGAGTCGGATATTTTATGCCGTTGTAAGAGCAAATTGCTTACCTGCTCCTCTACCGCGGCCATATCGCCGGAGCTTTCCGCTTGTATGCTGATAGTGGACACATAATCTGCTCCGGCCAAGTATCTCTGCATAGTCGTTAAAGGAATATAGATTATATCGTCCTGGTTGGAAAAACCGCTGCCGCCCTTTGACTTAGCCAGACCGATAACTCTAAATTCCATTTTATTAATTTTGATGGTTTGCCCGATTATGCCGGTAGCATCGGTGCCGAACAAATCGTCGCGTACTGTCGGGCCGATCACCGCCGCCTTGGATAAACTTAAATTATTTTGTTCGGTGATAAACGACCCCTGATCTATCTCTATGCTTCTGACTTCGGCATAACTCGCGGTCACGCCATTCACCGAAGTGTTTGTATTGGCGCCTTTCGCCGTTACCTGATACCGGCCGGAAAGATTAGGCGCTACCGCCTTTACGGAAGACACTTCCGCCTCTACGGCGTCGGCATCGGCCTGAGTCAGAGACTGAGCCGCTCCCCGCCCGGTACTGACTCCGGCGCCGAAATTTCGCTGCATGCCCGGCATAACCATAATCAAATTTGAACCGATTGACTGGATGCTTGATTCAATTGAGCCTTTAGCGCCTTGGCCGATTGACACCATGGCGATAACCGAAGCGATGCCTATGACTATGCCTAACATAGTCAAGCTTGACCTGACTTTATTGCTTGATAGCGCTAAAAAACTTTCTTGGAATAAATCTGTATATAACATTATAAATTTTTAATTTTTAATTTTATAAATAATTTTTAATATACTAATTTTTAATGAAAATTTTCTAAATTTATTTTGATATTAAAAATTTAGATATTATTTAAAAAATTAAAAATTTCATTACAATCTCGCAATTACTCTTTTATTTTCGTTCTTATTATCACTTACTATATTACCATCTCTAATAGTTACTATCCTGTCCGTATGTTCAGCCACATATTGCTCATGCGTAATTAAGATTATCGTTTTGCCTTTGCCGTTCAAATTCTGAAATGTCCCTAAAACAATATCACCGGTCTTGGTATCCAGGTTTCCGGTGGGCTCGTCGGCCAGGATAATCGCCGGGTTATTCACCAAGGAGCGGGCGATGGCTACCCGTTGCATCTGGCCGCCGGATAGTTGATTAGAAAGATGGTTAAAATGCTCCGCTTCCAGCCCGGCCTGAAGCAAAGCTTCCCTGGCTTTCTGCTCGCGCTGTTCTTTCGGCACGCCGGCGTAAATCATAGGCAGAATTACATTGCGTAAAACCGTGGCGCGTGAAAGCAGGTTGAAGGACTGGAAGACAAAGCCGATTTTCTCCTGCCGAGTTTTAGCTAATTCATCATCCGACAAAGAGGAGACATCATGCCCGTCCAGAAAATACCGGCCGCGCGTAGCCGTATCCAGCGCCCCCAGAATATGCATTAAAGTGGATTTGCCTGAACCGGACGGTCCGATAATTGCGATAAATTCTCCTTTTTCAACCTTAAAGGAAATATTTTTTAATACCTCCGTAACCACGCCACCGGTATCGTACGATTTATAAATATTATTGCATTTTATCATTGGCAGCGATGCCAGATAAAGTTTTAGTTTTTCCACCCGCTTTCGCGAGTGCTAAAGGCCGACGAAATTTGGGTATTTTTCTTTTCAAGAAAAATACAAACAATTTTTCCCCGATTGCTTGTTTTGGCTTCGAGAGAAGCACCGAGGAGCAGCTCAAAATTAAAACCTTCATCTGGCGATAATTAAATTTTAAGTAAATTTATTGCGGCTTATCGGCCGCCGCTAAACACTCCGAAGCCTCCACCGCCCGCTCTGGTATTCGTCGGAGCAGCTGTTTTAGCGGCGCTACTGATAATTTGCGTTATTACTTTATCCCCTTCTTTCAGGCCGTTGGTGATTTCAGTGCTGGTATCGTTAGCTAGACCGATTTGCACTAAAATATTTTTCGGTTGGCCGTCAGCGCCCAGCGTCTGAACATAACTCCCGCCGTTATTGTCGGTTTTTACGGCCGAATTAGACACCATTAAAACATCGGTTTTTGCGTTGGTTATAATCGTAGCGTTGGTGCTCATGCCGGATTTAACTCGGTTATCCTGCGTATCAAAACTAATTTTTACATTATAAGTTACCACGCCCTGGCTGACCGCGCCGATAGAATCAATTTCCCCCACCTGGCCGCTGATGGTCAGCTCCTCAATGGCGTCAAAAGTTAAAGTTACTTTATCGCCAACTTTAATCTTCGCCACATCAACTTCATTTAATGAAATTTCAGCGATTTTTTGCTTGGTTATAAGAGTCGCGATAGCGGCGCCGGAAGCCGAGTCGCCGATTTTTAAATTTATGGACGCGATCACGCCGTCGAACGGCGCGCGGATCGTGTAATCGGCCAAAGCGGCTTGAGCGTCATAAAGAGCGTTTCGTTTTTGTTGAAGCGATAACTCCTGCGATCTGATATCCAGAGGATCGGTTCCCGCTTTAAGCTTCGCCAGCGACGCTTGTTTTTCTTTTAGCGAGGCTTCGGCGGCGGCTAAATCCAGCGGCTGATTTTGGCTTAAAGTTTTTAAATTATTTTGCGCCGTAATAATCGCCTCTTTATCGCTCTGAATAGAGGCTTGCGAAGTTAGCAAGGTTGACAGGCTGGAATTAGTTTGGCCGACGAAAGTACCTAAGCTTGCCTGGTATTCTTTAACTTTGGAAAAAATCGTTAAACTGTTATTAGACATTGCATCAGACCAGGCGTCTAAAAAATTACTTTCACTCTTTACGCTTTGGGCGATCAATCTGGTAATTTCTAAAGTTTCATCAAGCAAGGCTCCAACCGTCTGCCTATCGGAATAGCGGCTGGCGTTTTTATAATTTAAAAAACTTACCGCATATTTTGCCTGCGCCTTCTTAAAATCAGCTTCGGCGAGTATTTGCGAGGTTTTTATATCGGCTTTTTCATCATCAGACGCGTCGATTGCGCTATTTTCCAGGACAGCGATATTGCCATAACTCTGACCGAAAGTCGGTTCGCTTTCGCTGATTTCCTTGCTATATAAAATGTTATTTAATTTTTCCATCATGGTCGGCAAATCTATATAGACATTGACAATTGTGTTAAAAGCATCTTCATAGGTTTTTATCAAACTATCTTCAGCCTTATTTTTATCGTCAATCGCGGTCTGGTAATCGGCCGGCTGCGATAATTTTAATTTTTCCAAACTTGCTTTTGCATTCGTCAAAGCATTCTCCGCTTGCATGAGCGAATAGCTGTCGGCCGGCTGTTTTAACTTATCCATGGCCAATTGAGCGCTGGCCAAGCCTGATTGAGCGTCTCTAACGGTTTTATAGGCTTCTCTGGTATCCAGTTGAGCGATTAAATCTCCGGTTTTTACCTGCTGTCCGTTTACCACCGCGATTTTGGTAATGTCGCCGGAAACCTTGGCCTTTATATCAACTTGATTGGAGACCGAAATTTGGCCGCTGCCGGAGATAGAGACGATTAAAGTCCCCTTTTCCACCGCGGCCGTAATATAGCTGGTTTCAACTTGACTGCCTTTAAATTTTCCATAGCCATAGTAACCCCCGCCGATTAAAATTAAAACGGCGATGACGGTGATAATTTTATGTCTTTTTATTTTCATGAATAGTTTTCCCATATTTTTATTGTAAACCGCCGTTAGTGCTGGTAGCGAAATTATCATTGGCATTATTAAGCATTGGAGCTGGCATCACTCTGATTAATTTCGCTTCCACTTGACCCCAGTTATTCGGCCGGCCGATAACCACGATATATTCGTCCACTTTTAAATCTGATAATTTCAAACTTTGGTTAAATTTTTGAATGGCGGTTTTGTCGTCTACCGCGATTATTTTTTCCAAATTATCAGGGCCTTTAACCACAATGCTTTGGCCTTCAATTTTAATAATCTGCCCGAAGCCGCTGTGGGCGTTAAATTCAGGCCGGCCGAAATTCATCATGCTCCGACCGCTCGGACCCATGATGTTGCGATAATAATTCTCTCCCCATCTTTGGGAAAATCTGGTTTTCTCGTGGCCGATTAAAATACCGACGGCGAAAACAAAAACCAAGACAACCGCGGCCGCCAAAACTATTAACAGCCTGTTTAAATGATTTGGTTTTAAAATTTCTTTAAGACTCATAGATTTATTTATTTTTTAAAATTTATAGCTTGATAGTTATTTTTTTAAAATCAGTATAAGCATCTTCCAGTTTAGCGATATAAAAAGTTATGGCCAGGATCGCGGCCAACGCCAATGATAGACTAATGATTGGAGCTGATTCTAACAAGGCCATAGCGTAATCGCCGATATTGATCATAACTATATTAAAATCACTAAGTAATAGTGAAAAAAATTGCACTAACCCCGATTTGACAATATCGGAATATAGCCTTAAGGCCAAAGGAATAAAGACTAAAAATGACAATAATAAGCCGGAAGACTGTAAAATTAGCCTTCTTTTTAATATAGCAATTTTCTCTTCACGATTTATTCGGTTGATAATGCGATCATACAGATCGGCTCTCGGTTGTATTAGCATATTAATAATACGATATGATTGGCTATTCTGGTGCAAATAAATATAATTTGTAGTATTTGAAATTAATTTGTAGTATTCGCATTATGCATTATTTACCACTTATCAATTCCTTTAACTTTGCTAACGCTCTTCTATTTCTGCTCTTAATGGTCTCTATGGATTCTTTTAAAATTTCCGCGATTTCCCTAAATTTATATCCGCCGTGGAAATGTAATTTAACGGCGGCTTTATATTTATCTGGTAATTGATCTACCGCTTGATTGACGCGCGCGGCATCCTGCGCAGCCGACATCAGGATATCGGGCGAGGCCGAAGTTTCTTTAATCAATTCTGCAAATGATAAGCTATCATCTCCCCGGTCCAACGCGGAAAAATTTATGGCTTTATTCTTTTTCAAATAGTCCAGGCAAGTATTTTTCGCGATGGTATATAGCCAGCTTTTAAATTTATACTGCTTATCAAATTTTTTGATTTTTTTCCAGACCTTAACGAAAACTTCTTGAGTGATGTCATCGGCAACGGCTTCATCTTTTACATAATATAAAACAAAATTAAAAATCGGCGTTAAATAACGCTTAATTAAAATCTCCAGAGCCGGCTTCTCGCCCCTTAGATAATACTCTACTAATTGTTCGTCGGTTAAATCGTTCATAATCGGCTAAGTTTTAATATTAGATGAAAAAATGTATAAATGCAACCCAAAGATTTTAAAATTTATAATTGACATTGTCTGTATAAAAATATAAACTATTAATATAGGACAATTACAACAACATCAAAAACAAAACAATGGAAGGTTCTTTATGAATAATAAAAGCATACTAATGTTCAAATTCGGGGGCAAACAACTCGTCTACCTCGGGGCTGGCGTCGTCGTCTTACCTTTGATGGTATTAGGCGCGCTCGCAATCCTCACACCCTTCGGCTTCGACACGCGCCTCAAAGAAACGTTCCAAGTGTTCGGGCCAATCTCATTACTTGGGCTCATCTACCTACTCCTTGCCGTTTGGACATTGTACCTTGAACGCCGTAAAACGGCCAAACTTCCGCGCGCTAAACTCTAAAAGTGCGAGGAATTTTTTTATTATTAATTCTATTGTTTTTTCTTTTATTTTCTGCTAACATTTAAATATAATTCCTAACTTCAAATTTTATGATTTGGCTCTACATTTTAATCTTCGTCGTCGTTTTTATAATTTTACCCGGTTTCAGGGTGGTTCAGCAATACGAAAAAGGCGTGGTCTTTTTCCTGGGTAAAATTATCGCCGTTAAAGACCCTGGCCTTTGCTGGATTATCCCCTACATTCAATGGATGAGAAAGGTTGACTTCAGAACTCTGACTATGCCGATTCCACCGCAAAAAATTATCACCAAAGACAATGTTTCGGTGGATATTTCGGCTGTGGCTTATTTTAAAATTGTGGATGCGGTTAAAAGCATCGTAGCGATTGAGAATGTGCGCCAGGCGATTGACCAGCTGGCGCAAACTACGGTCAGAAATATCGTCGGCCGCTTTCAACTGGACGAGGTCTTATCGGAACGCGACGCCATCAATAAAGAAATCAGAACGGTTTTAGACGCTCATACCGAGCCTTGGGGCATCCTGGTAAGCCTGGTGGAAATTAAAGATATTGAACTGCCGGAAAATATGCAGCGCGCCATGGCCAAGCAGGCCGAAGCCGAACGAGAAAAAAGGTCTAAAATCATCGCGGCCGAAGGCGAGCTTCTGGCCGCGGTAAAATTAGGCCAAGCCGCCGACATTATGGCCGAACATCCGATCGCCCTGCAATTAAGAAACTTGCAGACCATGGCGGAAATCAGCATTGAAAAAAATTCTACCATCATTTTCCCGGCCCAGCTCATGAGCACGGTGGAAGATATAAAAAAATTCGTCGCCAGAGAACAGGGGTCAAAAAAATAAAAAAAGAAAAATAAATGAAAACTCTAATGGAACTGGTAGCTTTCAAGCAACCGCTTATTAAGCTAATCGAAACCATGGCAGTAGCGATTATAATACTGCTTTTATACATCCTAGGTAAGCTCCGCTTAATTTGAGTTAAGCGGTTAGCCGCCGAGGATTTTCTTTGAAGATCCTCGGTTTTTTATTTCGCCACTGGGCATTTGCCTTTCCTTTCGCCTTTTGATAAAATAATATAACCTTTAACTCTTAAAGTTATTCTATGGCCGACCTAAAAAATCCGCATCTCACCAGGCTTAGCTGGGATGAAACTTTCATGAACTTGGCGCTTTTAATCGCGCAAAGAACCGCTTGCCGCTTCCACATTGTCGGCGCAGTTTTCGTTGATGATAACAATCGGATAATTTCCCTGGGCTACAACGGTCCGTCCGAAGGCGATTACCACTGCAACGAAGTCGGCTGCGCTAAAATTGACGGCAATCCGGTGACGAAAAAAATAGAACGCTGCCGCGGCGTGCACGCGGAAATTAACGGGATTATCAATTCGCAAAATACCAGCCGCCTAAAAGGCGGCGCACTTTACACCACGGTTCTCCCCTGCTACGACTGCATGAAAGCTATAAATAACGCCGGTATTAAAGAGGTCGTCTACAAGGAAGTCTATAAGCGCATCCAGACCGGTGGAGAAAAATTTGAGGAAGAACGCGAAGTTTGGAACTTGGCGGAAAAACGCGGCATAAAAATTAGGAAGTATGAAGGAAAGGTATATTTAAAAATTTAAAATGTAAATCTCAAAATGTAAAATAACAATGCAAAGTGTAAAATTACTTCTTAAGACATTTTGCATTTTAAACTGTCATTTTCAATTTTGATTTTTACATTTTACATTATCTATGATTCTCGGCATTAAAAAACTCCACGAACTGGTTAAAGAAATAAAGCTGGTAGAAAACCTCTGCGACCGGGAAATGAATAATCCCGAAGGCGCGGGCTTTGATTTACGCTTAGGCGAGGTCTATGAACTTTCCGGCAACGGATTTTTAGGCGTGGAAGAGCGAGATACGCCCAAAATTAATTTAGCGGCAAAACACGATCCGGCCAAAACGGAAGCGGATAACTTTTTCATTTTTAAACCCGGCAAGTATTACTTGATTAAAACCATGGAAAAGGTCAATCTGCCCACCACCCTATCCGGCATAATCTTTCCTCGCACTACCATGTTCCGCTCCGGACTCGGTTTATTTAACGGCGTCGTCCAGCCCGGCTATAAAGGTGAATTGACTTTCGGCTTAGCTAATCTGGGCCAAAGCGACATAAAAATATCCTTCGGCGCCCGCGTCGTGCATATCACTTTTCATGAAGTTCTCGGCCAAGGCAACCAATACCGCGGCCAATGGCAAGGCGGACGAGTGGCGACAGAGGGCAAGGAAACGCAAGTGTAACAATAAAACCTATGAACCAAAATCATCCCGAATACCAATATTTAAATTTACTTAAAGACATAAAAGATAACGGTTCGGATAAAAAATTATTTTTTACTCCGGAAGTTATGGCTGATTACGCGAAAAAAGGGCAAGAGCCGCCTATTATTAGATCGGTTTTCGGCCGACAGATCCGCTTCAACCTCAAAGATGGGTTTCCCCTATTGACCACGAAAAAAGTTTTTATCAGAGGTATAATTATTGAACTGCTTTGGTTTTTACGCGGCGATACCAATGTTAAATTTTTAGTTGATCATAACGTCCATATTTGGGACGATTGGGCCTGGAAAAGATACCATAAACATTGCCTGCAAAATGAGCCGGAGAAGGATCTGACCCAAGAACAGTTTATCGCTAAAATAAAAGAACTGCCGGCCACAGACCAATTTGTTAAAAACTGGGGCGACTTAATTAGCGTTTACGGACGAATGTGGCGCAAGTGGCCGGCTTCTGACGGACGAGAAATTGATCAATTGGGCTGGTGCATCCAAGGATTAAAAGACAAACCGTTCCGGAAATCTTATGTGGTTTCCGCCTGGAACCCGGATTTTATTTATGCTATGGCCTCAAAAGGCAATGCCAATGAAGTGCCGCCGTTTTGCCATACCACTTACCAATTTCAAGTTACCGGCAATGGCGTTTTGAATTTAGGTCTTTATCAGAGAAGCGCAGACGTATTTTTAGGAGTTCCATTTAATATCGCTAGCTATTCCCTTCTTCTCTTAATGGTGGCGCAAATTACGGGATTAAAGCCTGGCGAATTCGTTCACACTTTCGGCGATGTGCATATTTACTCAAATCATTTTGACGCGGTCAATGAACAGTTGAGCCGTGAACCTAAGCCTTTTCCAACTATGAAATTAAACCCGGCTATAAAAAATATTGATGATTTTAAATATGAAGATTTTACTTTAGAGGGCTATGACCCGCGCCCGGCCATTAAGGCCGAGATCGCCAATATCGGGGGCTTTTAATAACTAATAATTAAAAATTTAATCATTCATTGAAAATTGAGAATTGAATATTGAAAATTAATTTTATGATTTCCATTATTTGCATCATCGCCAAAAATCGCGCCATCGGCTTTAAAAATAAGTTGCTTTACGATATTCCCGAAGATATGAAGCACTTCAGGGAAATTACCAGCGGGCACACGGTCATAATGGGCGAAAAAACATTTCATTCCATGAACGACCGCCCTCTACCCAAACGAGTTAACATCATTTTAACTTTGGATAAAAATTTTAGCGCGCCGAATTGCTTGGTCGCTCACTCCTTGGAAGAATCCGTTGAATTGGCCAAATCGCAAAACGATAACGAAATTTTCTTTATCGGCGGCGGCCAGATTTATAAATTGGCCTTGCCTTTGGCTGATAAATTATATCTGACCATTGTTGACGACGAGCCGAAAGAAGCCGACACTTTTTTCCCTGATTATTCTGAATTTAAAAAAGTTATATCGGAAAAAACCATGGACACGGCTAGCGGTCATAAAATAACTTTTACGGAATTAACTAGATAAATATGACCAAAACTGTAATCTGCCACGACATGTACGGTAGGCTCTATAAAGTGGACGCTAAAAAATTGACCTTTCGCCCGTCAATTTATGGTATATTAATTGAAAAAAATAAAATCTTGCTTTCAAAACAATTTGACGGCTACGATTTCCCGGGTGGTGGCGCCGAACTTCATGAAACTATTGAGCAGACTTTAAAAAGAAAATTTTGGGAAGAAACCGGCTTTAAAGTCAAACCGGTTAAGCTTATCCGCGTCGGCACTTCGTTTTTCTACGCCAGATTAAGAAAACAATACTGGAATTGCCCATTTTTTTATTTTCTGGTCAAAAAAGTTAACGGTAAATTATCAACAATAAACTTTGACGAATACGAAAAAAAATATGCAGATCTGGCCGAATGGATTGGTCTAGAGAAAATTGGCAAAATTAAATTTATTAATTCCTTTTTAGGCAATCAGGGCAGTATAAAAATAATAAAACAGGCGTTGAAAAAATAATATATGAACACTGATAATAAAGTGATTGCCATTGTCGGCCTGCCTGGTTCAGGAAAAACCGAGGTGGGAAAATTTTTCATTGACCTAGGTTTTCAACCTATTCGACTGGGGCAGTTAACTCTTGACGAGGTCAGAAAACGCGGCCTGGAGCCGGGCGAAGCCAGCGAACGCCCGATTAGGGAAGCAATTAGAAAAAAACACGGCATGGGAGCCTATGCCACACTCAATTTCCCTAAGATAGATTCTTTATTAAAAAATGGCGACGTCATAGTAGACGGGCTTTACAGCTGGGAAGAATACTTAGAATTTAAAAAAAAATACAGCGAAAAATTAACCGTTATCGCGGTTTATGCATCTCCGAAAGTCAGGCATCAAAGACTTTTATCTAGAAAATGGGATAAAAATAAAGACCCTAAAATGGTAAACAGGCCTTACACTGAAGAACAGGCCAAAGCCAGAGATAACGCCGAAATTGGTAATTTACATACCGGCGGACCGATTGCTATGGCTGATTTTACGATCATTAATGAAAACACCAAGGATGAATTACAAAAAAATATAAAAAAAATTATCCGATATTTAAATTGACAAATTGTTAAAAATGGCATAATTTTTAAATAGAATTTACAATTTACCAGGGGGCGCCGAGGAGCGCTCCTTTATCGTCTATGAGCGAAAATCATCCGGGAAAATTCATCGTCATTGACGGCACTGACGGCTCGGGCAAGGCCACCCAAACAGAGCTTCTCGCCCAGCGGTTGAAACGGTTTGGCCTGGAAGTGGAAACGGCCGATTTTCCCCAATACAATACCAAGTCGGCCGGCCTGGTAGAAGAATATCTAAGCGGCAAATATGGATCGGCTGAAGCAGTCGGGCCTTATCGCTCTTCAATTTTTTATGCCTGCGATCGTTTTGACGCGAGTTTTCTAATTAAAAAATGGCTGGCGCAAGGCAAGATCGTAATTTCCAACCGTTATGTAACCGCCAATATGGGGCACCAGGGAGCTAAAATTAAAAACGCTCTGGAAAGAAAAGTGTTTTTTAATTGGCTCTATGAATTGGAATATGAAATATTCGAAATACCCGAGCCTGATTTAAACATTATTTTAAGAGTAAGAGCTGAAATCGCGCAAACTTTGGCTAAACAAAGACGGCGCGAAGATTGGGCCGGAAAACAAAGAGACCTTCATGAAGAAAATTTATCTCATCTTAAAAATGCGGAAACCGCCTATCAGGAAATTGCCCGATCATTTCCCAATATGTTTCTGATTGACTGCGTTCAAAATAATAAACTGCTGGCGCGTGAAACAATTAACGAATTAATCTGGCAACGAATAAAAAAATTGGTTTGGCCATCTCCCCTCCCGTCCAATAAAAATGAAATAAACAAAAATAAATTTATGAAGATTCATTCAGCCGATTACTATTCTTTAGTTCCTGGCGAGCGGGCTTTGATAAAAAATGATTTAGGAATGGCCGCATCAATAATCAACGTTTCTCATGACTTGCTGCATATTACCCCTGGCCAAGATATCACCCCACTACTCAAGAAACAATCCGATGAAGCGGATAACCAGCTTAACGGCTCGGGGTTGTTTTAATGAGTATTTTAAGTTAGAATTAAGTTATGGCATACGATGTTATAATCGGCCTGGAAATCCACGCCGAACTAAAAACCAAGTCCAAAATGTTCTGCCGCTGCGATAACGACGCGGAGGGCAAAGAGCCTAATACCACGGTTTGTCCGATCTGTATGGCGCATCCGGGGACTTTGCCTTTGCCTAATAAACAGGCCATAGAATGGACTATTCTTATTGGCTTAGCTTTAAATTGTAGAATTAATGAACTCTCCAAGTTTGACCGCAAAAATTATTTCTACCCCGATTTACCAAAAGGCTACCAAATATCTCAATACGACCTGCCGATCGCTCACGACGGTTTTCTGGAAATTGACGGTAAGCCGATTTTAATCACCAGGATTCATTTAGAAGAAGACACGGGAAAATTAATCCACCCGTCCGGTAAAAAACATTCTTTAGTGGATTATAACCGCGCCGGCACGCCTTTAATAGAACTGGTGACCGAGCCGGTAATCAAGACGGCCGTAACGGCCAAAAAATTCGCGACAGAATATCAGAAAATTTTACGCTACTTGAATATTTCCAACGCTGACATGGAAAAAGGAGAAATGCGCTGCGAAGCCAATATCAGCCTTCAGGAAAAGGGTAAGTGGCAATACACTAATGGCCAGATCGTGCCGGTCGGCGATTACAAACTAAATCCAAAAGTTGAATTAAAAAATATTAATTCTTTCAGGTACATGGAAAAAGCGGTTGATTATGAAATCAAGCGCCAAATTAAAGCTTTGGCCGATAATGACCCTTCGACCGGCTCAGGACTGGTTCAGGAAACTCGAGGCTGGGATAATGAAAAGGGCATAACTTTTAGCCAAAGAATTAAAGAAACTTCGGCTGATTACCGCTACTTCCCGGAACCCGATATACCGCCGCTCGCTATCAGCCAAAAGTGGATTGATAAAGTAAAAGCCAAAATGGGAGAATTGCCGGCGGAAAAATTTAAACGATTTAAAGAAGAGTATTTATTTTCCGATTATGAAAGCGAAATTCTAACCGGCGATGAAGATTTAGCCAACTACACCGAACAAGTGGTTTCCGAACTGCACGCCTGGATTGAAGCCAGCGGTGATGATTGGGCAAGGCAAAAGCAGAAGCTAGCCAAAGCGACCGCCAATTGGCTGATCAATGAATTATTTAAACATCTTAAATCCAATAACCAAACCATCGGCCAAATTAGAATTAATCCGGAAAATTTTGCGGAATTTATCGCCTTGGTTTACCAGGATAAAATAAATTCATCCGCCGCCCAGACGATTTTGGGGCAGATGTACGAAAAAGGCGGCGACCCGACGCAGATTATGGATGAACTGGGCTTAAAGCAACTCGACGATAAAGAGGCTTTAAAGAAAGTTATAAATGAAGTAGTTTCAAAAAACCAACAACAGGTTGAGCAATACAGAAAAGGCAAAACCAATGTTCTGCAATTTTTGGTCGGCCAAACCATGGCCGCGACCAAGGGCAAGGCTAATCCGAAAATTATCATGGAAATTTTAACTAATTTACTAAAAAATAACTAAATATTATGATTAAAGAAAACAACCAAGGCGGTTTCACGCCAGAGGCTGGAGATTATCTCCAGGACGGGCTTGAAGAGGCAGAATTATCAAGGCGAGCTGAAATGGAAATGGGCAAAAAACAGTTGGGATCTATTTTAAGACAGTTAGAAACCAAATTAATTAATAGCGGCAATAAAAATGAGGATTGGTCGAAAAAACAAGTCGAGAAACTTAGCCAAGATGTAAATCGGCTAGCTGTGATAAAGGAAGAACTTCGTCTTAATGCCGAAGCAAATAAAGGTGATGATGGACGCGAAGAAGTTATCGCGCGGCTGGCCGACGAGCTGATAACGCAGCCTTATCCGGCGGAAGCCAGCGCCGAAAACAGATAATCCAAACGGCTAAATTATTTTAATGACGGTTGACTTGACAAATATTTTCTGCATGATAATATTAACTTAATGGAAAAAAATATTACGCCAAAGCTGAATCATTCATCAACTCGAAGAAAAACCCCGAGAGGAAAATTTATTTTTTAAAAAATTCCCCGTTCAATAGAACGGGGAATTTTTTTGAACATAAAAAGCTAATTTTAAATAAACATAACCAACATCTTATCTATGAAAAAAATTTTTACCAGAAAACAATTAGAAAAAAAATTCACTGATATTAATTGGATTTTTGCTTATGAAGAACTAATCTCTGCATACGATGAAAAATATAAAATGGTAATGCTGATTGAAGATTACATGCAGGGTGTATATGCCGAGGCCTGGCGGGTATATCATTTCCCCAGAACCAGCCGACTAGTAGTTTTTGCCAAGCGCGAAGGCACTAAATCAATTTTTTACCTGAAAGAGGGCTCGGTCAAATTAAACTTAATTCCCTCTTTCTCTCCCATCGGCATAAGCAAGGTGCAAGTCAAACAAAACGAAATTGACATTCTCTATAGCGGCATTGGCGGCGGCGGCGTCAGCGCGGCCTACTGCCGCGGCTTGGCTAAAGGGGTAAAGGGGGTGCGTATTTTAAAACATGCCGGCGGTAATCAGCTGGGCGAAGCTATTGTTACTATGCCTCGGTATCACAGCTTAATTATTGGCGTTGACGACACCGATACGGAAAAAGAAGGCGCAACTTATTCTTTGGCCCATAATATCGCTAAAAAAATTTCCGACGGAAAAAATATCAGATATATCTCCCATGTCAATACCCAGCTTTACCCGGAAAACCCGGAAAAAACCAAAAATTGCATGGCCACCAGCATTGGCTTTTTAGTTAAGCCGGGATTGGAAGATAAAGTTATAGAATCATTTAGAAAGGAACTGGCTGATGGAACCTTAAGCGACCAAACCGGCATGACGGTTTTGCGTGGATTCTATATCCCCCAGGAATTAAAAACTTTTATCAAGAGATTGCGGACTAAATTTTTTAAAGACCTGTCTTATGCGAAACAACTTATGGACAGATTAGGTATAGAATATTATGTTATCACCGGAGAAAAGGGCTTAATCGGAGCTTTGGGTGCGATTTGCCTGCATGACAATCCTGATTTGGCCGCCAGTTTACCACCGGGTTTCGATAGTCGAGATAAATAAAATCTGTACGCTCTATGCTGCTTTTATAAATAAAAAACCGGACTTAGGCCCGGCTTTTTATATTATGAATTTTTTAATTATGCTTTCCGTTTTTTTAATATTATTACACCAATTTATTTTCGCGCTCTGCCTTTCCCAGCGCTTAAACCAGCTCATCTGCCGCTTGGCGAATTGGTTGGAAGCGGTATTTAATTGTTCTGCCATCTCCTCGTAAGTTAATTTTTTCTGTAAATATAGAGAGATGAATTTATATTCAAGACCGAAAGCCTCCAATCTTTTCCAGCTCATTCCTCGGCTGTGTAAAACCTCCACTTCTCCGATTAAATTTTGCTCTTTTAGCCTGGCTATAAGCCTCTTGGCGATTCTTTGCTTCGTGATCTCCCTCGAATGTTTAAGGCCGATTATTAGCGGATTATATTTTTTCTTGCCCGCATGGCTTTTAAAATTTTTATCCTGTTCTAAAATTTCTAAATAACGAATTAGCCGGCGCTTATTATTTTTATCGCTCTGATTTAATTTGACTGCCATTTTTGGAGACAATTTTTTAAGTTTATCAAACAATTCTCCGGCGTTAAATTTTTCCAGATATTTTCTCAAGTTCAAATCTTTTTTAATATTAGCAAATTTATAATTATCAACCACGGCCTGCAAATACAAGCCGCTGCCGCCGGTTAAGATCGGCAGCTTGGCGCGCGATAAAATATCATCAATCGCCGCGAATGCCAGTTTTTGATACTTAGCCAGATCAAACTGTTTTTTCGGGCTGGCCACATCAATTAAATGATATGGCACGGTATAGTCGGCTAAATCTTTCCCGGTACCGATATCCATGCCCTTATATACCTGTCTAGAATCGGCGCTTACGATTTCGCCGTTAAACTTATCGGCCAATTCAATGGCCAGCTTGGTTTTCCCGCTGGAGGTGGGTCCGAGAATAACAATAATTTTATTATTATTTTCCATAGCTCTTACTTAATTATTTCCCCCTCTAAACCAAAGTCTCTAGCCTTCACAATCATAACTTTAACAAATTTTCCAACTAAACCTTTTATCGATTCGGAATCTTCGACCACTGTTAATTTGCCGGTCCCGGTTCTCGCTAACCAATCGCCTGCTTTATTTTTGCCATCAATCAAAACTTCTATAGTTTTACCTAGATATTTTTTATTATTAAAAAACGCGGTTTTTTTCAATACTTCATTCAGCTCTTCTTCTCTGCGCCGTTTTTCCTGCCTTGATACATTATCCTTCAACTTGGCTGCTTCAGTTCCTGGCCTTGAGCTATATTGGGCCAGATAAGCCATATCAAATTTAACTTGTTTAAACAATTTTACCGAATTATTAAATTGCTTCTTGGTTTCGCCCGGAAAACCGACGATCAGATCCGTGGTTATGCTCGCGTCCGGCATAACGATTCTAATTTTTTTTATTAAGCTTATATAGTGTTCAATCGTATACTTTCTGTTCATTTTTTTAAGGACTTCATTATCCCCGGCTTGCGCCGGCAGATGAACCTGATGGCAGACTTTCTGGCACTGCGCCATGGTTTTAATCAGTTTAGCCGACATATCCTTAGGATGACTGGTAAAAAACCTAACCCAAAAATTTCCCTTAATATTGTTAACCATGTTCAGCAGGTCGGCGAAGTCAATTTTACCCGACCGATAGCTATTTACATTCTGTGCAATTAATATAATCTCTTTATAGCCTTTGTCAACTAAATTTTTTACCTCATTTAAAATGTCGTCTGCTTTCCGATAAACTTCCCGGCCGCGCGCGTATGGCACAACGCAATACGAGCAAAAATTATTACAGCCATTGCCGATCGGCACCAAGGCGGAAAATTTAGAGTTATATTTTGGTTTTATTGATAAATAATCATTTTTATTTTGCACATCTTTTTGAAAATTAATTTTTGAAAATTCATTGAAAATTGAAAATTGAAAATTGAAAATTTCCTTAATCTGCATCCATTCATCCACATACTTTTCCAATCTTCTTTTAACATCTTTTCTCTCCGATAAACAACCGGTTAAAATAACTTCTGCTTTTTTGTTTTCCTTTTTAATCCTAGGTATTAAACCGTAAATTCTATTTTCAGCAGATTGCCTCACTCCGCAAGTATTAATCACAACCAAATCAGCCTGATATTTATTATCAATATATTTATAACCCTTGTTTCCCAACAAGCCAGCCAATCTTTCGCTGTCTGATTCATTCATCTGGCAACCAAAGGTGGTGATATGATAAGTCTTCATAAAAATTAAAAATGTAAAATGTAAATCTCAAAATGACAATGTAAAATTTAAAATTATTAAATTAATAAATTTACATTTTGAACTGTCATTTTTCATTTTGATTTTTACATTTTACATTTTTTTATATTCCCAACTCCCTCAGCATTTCTTTTTGCTTTCTTGACAAACTGGTCGGAATTTTAACGATTATTTCCACTAAGTGATCGCCCCTGGAACTGCTATGTATATGCGGCACGCCCTTGCCTTTAAGCCGAATCACTCGGCCCGATTGCGTGCCTTCGGCGATTTTTAATTCCACCGGACCGTCAACCGTTTCCACATCAATTTTTCCGCCTAAAGCCGCCAGCGCTATATTAATTTCAGCTTTTGATAAAATATCAAAGCCGTCACGCGCGAATCTTCTATCCGGATTGACCCTAACCTTTACATATAGATCTCCAGCCTGGCCGCCCTTGGCTACGGCTTCGCCTTGCCCGGCGAATCTTAAAGTTTCTTCATTGTCAATTCCGGCCGGAATCTTAATTTTTAAAACGGCTATCTCGTGGATTACGCCCGAGCCTCGGCATTGTTTGCATTTTTCTTTAATAATTTTACCTTCACCGTGGCAGGCGGTACAAGTAGTTTGCACCTGCACATTACCTAAAATTGTTCTCTGCATTTTAGTCACCCTGCCCGTACCGCGGCAGGTTGGGCAGGTCTCCGCACCAATGCCGGGTTCGGCGCCCGAGCCCTTGCACCTAGAGCAACTGACGGCTTTTTTTAAACTAATTTCCCGCTCTACGCCGAAAATCGCCTCTTTAAAATCAATATTTAGGATTACTTCGATGTCTCGTCCGCGGCTTGCCCGCCGCCGCCCTGATCGGCCACCTTCACCAAAACCAAAAATATCGCCAAAGCCGCCGAAAATATCGCCCAGGTCGTCCATGTTGATGTTAAAGCCCTGGCCACTGTCAAAACCGCTGAAACCGGAAAAGCCTCCGCCCCCGCCTGACCGCGCCTGTTCAAAAGTTTGGCCATATTGGTCATATTGGGATCGTTTCGCGGAGTCGCTTAAAACCTGATAAGCCTCATTCAGCTCCTTAAACTTGGCTTCGTCGCCGCCCTTTTTATCCGGGTGGCACTCGTGAGCTTTTTTCCGAAAAGCCTTTTTGATTTCATCTTGATTAGCACCCTTACTCACGCCGAGAATATTGTAGTAGTCTTTGGACATAATTTATTTAATCATCAGTGTATTGATTGACAGAAATCAACTATCTATGATAATATAAAATCACTAATCTCAACAAAAGGAATAAGACAATGAAATTCGTAATTATCGGGTTTTGCATTCTCGTCGTGTTCGGACCGTTTATTATGGCGCTCCTTAAGGCGGCAAGCAAGCCAATGCCGTCACCAACCCCGCCCGACGATCGTCGGGATCTCTGAGCGGACGAATGTCCCGCTTAACGCCCGCACGATTTCCATCAATTTGGCGATCAGGCGGGCTTTTTTTATTCGCTAAATTCGTTATAAATCAGCCCCTATTCGCTATTTACTTCTTTTCCGTAAACTCCCCTTCAATCGGTCCTTGATCCTTTTTCTTATTTCTTCAGTAAATACTCGCTTGGAGATTTCAGTATAAAATTTATTATTTTTGATTCTAAAATCGCACATTGATGCCCGGCCGGCTTTATAATATTTTAAATCGGCTTCAAACTGTTCCTTGAAAGAATCGGATAAAGCATCGGCATCAATTAAAATTCTTTTATTTATCTCTCTAGGGTTAGTGAATTTATGCGCCTTTATTATCTCGGCAACTTTCTTAATTTTTCTCGGTTCATAATTAAGTTCGCGCAAAACTTTAGCCGCGATTATGGCTGAATATTTAAGATGCAATTTTAACGCCTTAATTCTATCTTTTTTGTCTTGGCTTTTCTGCAACTTCTTAGAAACCTTGCTCCAGCCGATGTCATGTAAAATTGCCGCCGGTATAAGCAGACTTTCGTCGCCTATGCCAGACTTAATTATTATTTCCATGGCCTTAACCACGCCCTTAACATGCGTAAGATCTTTTTCTCTTCCGGCTTTTATGTAAGGCAGAGCTAATTTCCAGATTTTTTGGTATTGTTTGTCCATTTTTTTATTTAGTCGCGACAACTATCATATCCTCCGATTTCTCGTTGTACAATTTACCTCTCCAATCGGCATAAACTTCGCATGATTTAAACCCAACGCGTCTACACAATTTTACGAACTCATCTTTCGTGTAAACCTGAACGGAATAATCTTTTCTTTCTCTTCTCCCATCATTTTTTAACAAAATCCATGAACCGTTTATCCTCTTGGCAATATCGTTATAGTTTTCCACTATTTTAAGTTTATCGCCGGATTTAAGAATTCTTATCTCGTTAAGTTTATATTCGCCGTTCACAATTCTCGGGATATTTACATCAGTATGCATTAAAAATTTTCCGCCTGGTCTTAATGCCTTAAAGAAATTCATCAAAACTTTGTAATTGTCTTCTTCCTTATCAAAAAACCCAAACGAAAAAAACATATTTATGACTGCATCAAACTCGGAGTCGTATTTTATATCAATCATGTTCTCCTTGATAAATTCTACTTTAACAAGATCTTCCCTGGCGGCAACTTTGGCTTTTTCTAAATGATAAGAATTAATATCCGACCCAGTCATCTTAAAACCTTTTTTGGCTAAACTAATACTGTGTCGGCCGTAGCCACAGGGAATATCCAATATACGAGCGTCCGGTTGCAAGTTTAACAGCTTAATCACGCCTTTTACTTCCGCGTCAGTCCGTTGCCCCAGATTTTGTTTTTCACCTGAAAGATACCCTTCTTTTGAATCATCCCCTTGCATATAAAAACGACCGAAAAATCCGTATTTTTCTTGCCACCAAAAAGTTTTTTTATTTGTCATAACAAAAAATTTGTTATTTCTTTTCCGTAAACTCCCCTTCAATCGGCCCTTGATCTTTTTTCTGTTCGCCTGCTCCTGACCCGGGTTGCGCGCCGGCATTCGCCTGTTCTGATCCTGGTATAGGTCCGGTACTTTGCGCTCCTTGGGCGGATTGCGCCGACTGATACATAGCCGCGCCGATCTTTTGCGCCGTAGTATTTAATTCTTCCATCTTCTTTTTTATCTCATCAAACTTATCGCTATCTTTTACCTTCTTTAAGGCCTCAACTTTTTCTTCCAATTCTTTCTTATCTTCAGGCTTAACCTTATCTCCAGCCTCTTTCAGCATTTTTTCCGTTTGGAAAATTACGGCCTCGGCCTGATTTTTGATTTCCACCTGTTCTTTTTTCTTTTTGTCTTCCTCGGCGTGCAGTTCGGCTTCCTTTTTCATTTTTTCCACTTCTTCTTTAGATAAACCGGAAGAAGCGGTAATGGTAATTTTTTGCTCCCTGCTCGTAGCCTTATCTTTGGCTTTAACATTTAAGATGCCGTTGGCGTCAATATCAAAAGAGACTTCCACTTGCGGAATGCCGCGAGGCGCCGAGGGTATGCCGTCCAAAATAAATCTGCCCAAAGTCTTATTATCCCCGGCCATCGGCCGCTCGCCCTGTAAGACATGGATTTCCACGCTGGTCTGACCGTCGGCCGCAGTGGAGAAAACTTGCGACTTTGAAGTCGGGATCGTGGTATTTCGTTCAATTAAAGGCGTGGCCACGCCGCCCAGAGTTTCAATGCCCAGAGTTAAAGGAGTTACATCTAATAGTAAAACATCTTTAACATCGCCCTGGAGAACCCCGGCTTGCACGGCCGCGCCTAAGGCCACGACCTCGTCAGGATTGACAGTCAAATTCGGCTCCTTGCCGAAAAATTCTTTAACCGTCTTTAAGACTAAGGGCATGCGGGTCATGCCGCCGACCATGAGTACTTCCTCTATATCTTTTACATCAACGCCAGCGTCTTTAAGCGCGGCTCTAACCGGAGCGATGGTCGCGGCCACTAAGTCGCCGGTCAGCTCTTCTAATTTCGCTCTGGTCATCTTCATGACTAAGTGTAAGGGCCGGCCGCTCGGGTCAACCGTAATAAACGGCTGATTGATTTCGGTTTCCGGCATAGTGGATAACTCAATCTTTGCTTTTTCCGCCGCTTCTTTTATTCTTTGGAGAGACAAGGGGTCTTTAGATAAGTCTGCGCCTTGATCTTTCTTAAACTGTTCAATAATCCATTTAATTATCCTTTGATCAAAATCGTCGCCGCCTAAGTGCGTATCGCCGTTCGTAGATTTAACTTCTACCGTGTCCGAACTGACATCCAAAATGGAAATATCAAAGGTTCCGCCGCCTAAATCGTAAACCGCGATTTGCTGACCCTTCTTCTTTTCAAAGCCGTAAGCTAGCGCGGCTGCGGTCGGCTCGTTTATGATTCTTTTTACATCTAAGCCGGCAATGCGCCCAGCGTCCTTGGTCGCTTGCCTCTGCGCGTCATTAAAATAGGCTGGTACGGTTATGATCGCTTCGGTGATTTTCTCGCCGATCTTGGCTTCAGCGTCGGCTTTCAACTTGGCCAGTATCATGGCCGAAATTTCCTGCGGCGTGTATTCTTTCGCCTGCCCAGAGCCTGCCGAAGGGCCGATTTTCACTTTAACGCCGCCATTAGCTTTAATAATTTTATACGGCATAACTTTCAAATCGCGCTGGACTTCTTCATCTTCAAAACTGCGGCCGATTAACCGTTTAATAGAAAAGATAGTGTTTTCCGGATTGGTTACGGCTTGGCGCTTGGCCGACATGCCGACCAATCGTTCGCCGTTTTTCGTAATCGCGACAATAGAGGGCGTGGTTCTCATGCCTTCAATGTTTTCAATGATTTTCGGTTGTCCGCCTTCGATTATCGCCATGGCGCTGTTGGTAGTGCCTAAATCAATACCTAATATCTTACTCATAATTTTTATTATTAAATTAATTAATCAAACATTAATTTTTTCTGATGGGCTTCTTGGTAAAAATTATTTTGCTTTTTTGATTTTTTGCTTTTTCACGAATAAAATCATATTTAGGATCGTCCGTTAAGTCAGCCAAGTTGTATATCATTCTTTTTATATCATGCGGACCCGGCGCATCTCCTAACTCTTCACATTGCCTTAAAATTATTTCAATTTCATTTGCAGGTAGCGAATGAATATAAGCCATTTCAGTACTTATAGCACAATCTTGCCATTCAGGTTTTATGGCTTTTTTTAATGCCGCCATATCTGCATCTGAAATTTGCAAGGTTCTCTCCTCAAGTTCTGCCATAAAAGCCATATCTGAAGGAAAATTTGGTTTATTCTTGATGATTTCTTTCATAAAGCTATAAATTAATTCGTAATTCTTAATTCGTAATTGGTAATTAATTTTATTTCTTCGCCGTCTTAATCTTAATCGTCTTTGGTTTGGCTTCCGGCGCCTTAGGTACGGCTATTTTCAGTATGCCATTAACCGCTTCGGCCGAAGCTTTTTCGCCGATTACATGGGTCGGCAAGGGCACGCTTCGGTAAAAACTACCGCGCCTGATTTCTTTCCGATAATAATTTTTGTCTTCCACTTCGCTTTTCTTTTCGTTTTCACCCTTGATGATTAAAACATCATTTTCAATGGAAATGTCCACTTTTTCCGGGTCAATCCCGGCTAATTGCGTTTCCACATAGACTTTATCCTTATCCTGATAAATGTCCACGGCCGGAACCAAGCCGGTAAAACCGCCCCGAGCGGGCATGTAGTCGTCAAACATTTTGTCCATGTCCTCGAATGGTTCAAGGAATGGCGTCCACTTAATTATCGGTAACATATATTTGTTCTCCTTCCCCGCTCAAACTATATTCCAAAGCTTGAGCGATAATTATATTATAATTTAAAATGTAAATCTCAAAATGTAAAATGACAGTTGAAAATGCAAAATGTCTAAATTAATAATTTTAAACTTTACATTGTCATTGCTCTGCAATGACCCCGCATCTGCGGGGTGCTAGCGGAGCTAGCATTTTACATTTTGATTTTTTAACTTTTCATTTTATAAACTACCACCTTGGCCGCTTCTATCACCTTGCCATTAAGCTTATACCCGGCCTTCATCTCGCGAGCCACTTTGCCATCCAATTTTTTATCATCCGTTTCTTCGTTCTGTATGGCTTCCATGGTATTATGATCAAATTTTTCTTCCGCGGTTTTAATTTCCGTTACCCCGATTTTTTCCAAAACATCCTTAAATTGCTTAACCACATGCTTAACGCCGGTTAGCCATTCGTCCGCCGACTCATTATTATGATGTTCAATAGCCATCTTTAAATGATCGTAAACCGGTAAAATTTCTTTTAGCATTATTTCATTGGCAAACATGGCGAACTCCATTTTTTCCTTAGCCGTCTGCTTCATTAAATTCTGATAATCAGCCAAAGCGCGCTTATATAGCCCCTCGTGATCGTTCTCTCTGGCTGTAATAAATTTTTCCACGCTGACTCTGGTGTAAGGGTTTAATTCTAATTCTTTTAGAGCTGTCTCCGGCTTAATCCATTTATATTCTTCCATCTCCCTATTCTTCTCGGCCATCTTTCCGCCGGCCAGATGGGCGCTATAATCCAAAAAAACAAAATGAACTTTTCTTTCAAATTCTTTTGGATAAACGCAGTCCTGCAGGTCGTTAAATTTTATATTATCAATTTCCAAGCCGGTTTCTTCTCTAATTTCCCGCTTTAAAGCTTGCTCGCAGGTTTCACCTAATTCAACATGGCCGCCCGGAATCTGCCAGTATGCTCCCCACTTTGAAGATTTGGTTAATAAAATTTCGTCCTGATTATTATAAATTATCGCCGCCACTACGGTTTCCGGATATTTTTTATCGCTCTTTTTTATTTCTTCCGCCATATTATTTCTCTATTAAAATATCATTAATAAATTTTACTAACGCTAAGTTTTTTTCATAATTCATCCTCATCGGCCCTAATACTCCCACTAATCCGACATTATCGCCCAACCGATATTTCGTAATAATGACACTACAATAAGCGCCGAACGGATTTTTCGCGCCCAGCATAATCTGCGTCCCGAATTTTAAATCATTAAAAATGCGGCCGATGATTTCATCCAGGCGATCAATCAAGCCGGAAATATCATAAATCATATCGGCTTGGGAAAATTCCGGCTGATGCAAAAGGTTGGAAACCCCGGTGTAATATAAATTATGCTTGTGGAAAGCCCAGAAAATCGCGTTGCCGGAAATTTTTGCCATAATCTTGGCCGCTTGCTTAAAGCTCATTTCTTCCTTCTTGGCCAAGATTTCTTTAAAAATTTTTGCTTCGCTTTCGCTTAACTTCTTTTCGCTTAAGTTTTCCAAATAAAAATTATAGGCTTTTTCCGTCGGGATGCGGCCGGCCGAAGTATGCGGCTGGGCGATGTATCCGGCTTCTTCCAGGTCCGCCATTTCATTTCTAACCGTGGCCGAAGAAATGTCCAAATTATACTTTTCCACCAAGCCTTCAGAACCGATGGGCATAGCGGTTTTTATGTATTCTTTGATTATGGTCTTTAGTATTAATTCCTTGCGTTTGTCCATAGATTTGTCCCCCTTCTAATCGGGGGATTTTCCCCAGAGGCGGATCCGCCTTCGGCGGAAAGGGGGTTTAATATCCTTGTTTCCATTATATAAAACATTAGCACTCCTGTCAAGAGAGTGCTAAATCATTTATTTTATAAAATAAAAAATGACTAAAATTAAACATTTTTATATATTTAAGGTTGACAAAATTATATATTAATGATAAATTTATTACTCCACATACCATGCGGTAACAATTGGACAACACACTCTGGCTAGTTGCCAGCCAAACTCTGCCGACAGAAAAAATGAGCAGAATAGAATACCAACATCCGACAGAACCGAAGGCTATGGCCATCGGCGTGGATCAATTCATGGTCCCCGGCGACTCTGACCCTAGAACCTTCCTTCAAATTTGGGACACTACTACAGGCAACCAACCCACTAACGAGGAAGGCTTTAATAATCTCCTCGTCAACAGGCTTGACGTGGACGTTGACCAAGTAATAACGGTCGCCAAACAATACGGCTTTAAAGTGCCGGAGGTAGAAGTCTTCGAGCTCTTTGATTAATCCGAACAATCCGCACGAGCACAAGCTACGGCGGGTTTTTTTATTTCCTGCTAAACCACCAATCCAATACCTCCTTGGCGATGGGCACGGCTACGGAAGAGCCTTCCCCGCCCTGCTCAATTAAGATGGTTAGAACGATTTGCGGATTATCGTAGGGCGCGAAACCAGTGAACCAGGCGTGAGTTGGCTTGGTCGAAGACCATTGGGCCGTGCCGGTTTTTCCGGCCACCGGCACCGGCACAGTTTGCAAAATCTGGGCGCTGCCTGAAACAACGGTTTGGCGCATGCCTTGCTTGACAATTTCTATATTCTTAGCGCTGACAAAATCGCTTCTAACCGGCTTATTATCCAATTCTCCAATAATTTTATCCTGGCTATCTAAAAAATACCGGATTAAGTGCGGCCGGTAGAGTGAGCCGCCGTTGGCGAAAACCGCGGTATAATCGGCAACCTGCAACGGCGTAACCAGGAGATCGCCTTGGCCGATTGACACATGATAGGTGTCGCCGATATACCAAACTTCCCCCTTGGTTTCTTCTTTCCATTCTTTAGTGGGAAGAAAACCATCTACCTCGCCGGGCATATCTATGCCGGATTGCGTATCCAAACCGAATAGCTTTTCATAGTTTACCATCCGTTCCAGCCCTAAGCCTTTAAAATCCTGGTAGCCGCCGCCAATGTAATAGAAAAAAGTATTCACCGAATTGGCGATCGCCGATCTGACATTAACCGTACCGTGCCCGCCGGCTTTCCAGTCGGGAAAAAACCATTGATCAATTCTTAGTCCGCCGGTGCTTAAAAAACTGGTATTTTCATTAATTACCTTTTCTTCCAGCGCCGCCGCCGCGATCACCGGCTTAATTACCGAGCCGGACGGATATTCGCCGGCGATACAGCGATTGAATAAAGGCTGGTCCGGGTGCCCCGCGATGCTTTGATACTGGGCTTCGGTCATGCCGCGGGCAAAATCGTTATTATTATAAGAAGGAAAACTTACCATGGCCAAAATTTCTCCATTATTCGGATCTAAAGCGATAGCGCAGGCTTTATTAAGCTTTAGCTTCTCTAAAGCGCTGATTATTGACTCTTCTATTTTTTTCTGCAATTCAATATCTAAAGACAAAACTAAATTATGTCCGTCTTCGCCCGCTTCTTGGGTAATAATTTTCTTTTCCTTGCCTAAGGCGTCCACTTCTATCTGCTTTTTGCCGTTAATCCCCCTCATTTCATTTTCCCAAAAATTTTCTACGCCGGCTTTGCCGATGTAATCAATTGGTAAATACTCTTTGCCGAATTTAGTTAATTCGTTCTCATTAATTTTTCCGGTATAGCCCAAAATATGGGATAAAGACAAGCTGAATAAATTGTATTCGCGCCTGGTCTTATTGGTTATGATGACGCCCGGCATATTATCCGAGGCTAAATATAGCATCATGGCTTTTTCATAATCAATATTATCAGCAATAAATAAAGGCTGATAAGATTCCAACGATCCGGCTTTTACTTCGGCCAAAGAATTAATAATCTCATCGGTATTCACGCCGCTCAAATTTTCGCTGACTTTTTGAATTATTTTCCTTTGTTCCAGCTTATCTTTAGGCAGATCCGCCGGAACAAAATATAATAAAAAATTAGCCGAATTTCTTACCAGCGGCCGGCCGGCTCGATCATAAATCACCCCGCGCTTGGCTTCCAGCCTTTCCACTCTGATGCGGTTGCCTTCGGCTAATTCGTAGTAGTAGCTGCCTCGGGCGATTTGCAGCCAGCCGGCGCGTCCGATGATAAAGCAAAAAAATAATAACAAAGCCAAATTAATTTTAAAAATTTTATTAATATCAAAACTCTTGCCAATCATTTCTTTTTTTCCTATAAAAGATGATTGGGGCTGTTCCAATTCCCAAGCGCCAAAATCCCTTTTTAATTTGCCGGTGCCGGTGCTGCCTTCCTGAATAACGAAGGGGTCGCTTCTGTTTATATGTTTTTTAAAAAAAATCATATTTCTACAAATCTACAAATTAGCTCACAAATATCACAAATAAAATTTTTTGCATTATTTGTGATATTCGTGAATTGATTTACCTGCCTGTCCGGCTCGCTTATCCGGAGAGTAAGCCAGCCTCGCCGAGTCTAGGCGGGCGAGGCGGGCAGTTAAATTTGTGAATAATTAAATGAATAAATCTAAATAATCCTAATACTTTCCTCTTTTCATTAAAAAAACCGGCCGTAAATTTCCGCCCAGAAAATGAATTAAGTAATAGATAAGCAAAGTAAACAGTAAATTTAAACTCAGCTGTTTTAAGATGGTGGTCCAAAAGTTCAAATCCGCTAAAAACCAGTATTGATCGGTTTCAATAAAAATTATGGATATGAAATTTATGATTAATTCATAAACCGCGGTCGCCAAAGCGACTAAAGCCAAAAAGGAATACAACGAACGGTTGGTAAAGAAATAGTTCAATAAAAAATTAGCGATAATAACGGTCAGGCTCATGCTTATAAGATAAGCGCTAAAGGGCAAAAAAGAAAAAATATCCAGCATAAATCCGGCTCCAACCGACCACCAGGCGGCGAAGTTAAAACCGGAAAAACCTAAAATAAAGATCAAAACCACTAAGACCAGGTTCAAATTAAATAACCAGCCCGGCAAACCGCTGATAAAAGCGATTTGCACCGTCACCAGGCTGATAATAAATATAATATTGGCAATTATTTTGACAACCATATTATTTCGCAATATTTTTATTACCCACAAAATCAACGTTAATTCGCTATAAATTCGCGATTAATTTGCTTTGTTTATCTTAACAAAAAACTAACAAAAAAGCCACTTGCCTTAAGTGGCTAAATTTTTATTGTCAAAGACTGCTAGAGTTTTACTTTCTCACCAGATTCTCCCCCACTCTAAAAATATCGCCCGCGCCCATTAAGACCACGACATCATTTCTCTCAATCTGCTCGCGCAAATATTTTTCGCATTCCACTAAAGTCGGTATATATCTTACCTCTTGGTTGACGCCCAGAGATTTATTTCTAGCGATAATATTTTCCACTAATTCGCGCGCCTCAACCCCGCCCTGCCCGCCTCGACTCGCACGCTCGTCGGGCGAGGCGGGCTTCTCCCGCGCCGAACCGTAAATATCCAAAATAATTAATTCGTCAACCTGATCAAAGCTTTTCACGAAATCTTGAAACAAAGCCTTGGTGCGGCTGAAAGTGTGCGGGTGAAAAGCCACGACCAGCCTGCGCACGCCGTATTTTTGCCGTATCGCGCTTACGGCGGCTTTTATTTCCGTAGGGTGGTGGGCATAATCGTCAATTACAGTGGCTCCGCGAAATTCGCCTAGCACTTGCATTCTCCGCTCCGTGCCGGTGAATTCTTCCAAATATTTTCTAATTTTAAAAAGTTCAATATTCAACTCAATACTGACCGCGATCACGGCCAAAGCATTTAAAATATTGTGCTTACCGGCCAGTTGAATGGAAAAATCGCCTAATTCATCCCCCCTGATAAGGGGGGCCTCTCCATTTTCATCCTCCACGCCCAGTTTAACTTTAAAATACTGTTTTCCCTGATCAGCTCTAATATCATAAGCCACATAATCCGCCGCCTCGTCAATAGCATAGGTTATTACCTTGCCTTTGCAGTTTACCTGGGCGGTTTTTCTGATCACGGGATCGTCAATATTCGCCACCAAGAAACCTCTGGCAGGAATTTTTTTTATAAATTCTGTAAAAACATTTTCATAATCCGCTTCGGTTGGAAAAAAATCAGGATGATCATAATCAATATTATTTAAAATCACGGCTTTAGGCTGATAATACTGCAGCTTGTTCTGATATTCATCCGCTTCTATTATTAAATATTCAGAGCCTCCGGTTAAAGAACAGCCGTCTAACTGCGGTACGCGCGCTCCTACCATAACGCTAGGCTCCAGGCCTGATTTTTCCATAACATACCCGAGCCACGCCGTCGTTGTAGTTTTGCCGTGAGAACCGACCACCGCAATGCCGTATTTTTGATTAAACACCTCGCCTAAAGCTTGGGCATAAGTCAAAGTTTTAATTTTTCCAGTTAAAGCCGCGGCCACTTCAATATTGGTATCGGGAGTATAGGCGGTGGAATGTATTATTAAATCTGTGTCAGCGGGTATATTCATCGCATCAAACTTTTCAATAACTTTTATGCCGCATTTTTTTAACACCGCGTCGGTCATGTACTTTTCCTGCCCATCGGAGCCGCTGACTTCCATTCCTCGCGCGCTTAAATACTGAGCCAGCATGGTCATGCCTACGCCTTTTATGCCAATCATGTAAATTTTTTTAATTTTGGTTAAATCCATAATAATATTAACACCTTAATTGACTTGCTTTTAATTTTAAATGCGAGCATAGAAAAATTTAGGATTAGATTTGGCCTAAAATTTACTTACAAACATTTTCCTTTAGTTGTTTCTGATGAAAATTTTGTTGGAAATTTTAGGCCAAATCCCTAAATTTTTCTCCAGCGAGCGACTTTTTGGTTACTTTTTCTAGAAAAAGTAACCCCAGCGGAGCGTTCTTATTTTACTCCGCAATGATCGCAGTCATCAAAATCAATTTTCGGAATCACGCTTAATAAAAGTTTTAAAACATTGCTGGAGTTATCTTTCATCACCTGCATGATCGCCTGCCAGGTAACACCCTCTTCGCCTTCCCGCCAGGCATCATAGTCGGTTGCCATCGCCACGCTGGCATAACAAATACCCAGTTCTCGGGCCAGAATTACTTCGGGTACGGTTGACATGTTTATTATGTCTGCTCCCATTTGCTTAAAAAAGCGGCTTTCCGCCCGGGTAGAAAATCTCGGCCCTTCAATGGTAATCACTGTTCCGGTTTGGTGATATGAAAGACCCAGCCCCCCGGCTGATTCAATCAAAATCTGCCGCAAACCTGGGCAAAAAGGATCGGCCATGGCGGTATGCACTACTTTGTCCTCAAAAAAAGTCAGGTTGCGGTGTTTGGTAAAATCTATAAACTGATCCAAAATTATAAAATCCCGAGGCTTAATATCCTCCCTGAGAGACCCGCAGGCCGTAGTGGCTAAAATATGCGTGCAGCCGATTTCCTTTAAAGCCCAAATATTGGCTCGATAAGGCACCTTGGTCGGCATAATAGTGTGGTTTAGCCCGTGCCGCGCCAATACTACAACATCAACGCCGTTTATCTCCCCGCTAATTAATGGCGCCGAGGTGGCGCCGAACGGCGTTTCTACTTTTTTTTCTTTAGCCTTTTTTATGATTTCCGGGTTATCAATCCCGCTGCCGCCGATAATAGCGATTTTGATTTTACCCATATATTTTTCTATAATTATACTTAAATTTACCCACAAATCTACAAATCGGCTACGAATACTACAAATATTTATTCGCGGCATTCGCATATATTTGCAGATTAGCATTATATCATTCGTAATATTTGTAGCCGATTTGTAGATTTGTGGGATTATTCCGATTCATACTCCACCAAACTTCTCACCTCAATCCCCTGCTCTTTAATTTTTTTTGACCCGCCTAAAAACGGCAAATCAATCAAAAAGCTTACTCCTAAAATATCTCCGCCCAGCCTTTCTATTAAATCGCAAGCGGCCAAGGCCGTGCCGCCGGTAGCGCACAAGTCGTCAATTAAAATAATGCTTTCGCCCGGCTTAATGGCATCATCATGAATTGCCACTATATTAGAATCATACTCATAGGTGTACTCCTTTTCTATCGTTTTGGAAGGCAACTTGCCCTTTTTACGAACAATAGCCAGCCCGGCGCCTAATTTATATGCAATCGGCGCGGCCAAAAGGAAACCGCGTGCGTCTATACCAACCACTTTATCAATTTTTTGCCCAGCGTACGGTGCGGCTAATTGATCAACCGCCTGCCTGAAAGCCTGACCGTCTTCCAGTAAAGTCGTAATATCTTTAAAATTAATTCCCGGCTTCGGCCAATCCGATATTTCCCTGATTTTAGATTTTATATCCATAAAATTCCATTAATAATTTATTCCAACATTTTCAAAATAATTCTTACCATATCCCGGTTCGCTCCTTCCTTTATCACCCGCCCCATCTTTTCTCCCAGCTTTTTCTGCAAGTCTTTATTATTAATCAAATTTTTTATCTCCGTAACAAATATTTCAGAGGTTAAGTCTTTCTGTTCTAACACTATGGCCGCGCCTTTAAACATAGCCGCATTCTCTTCCTGGTGCGACTCCGGCATGGGGATAATTATGGCCGGCTTTTTTAAATATGACAATTCGGATAAAACTCCCAGCCCGGCGCGCGTCACGACTACTTCGGCTAATTTAAGCGCCTTTGCCATTTGCTCCGTTTCTAAAAATTCGTATTGCGCGTAATTTTTTATCTCTAATCTCTCATCTCTACTCTCCTTACCTTTTCCTGTAACATGAATAATCTGGCAAATCTTGGTCAACTCCCCAAAGCTCTGTTCCACTAACCGGTTAATTGCCATCGCTCCTGTTCCCCCGCCAACGATTAAGACAACGGGCAAACTTTTGTCTATTTTATTAAATTGAAAATTGAAAATTGAAAATTGAAAATTTTTCCTAATGGGGTTTCCGGTCCAAACCGCTTTTTTGCCGTAGTCACGCATTGATTTTTCAAAAGTTACGGTTATAATCTTAGCAAAAGGCGCCATTAATTTATTGGCCAAGCCTGGCCGGACATCTTGCTGATGGATTAAAACCGGTACGCGCAAAAGCCAGGCCGCCCAAACCACCGGCACACTGACGAAACTACCCGCGCTCATCACCATGTCCGGCCGCCACTTTAGCATTATGAAAAGAGCTTGAAAAAAACCTAGTTTAATTTTAAAAATATCCACTAAATTATTTAAAGAAAAATACCGGCGCCATTTTCCGCCGCTAATCGCCTTGAATTTTATTCCTTCTTTTTCCACCATTACTTTCTCCACTCCGAATTTAGTGCCCAGCCATAAAAATTCGTAACCCCCCGCGCCCTCTCTTCTGCCCCCTTGATAAAGAGCCTGTCCCGCACTTGATGCGGGAGGGTTAGGGGGATTTTTCATTTCATCATAAATAGCCAAGAGCGGCGCCACCGACCCACCCGTACCGCCTCCGGAAAAAAGAATTTTGTAAGTTTTTTCATTATTCATAATTCATGTTTCATGACTTCATCTGCTTACTAATATTCGCCAATATTCCGATAGAGGCTAGGGCTGCCAGCATGGCCGATCCGCCGTAGCTGACCATCGGGAGCGGCACGCCGGTCATAGGCATAATATTAACCATGCCGCCGATATTTATCAAGGCTTGGATTGTGATCCAAGAAACAATGCCCACAGCTAAAATCTTGCCGAAATCGTCAGGCGCTCGTTTAGCGATAATCACGCCTCTGGAAAACAATGCCAAAAATAATAAAATTAAGCCGGTAGAAAAAATAAAACCGGTCTCCTCGCTGATAATTGGAAAAATGGCGTCGTTCTGCGCCTGCGGCAGGTAGGAAAATTTTTGTCTGGAAGCGCCCAGTCCCCGGCCCCAAAAACCGCCGGAACCGACCGCGATCAAGGATTGATTAACTTGATAACAAATTTCTTGTTTGGAAAAAGACGGATTCAGCATACATTTAAACCGGTTGGCCTGATAAGGGTAAATATTGGTCATGATGGTTAACCCGGCCAATCCCAATAAAATCAAAGCTACCAAGTGCTTGATACTGCCGCCGCCGATAAAATAAACTATCAGCGACGCCAAGGCGATTATTGTCAATGTTCCCATATCCGGCTGAAGTATCATCAACAGAGCGATTACACCTAAAATAACCACGAACGGGCCGATGCCTTCAGAAAAATCGGCTAATTTCTTTTTCCTGCCCTCCAGCCAGGCGGCCAGATAAATTAAAAAGGTTATTTTTACAAATTCGGACGGCTGTAAAGAATAGCCGAAAACATTTATCCAGCTTCGGGAAGTCCCCCAGGTACCGGCGAGCCCGGGGATGAAAACTAAAAGAAGCAGACCGATTGAAGCGACCAGCATCAACAGCCCGTATTTTTGCCAAAAATGATAATCAACTTTTGAAAAAAACCAAAAGGCGCAAAGACCCAATATCAAGCCGAAGAGCTGATGTTTTACCAAGTAATAACTATCGTCATAGGTATTATAGGCTATAACCGACGAAGCGCTAGAAAGCATAATGATGCCGAAAACAATAATAACTCCGACGATAACCAGCAGTTTTTTATCCGATTCGCCGTATTTATCGCTGGAACTTAATATTCTTTTAAACCAATTAATCGCCGATGTCATATCAAAAAATGTAAAATATAAATTTCGCATTAATTTTCAAATCACAATTTCCAATTTTCAATGAATTTACAATGATTAAATTTTCAAACGAAAAAATTTTTCATTGTAAATTAATCCATTGAAATTTCATTGAAAATTGGCGCTTGAAAATTGAAAATTATTCTATTTACAGGTGTCTATCCAATAAAAACACAATCAAGCCGATAGCCGCGCTGATGCCGGCGATTACCCAAAAACGCATGACGATTTTTGCTTCCGGCCAGCCGATGGCCTCAAAATGATGATGAATCGGCGAAGAAATAAATATTTTTTTGCCTCTGATTTTTTTAGATAGCTGCTGTAAGATAAAAGACAGCGACTCAATGACAAAAACCAAGCCGATGATCGGCAAAATCAAAGCTGAATTGGTCAGCATGGCGATTACTCCCAAAGTTATGCCCAGGCTCATGGCTCCGGTATCACCCATAAAGAAACGCGCCGGCGTAATATTAAACCATAAAAAAGCCAACAGCGCTCCGACAATAACGCCGCAGAAAGTGGCTAAATC
This sequence comes from uncultured Gammaproteobacteria bacterium, assembly GCA_964560005.1. Lineage (GTDB taxonomy): Bacteria > Patescibacteriota > Patescibacteriia > Patescibacteriales > GWC2-42-12 > GWC2-42-12. The sequence continues at coordinate 93,336 of CAZLKB010000003.1, forward strand.
ATATTTGCCAGTTGAAAAAGCGATCACGCCGAAAGCGGCAAAGCATAAAAGCAAGACGCCGCCCGCCAAGCCGTCTAAACCGTCGGTTTCATTGACCGAAAAGGCGGTGGAAACCAAGACCAGGATAAAAATTAAAATATACGGCCAGCCTAATTGAAAATCTCCCATAAAGGGCACATGAAAAATATCCCAATCCAATTTAAAGTAAAACCACCAGGCGCCAATGGCGGCAATAATCGTGTAAATCATCAAACGATGCTTAATCCTTAAGCCGCCGCCGCCTAAAATACCCTTGCCTTTAATATCCAGCCAGTCATCAAACAGGCCGATCAAGGCCGTGGCCACTAAGACACCCAACGGCAAGAGCGTCTGGCTCCTGGATAAAAAATTTAATTGTTTAAAAATATCAAAAGGTAAAAAATTGGCTAAATAATAAAATAGCAAAGCAAAGATCAATACCGTCAGCCAGACTAATATACCGCCCATGGTCGGCGTACCGCTCTTATGGGCATGCAATTTCGTATAAACCGGGGTGCTGCCGCTGGCTCTAATCTGCTTGCCCATTTTATATTTATATAAATAATGGGTTAAGAGCGGCGTCCAAAGCAGGGCGAAAATAAAGGCCGAGGCCGAAAGCAGTAAAATTTTAATGATGTAAAAATCAAACATATTAACGCGAATTAATAACGAATTAAATGCGAATTATCACGAATTTTATATAATTATAATTTTTTTATCACCTATAATTCGCTTTGAATTCGCGATCTATTCGCTTTACCTGAAATTAATTAAATAAATAGAAACCGTACTGGCAATTAAAAATAAATTTATAAGCAAAGAAGATCCGAGAATCAAATGAACTAACAATTTGCTTTTCCGGTAAGTATTCAGCAATAAAAGAAAATTTAATATAATAAAAGACAGGCCCAGGGCGGGTATGATATAAATATTAGCAACATTGCCGATTAAATTTACGCCCAAGTTCACATTATAATGCAAAACTACCAAGTTCTGACTGACATTTCTGTTTACATAATAGACGAATAGCCAGTTGGCGATATTTAAAACGAACAGCAATATAAGATATAAGCGCACAGCCTTAAGGCTGATCAAAGATAAAACAGACTCGGCCAGCTTGTCGCGGCCGAAATTAAAATGGCTCAATAGCTTATTCCAATCAATCACCATGCTTATAATTTAGCACACTTTTCTCATAATTCGCAACCGGCCGCGCTCTTTCCATAAAAAGATAGATTATGGTATAATAAAAACAGTTATAATTATAACCAATCATGCCATGCTATCAAACGAACAGCTAAAAAAAATTCTGGCGCACGCCGAGATAATGCCGGCGGCGACTTTTGAAAAATTTATTAAAGAAGCGCGGCAAAACGGAAAAAAAGTAGAAAACTACCTGATTGAGAAAAAAATCATTACCTCCAACTCATTATACGAAAATGCGGCGAATTTTCTAAAAGTGCCGTTTATTGATTTGAAAAATTTAACCATCAGAAAAGATATTCTGTTCAATATCCCCGAGCCGATCGCCTCAACGCAGCAGATAATCGCTTTCGCGGCCGATGACAAGGAAATTAAAATCGCTTGCTTAGACCCGGAAAATATTGAAATTTTTGAATTCATTAAGAAAAAAACCAATCTTGAGCCGAAAATATATTTAACCACCCCGGAAAGCTTTGACGAGGCTCTGAAACAATATCATAAAAGCCTAAAAGCTGAATTTAAAGATCTGGCCAGCGAAAATCTTGACACTTCGGACGCTAATCTTAAAAAATTAGCCGAAAATCTGCCGATTGTCAGAATCGTTGATACGCTTTTAGAATACGCGATTTTTGAAAACGCCAGCGATATCCATATTGAACCTGAAGAAAAAGACATTCTGGCCCGCTATCGGATTGACGGGATTTTAAAAACCGTGATGACTCTGCCTAAAAATGTTCAGCCGGGCATTATCGCCAGAATTAAAATACTGGCCAACCTTAAAGTTGATGAGCATCGCCTGCCGCAAGACGGACGTTTTAAAATCAACGCTAAAGATTACAAGGTGTCATTCAGGGTTTCTATCATCCCGACTTTTGACGGAGAAAAAATTGTCATGCGCTTATTGAACGAAAAAGCTCAAATATTAACCTTGGAACAGCTCGGCTTCCAGCCCTCAACCTTGGACTCAATAAAAAGAAATATTACAAAGCCGCATGGCATGATTTTAGTTACCGGGCCGACCGGCTCCGGCAAAACGACCACTCTTTATACCATCCTGAATATCTTAAATACGCCGGAAGTCAACATCATCACCATTGAAGATCCGATTGAATACCGCATGCCGCATGTAAACCAATCTCAAGTTAATCCTAAAATCGGCTATACTTTCGCCACCGGACTGAGAGCCTTTCTAAGGCAGGATCCCAATATTATTATGGTTGGGGAAATCCGCGATCAAGAAACCGCGGAAATCGCCGTTCATGCCGCTATGACCGGCCACTTAGTGCTGTCATCACTACATACCAACGACGCTGTAACTACTTTGCCCAGGCTTAGCGATATGGGCATACCCGCTTTCTTAGTGGCTTCAACAACCAATGTTATAATCGCTCAAAGATTGGTTAGAAAAATCTGCCCCAATTGCATCCAAAGCTATAAATTAGACAAGCAAGTCATAGAAGAGCTGAAAAAGCAGCTTGACTTAGTTAATATAATGCAAACGATGGAAAAAAAGAAAATCATCACCGACGCCAAGCGCGGAATTGAATCATTGTTATTTTATCGCGGCATCGGCTGCAAGCAATGTTCCAACTCCGGTTATAAAGGCAGAATCGGCATCTATGAGGCCTTGGAAATCACTGATGAACTGTCAGAACTGATTTTAAGAAAATCGACGCCTTCGGAACTAAAAAAACAAGCGGAAAAACAAGGCATGCTGACCATTGTGGAAGACGGCTTCATTAAGGCGAAAAACGGCATTACTACAATTGAGGAGATTATGAGAGTAACCAAGGAATAAATTTTTAATTTCTAATTTTTAATTTTTAAACAATGATTTAATGTCTAAATTTTCAAACAAAAATTATAAAGTGTTTTTAATTTTAAAAATTAAAAAATTGAAAATTGTTTGAAAATTAGAAATTGAAAATTGAAAATTGTTTATAAAAATATGCCTGTAAATTTACCCAAACAACAAAGTTCAGCGCAATCCGACGAGCGGGCGGCCGGTACAGAAAAAACCGAAACCAAGGCGGCGGGTGAAAATATGATAAGCAGAATTAATGATTTCTTGGCGAAATTTTCCAATATCCCTATTTCCGAAAAATTATTTTTCGTCCAATATTTGGGAATAATGCTAAAAGCCGGTATTTCTTTATCGGCCGCCTTAAAAACCTTGGCGCGACAGACTAAAAACAGAAAATTTGCTAAAATCATAGATAATATTTCAAAAAATGTAGAAAGGGGCGTAAGCTTTACTGACAGTTTAAGGCCGTATGAAAAAATCTTCGGACAATTATTTATAAATATGATTGAATCCGGCGAAATTTCCGGCAAACTGGAAGAAGTCTTAAAAAAACTATACATCCAATTTAAAAAAAATCATGAATTAGTTTCAAAGGTTAAGGGCGCTTTAACTTATCCGGTTGTCATACTTATAGCCATGTGCGGCATAGGAATTTTTATGATGATAGTCGTAGTGCCGAAAATTACCGCCATGTTTCAAGATTTTAACGCCGAGCTGCCCCTGCCAACCAAACTATTAATAAAATTTTCCGATAGCTTGGTCTCTCACGGCTTGCTTTATTTAATCGGCGCGGTCGTCTTCGTCTTAATTTTCGTGCAATTGATAAAAACCGCCAAAGGCAAACATATTTTTCATGCTGTTTTATTAAAATTGCCGATTTTCGGACAAATTATTAAAAAAATAAACTTAGCGCGTTTCGCCAGAACCATCAGCTCTTTATTGAAAACCGATATAATGATCATTAAAAGTTTTCAAATTACCGGGCAGGTTCTGGGTAATATCCAGTATCGCGATGCTTTATTGGACATGAGCAACAAGATAAAAAAGGGTGGCACCATCAGCGAAATAATTTCCAAATACCCAAAGCTCTTCCCGCCGGTTGTCGTGCAAATGATAGCCGTGGGCGAAGATACCGGCGAGCTTGACTATGTGCTGGAAGAACTAGCTGAATTTTACGAAGAAGAAATCGACCAAACCATGAATAATTTGCCCGCCATAATCGAGCCGGTGCTGATTTTAACCCTTGGCTTGGTCGTCGGCGGCATGGCAGTGGCGATTATTATGCCAATGTACTCTTTAACTTCAGCAATTTAAATTTAAGCAGATGATAAAATTACGCCAAAATTTCCAAGGCAGCATGTTAATTGACTTGCTGGTTACGCTTGGCATTGTCGTTCTTTTGTCCACCATCAGCATTCCCTATATTAGAAAATACCAGCCTAATTTAAAATTGCATGGAACGGCGCGCAACCTGGCTGCCGATATCAGGTATGCCCAACAGCTGGCGGTAACGCAGCAAAAAGTCCATGTGGTATATTTTGATGAGGCCAACGAAAGATATTTAATCCAAAGGCTGGATACGGCTACAACAACGATTAAAACCGTAAACTTTGACTCCGAAATAAGCTACCAGCAAATTACCGGCTTAAACGATAATTATGTTTATTATAATTTCTACGGCGGCGTTAGCCAGCCGGGACAAATAATTCTACAAAACATTAATAATATTGTTTCTACTATTAACATAAAAACATCCGGCTATGTTGAATTGCCATAAATTTAATCTAAAGAACGGTTTTACCCCGTTAAATCCAACCGTGTCGGTGCTCGCCCGGCGGAATCCTTTCGGGTTGCGAAGTAAATTCCACAGGACGAGAAATTTAACGGGGTTCACTTTAATTGAAACCATGGTAGCCTTTTTTATTTTTTCCATGGTTTTTATCAGTTTGGCCTATGCCTTTCCCCGAGGCTTAATGATTAATAAAACCGCGGAAAATTCCACCAAAGCTTCTTACTTGGCGCAAAGCCAGCTGGAGTACCTTAATTCTTTAAACTATGACGGCATCGGCACCGGCATTATTGAATCCAAGCATAGATTATCAGCCGACCCGAATAGCTATCTGTATTATTTTCAAAGGCAAACCGAGGTATTATATGTTAATGCCGAACTACAAAACACTCATGCCGATACGGGCTTAAAAAAAATAATCGTGACTGTATATTATACTAATTCTTTCGCCAAAACTGAAAAAACTTACATTACAACAACTTTAATAAACCAATGGTAATAAAAAACATAAAAGGCGGGATCTCAATTATTAATATCGTTATCATACTCAGCCTGATACTGCTGGCCTATTTAAGCTACGCGCAATATTTGGATAAAAAAGTTAAACAGGAATTAAGCAGCTCTGATTACCCGCCTAAACCGACGGCGCCGGGAACTAATGAATCAACAGCTCCGGCTGATTCACCGATAAATAAACATCCGGCTTCGGATAAAACCGCGGCTAAACCATCGCCGACCACGGAAACCAAGCCGCTTATTCCGGCGCCAGCTAAAAAAGGCTATTACAAAAATAATACATATTTTTACGAAATCAGCTTTCCCGAAAACTGGCAAATAAAAATCCGCTCTGAAGAAAATGTTTCCTTGGGCACGATTCCTCCGAAAAACGGCCAAGGCGCCATAACTATTGAAATCGCCGGCGACGAAAGCGAAAACGAAGTTAAACTGGCAAAGGCGGAAGCCGCTAAATACCCAGGGCTGGTTTCCTTAACCGAAGAATCATATATTTTGGCGGGATTAACCGGCGCGAAAATCACTCTTAATAACTTTACTGCTAAAACAAAAAATATATATATCCTCTTAATAAAGAACCGGCTGAATTATATTATAAAATACAGCGAAGAATCTCCCGAATTCTCCGATCAAGCCGAGAAAGCTTTATCAACATTTAAATTTTTAAAATGAAAAAAATCTCAACCGACCGTAAAATCAACCATTGCTCCGGCCGGCCGGCCGGCTTCACCTTAATAGAAGTTATAATTAGCTTAGCTTTGTTTATAAGTCTGATTTTATTAGTTAACAGCATGTACACGCTGTCCCAGTCCGCTTATAATAATAATTCTGACGCGGCCGAATTAACTCAAAACGCCAGAGTCGCCCTGGATCGGCTTTCGCGGGAACTTCGCCAATCAGAAATCGTTATTACTTCCCTGCCGCCCACCGATACGGATCCGGCCAACCCGCCGGTCAACCAAATTTTTTTTCAGGACGGCCATAATACCGGCCTGACAACTTATATTTTTTATCGGCTTAACGGAACAAACCTGGAACGGCAGCAGAAAGCCTATTATTTTTCCAGCGAACCGTCAACTTATGTTACTTATAACAGCGTGGATCAAGACGGCAATCCGCCGCTGGAATTGATTATCAGCGAATCAACCGTGGGAGAATATTTTAACGACTTGAAATTCTGGGGAGCTAACGGTCTGATTAACATTTCCATAAGCCTGGCTAAACATAAAAGCGTCTTTAGTCTTGACACCAGCATTTATAGCAGAAATCATTGATAGAACCAAGCACCTTCACCGCGGGTTATTAACCCTGCCGGAAGATAAAAATTCCCTTCATCCAGCACCAAGCCGGCGCTGGATTCATCAGCCCGGCTAAGACTGAGGAGTGTTCTGGAAGGTGCTGGATAAATTTAAGCCTAAGAATATGCCAATTTCCATAATAAAAAACCACCGGGGTATAGAATTGATTATGACGATTTTATTCATGACAGTGATTTTATTTCTGGCCGCTTATCTTTTAGACGCTGCTTTAATAGAAAACCGCATCGCCATAAGTCAGTCTTGGGGAGCGAAAACTTATTATTTGGCCGAATCCGGCATTCAAGAGATGGTCTGGAAATTGAAGAACGACGCTGTTTACAAGCAAAATTTTGAAACCAACCCCGCCTGGACCGAGACATTTTCCAGAATCAACCCGTTTGGCGCCAATAGCGGTTCATATACGGTAACTATAACCAACTCAAGCTTGGCGCACGGCACGATCGTTTCCATCGGTACAATTGATTTAAACAATGGGGCGGCCAGCCAGAGGATTGTTAAAACCGCGGTGTTTCGGGCTATGGGAGAATCGGGCATAGGCGACAATGGAGCCTACGCCGACGGCAATGTGGAAATTTCTTTAAGCAGCGTTTATTTTCATGATGGCAGCTCACATTCAAATAATAATTACAATGTTAAAATTTTAAGCACGGTTAATGTAGACAATAATATAAATGTGGTCAACCAATATATTGAATCTTGGCTGGCGACGGTTAATGTAGGCGGCTCTATTTTCGCGGCTAATTACGCGCCGGCCGCCGCGCCCATCGCTATGCCGGCGGTTGATTTTGATTCGGCTAATCCGACTTCTTTGATAAACCGGGCGACCGTATTTTACAGCCAAAGCCAATTTGACGAGTTAATGCAAAATAATCAAATATTAACTTTAGACGGGCCGATTACCTATGTTGACGGCGATATTGATGTTAGGGGGGCGCAAACTCTAATCATCAATGGCCTCTTGGTAGCGGGCCGCGATTTTAACTTCGCTTCAAATCTCTGCCGCGGCTCGCGTTGCGGCAATAGCCATCTGACGGTCAACCGAACCGCCGGCCAACCGGCCGGCATCTTTGCCAAAAGAAAAATCTATTTTAATTTATGGAGCGGCAACATAGATATAACCGGCGTGGTCTATGCCAACGACCAATTTAACCTCTTAAGCCTGCCGCTGGGCTTTACAAATAAAATCACCGGCGGATTAATCGGCCGAAAATTAACCATTACCAGCGTTTGGCTGCCGATTAATATATATTACGATAATACTATTATCAGCGAAGCAATCGGTTCAAGCAGTTTTTCTCCGGTATTAACGGTTGAGCACTGGGAAGAAGAATATTAATATTCAGCTTTTTGTGGTATAATAAATATATTGATAAATCATAAAACATCCATCGCCTAAACTATGTTTTTAACTAATAACTCAACTTGGCCTATCGGTTTAGATATTTCCGATTTATCATTAAAATTAGTCCAGCTCCACCGGGTCAGGGAAAAAATTAAAATTCAAGCCTTAAGCAAGCTAAGCCTGCCTAAAGGAGTGATTAACAGTGGCGAAATAAAAAATAAAGTCGAGCTGATAAAAGCCATTAGAAAATTAGTCGCCTCTCCGATATACGGCAAAGTATATTCGGAAGAAGTGATCGCCTGCCTGCCTGAATCAAAGACTTTTATTAAACTGATTGAAGTTGAGAAGTCGCCTAACACCTTGGCGGATATTATCGGCTGTGAAATTGAAAAACATGTTCCCTTAGCTGTGTCGGAAATTTACTACGATTGGCAGATAGTTGAAAGCCTCCCTGATAAATATTTTATTTTAATCGGCGCGGCGCCAAAAAATATTGTTGATCAATATACGGCTATGCTGGAAGAAGCTAAACTATCGCCGGTAGCCCTGGAAATCGAGCCGGTTGCCATCGCCAGATGCCTTTTAAAAGAAGAGCTGACTGCCGCAAAACCAATATTAAAGGAAAAAATCCTATTAAGCGACGGCTTAAACTACGGCTTAATTGATATTGGCGCCGACCATGCCTGCATGATATTTTACTCAAAAAATACCATACTTTTTACCGTCAGCATGCCGATTTCCGGCGAAGAAATCACGGCTAAAATTTCAAAAGCGTTAAATCTGACCAGGGAGCAAGCTGAAAAAGCTAAAATAATTTGCGGCATGGATGAAGCCAAGGCTAACGGGGTAATTAAAGAAATTTTAGCCGATATGATAAAAAATTTAGTCGAAAAAATTAAAGAAGCCGTTCAATATTATGATAGTTATTTCAGCCGGCACGGCGCGTTAAGCCGGGTTCTGCTGTCTGGCGGCGGCGCTAACATTATTGATTTGGCGGCCATCATCGGCCGGGAAATTCCCATAAAAGTTCAAGTCGCCGATGCCTTAGCTAATATAAGTGAAAGCAAGGATAAATTTAATAACTTTTTTATGGAGAAACACAGCCTGGACCCTAAAATGGCCAAAATTTTTTCAAAGGATAAAGAAAAAAATTTATCAATTAAACAAAATTCCAGCTCGGCCTATGCTACCGCCATTGGGCTGGCCTTAAGGGGAATTATTATTGATGAAATGTAAAATTAAGCTAATATTAGCGATTAATAATCTAGTCCACTATATGATTACCTTAAACCTAGTTTCGTCGGTGCAAAAAAAGGAAACCAAGCTTCGGCATATCTATGGTATAATAAAAACTTTTAACTTCATCTTAATTACCATTACTATTATTATCGCCATTATTCTTTTAACCGCTAAAATAATACTCCAAGAAAAATTCAATGAAGTCGTCGCCCAAACGACCTTGGTCACGAAAACCAACCAGGGTTATAATAATAATGTCCGCGAGATAAACAATAAATTGAATTTTATTAATAAAATTCAGGATGAATATATCCCCTGGTCCGGCCTTATAACCGGCTTGGCCGAGATGACGCCGGCCGACATCAGCTTTAATTATATGAAAATTGACTCTTCCGACCGAACTATAAAAATCAGAGGCCGGGCTAAATTTAGAAGCAGCTTGCTGGATTTTAAAAATAAAATGACATCCGGAAATTACTTTAAAGATGTTGAATTTCCGATTAAGAACATTCTGGAAAAAGAAAATATTGATTTTGAAATTAACGCCAAGTTGAATTTGTCCGGTTTATAAAAGCCTAATATTCTATGATGCTGGATAAACTGCAAAAACTTAACTTAAAAAATAAGATCATCGCCAGCCTGTCCGGCTTTATCTTAATATTTTTTTGTTTAATTTATTTCATCGTAATCCCGACTATAAAAGATATCCGAGCCATGGATAATGACATTGAGGAGCAAAGAATCGACCTGGAAAAAAAATACATTAAAGGCTATAGTTTAAAACAGCTGACGGAAAATCTAAAAAAAATTCAGCCTAAGTTAAGCCAATTAGATCAAATTTTTATCAATAAAAATGATGAACTGAAGTTTATTACTACCCTGGAAAATGAGGCTGACCAAGCCGGGGTAATCCAAAAAATAAATCTAAATCCGCCTCAAGCCGCGGACAGCCAAAAATTTCAAAAAAATAACCTGCAGCTGAGCACTAAAGGAGGATTTCATCAACAGCTCAAATATCTCCAAAATTTGGAATCCTTGAGCTATTATATTAATGTGTATTCAATAGAATTCATATCCGCTAATAAGCCCGAAGCGGCGGCTGCCGGCCAGGCGCCTCTATCCTCGCCAAATGAAACTAGCGTCAATATGCTTATTAGCGCCGATACTTACTGGGAATAATATGATAACAAAAAAACAAATAAAGCTAACGCCAAAAAAAATCTCTTACTGGATAACGATTATTATCACCATCTTGACTTTAGCCGCGCTTATTTTAGTTTCCGGTTTTTTATATAACAACTTCTACCAAGCCATTACCGAGACAAAGGAAATAATAATACTTAAAGAGAAGGTCGCGCTGGATACGATAGATATGAAAAAATTTAATTCAATAATTGATAAATTGGCGGAAAAAACCACTCCTAAAAAATTAAATAATGCCAATAATCCTTTTAATTAGAAAAGTCTTCCTCGGTAAAATTTTTTACTGCTAAAATCGAATAAAACAAACGGCTTTCGCATATATTCTGCAAAAGCCGTTTGTTTTTAAACAATATATAAAAAATTATAATTGCGGCGCCATTTGCCTTAATCTGGCTATAATCGGCGGCAATATCTTTAATATCTTCTTTATTTCCGCCTCGGTATTATGCTTGCCTATGGTGAACCTTATCGTACTATGAGAAATCTCTTCTTTTATACCCATAGCCAATAATACCGGCGAAGCTTTCAGGCTTTGAGAGGCGCAAGCCGAACCGGTAGACACGGCTACGCCTTCCATGTCCAGGGCGATTAAAATAGATTCTCCTTCAGCTCCGACGAACGAGATATTGGCATGAGACGGAGTTGAATGTTTAATGTCGGTGTTGATAACAATATTATCAATCTGATTTTTTAGGCCGGCGATAAATTTATCTCTTAATTTTAAGATTTTTTTATTATTTTTCTTTTGATCTTTCAAACATATTCTCATGGCTTCGCCGAGGCCGACTATGCCGGGAACATTTAAAGTGCCGCTTCTTAGATTTCTTTCATGGTGCCCGCCCAGCTGCGCCCCCCGGATAGGCGTACCGGATCTTACGAATAAAGCGCCGATACCCTTCGGACCATAAATTTTATGGCCGGAAAGCGATAGTAAATCAACATGAAGATGCCGGCAATCGCAAGTTAAAAAATTTAAGGCCTGAACCGCATCGGTATGAAAATAAATTTTATTTTTATTGCCTTGCTTTGCCCTAGCTTGATTAACCGCCTGAATAATTTCGCCTATAGCTCTAACGGGCTGGATGGAACCTACTTCGCTGTTAACATACATAATTGAAACAAAAACCGTGTTTTCTTTTATGGCTTTCTTAAGAGTGTCATAATTAACCACGCCGTTTTTTTCAACCGGCAAATAAGATACTTCCACGCCCGAGTCTTCAAGCCGGTGAAAAGGCTCCAATACCGCCGGATGCTCAATGGCCGAGGTAATGACATGGAGCTTGTCCGCGGTTTTCTTTAACAACGCCTTAACTACCCCGAAAATCGCCAGATTATCCGATTCGGTAGCGCCTGAAGTAAAAATTATCTCACCGGGTTGGCAATTCAAGAATTTGGCGGCCTGATCTCGCGCCTCATTAACCGCGGCCGAGGCGGCTTGCCCGAAATCATGAAGCGATGAAGCATTGCCGTATATATCAGAAAAATAAGGCAGCATTTTTTTAAGAACCTGCTTGTCAACCGGCGTGGTGGCACTATGATCCAAATAAATTGATTTTTTTATCATATAATTAATTATAAGTAAATCAGCCTACATTTGCACCGACTCAACCTCTTTAACTTCCGGCACTGCCCGCTTTATTTCCGTCTCAATCCCCTGCTTTAAAGTGATGGTTGACATTGGGCAATGCGCGCAATGGCCCATTAATTCTACTTTTAACAGGCCGGATTTTTCTTCAAAGCTGACGAACTGAACATCGCCGCCATCCATTTGCAAATTCGGCCGAATTGTTTCTAAAACTTTTTTGATTTCATCTTCAATCTTATTTTTTTTATTGGTTATTTTTTTAGTCATAGTATTTTAGTTAAAAGTTATAAAGTTCGTAAAGTTAAATGAATTTTACTTTATTACTTTATAGCTTTTGACTTTTTATTATATTTCTCAACGGCTTGATGCAAGCCCTCAACCGCCAGCATTGAACAATGAACTTTAACCGGCGGCAAGCCGCCTAAGTCATTAACTATGTCATCTTTCTTTATGGCTAAAGCCTCGGTTAAGCTCTTACCTTTTACGATATCAGTAAAGGCCGAAGATACGGCGATCGCGGCGGCGCAGCCTAAAGTTTCAAATTTAACATCTTTGATAAACTCCTGGTTCTTTTTATTTTTGCCTGCCCCGCTGTTGCGGCGGCCGATTTTAAGATAAATTTTCATAACATCGCCGCAAACCGGGTTGCCAACTTGGCCGATAGCATCAGGATTTTTAAGCCTGCCCTGGTTATGGGGATTTTTAAAATGTTGTAAAACTTTTTTTGTGTACTGCATAATAAATAAGTTAAAAGTTATAAAGTAAAAAGTTTTAAAGATGAGCTACTTTCAACTTTATAACTTTTGACTTTATAACTAATATATTTTCACCGCCGTCCCGATCGGCGCCCAGTCGTATAAAAATTTTGCCGCTCCTACGCCCAGCCTGACGCAGCCGTGAGAAACCGGAATGCCTAGATGGTTCGCTCCCTCTTTCACTCCATTCGGCCAAACCGGTAATTCATGAATGCCGAAATAACCGTTTTTTAAACTCATCCAATACGGCATCCAGAGCCCGTATTTCGACCAGGCACGCAATAGTTTCGCATCTATTTTAAAATTACCCTTAGGTGTGGAATTATTCTTACCGCTGGAAATTGAAAATTCTCCCATCCTGACATCATTAAGAAAATAATACAACTTTTGCTCACGACCGGTGTTTATTTCAATTTTCTTAATTAATTTTATGCCTAACGTTGAATTTAAAGGATCATAACCGTTATTTATTTCGTCGCCGTCTTTATAGCCGTCGCCGTCGGTATCGGGGTTAGTTAAATCAGTATGAAAATTTAACTCCATTTTATCCGATAAGCCGTCGCCGTCAGCATCGCTTTTTTCCAGCTTCTCCGCTTTTCGATTTAGAGGAGAAAAACCGCTGTTTAGCTCCCGCCAATCATTATAGCCGTCGCCGTCGGTGTCCGCCCGATTCGGATCAGTTTGATAAACTTCAATCTCATCTTTATCCGGCACGCCATCGTTATCGCTGTCTAATTCGTTGTTGGCCAGCGCGGGCGCTGATATTAAAAATAACAGAATAATTATTACTAAAAATTTAAATTGATTTATGGTTCTAATCGTTAACATACTTTAGCTCCGCCAACTAAAGGTTTGGCATTGTGCATTATATTTATTTGTAGATTTGTGAAAAAATTTGTAATTCGTAGAGTCATAATAACTGGCTTAATTTAATATCTTTCAGGGTTGAATTAACCGATTTCTCAACTTTATATAGAACTTGAGCTACCTCGCAATTGCAATGTTCATTGCAATATATCTTTTTTTCTCTACTATCGGTGCAGTGGAAAGCCTTTAGCTTGCCTTCCAGCGCTTTAATTATATCATAAATATTAATTTTTTCAGCATCCTTGGCCAAGCTATACCCCCCGGCCGCGCCCTTGACCGCCCTTACCAGTTCCGCCTTTTTTAAATTAGCAAACAGCCTTTCCAGGTATTTTAGAGAAATCCTTTCTTCTTTTGATATTTTTGACAATGAAACACTGCCAGACTTCTGTTGCTTAGCCAGGTTAATCATCGCCCTAAGGCCGTAAGTTGAACGAGTGGAAAAAATCATAAAATACAAATTACAAATCAATTACGAATTTACAAATATAAATTCCTACTAAATTAGTCGGTATTAATATAGTAGCATACGGTAAAATTCTGTCAAGAGCGTAAAATCAAACGGGTATTTTAACCTTTTGCAATATTTCGGATGTGCCCCATTTGCCTGCCTGCTCGCCTCGCCCGCCTAGACTCGGCGGGGCTGGCTGAAGCTTCGGCGAAACAAGCCGGCAGGCAGATAGTGGAGCCGCCGCGGGCGTGATATAAAAAAGCCGGCTATGGTTAGTCGGCTTATGAATTTTTCCGCTTTTTTTCCGGCGGGGTTAGGTCCGATTGCCGGAAAGCAGCCGCAAAAGGAAGGTGTCCAGGTCGAGAGCTGTTTTTAACCCGAGTTTTTCGGCGATACGAGTTCTTTTTGTATATATTGACTCTTTCTTCACTCCCAGGTCGTCAGCGATTTGCTGGTCTGACTTTCCGTGCATCCGAAGATCCAAATAGACTAAATCGTCTATCGTCAACCGCTTAACCCAGGCCGGATCCCAGTTGGACGCCGCCTGATTAGGCGCTAAGATCAGCCTTAAGGCCTGGCACGCCCAGAACGGATTGAGCCGGCCTTCCGTTATGCTAGATTGGATTTCTTTGCAAAGCAGGCCAATCTCCTCTACCGGTGTTATTCTTCGTATTTTCATTTTTTCTCTATTTATGTTATGGTTTTGTGTTTACCGCATTTAAAAAGAACCGAGCAGTCATTTAACACATAGCATATTTTTATAATTTTGTCAAGACCTTGATATAATTCCCTGCATCTGCTATATTTAAATCAGTCAAAATTATATTTGATTTTTATTTTATTAAATTTTTCTGGATTCCCGCCTGCGCGGGAATGACAATAATTCTATGGCACATAAAAAAGCTGGCGGCTCCACAGTCTACGGCCGCGATTCGCGAAGTCAACGCTTAGGCGTAAAAATTCAAGATGGAGATTACGCCAAGATTGGCTCCATCATCATCCGCCAGCGCGGCTCTAAGTACCGCGCGGGCAAAAACGTCCGCTCCGGCAAGGACGATACCCTGTTTTCTATGGCGGCCGGGATGGTGAAATTCTCCACCAAAAAAATCAGGAAATACGACGATAAGCTGATATCTACTAAATTCGTCAGCGTGGTACCGCAAAAGTAAAATTTTGTTAACTCTTCAAAAAAACCGCCGTATAAATACGAGGCGGTTTTTTTGAAGAGTTAATAAAAAAATTGACAAAATATTAAGTATATGTAATAATCATAAATTATCGGGAATTTTAATTTAACCTGCTTTTTTCCGTTAATAAACTCGGCTTTCAAAAAATAGTGAAAAAAACATTAACAAAAACAAAAACATATGAATAAAAAACTGTTTAATGCCGCGTACAGGGAGTATGTTGAAATCGAACGCGCTAATCTGCGCGCGCAATTTCAAGTCACGCCCGAATTTCGGGCGCGCCTTTGGCGAAGTATCCGCCGCCAGAGGAGGCTTAACAGGTTTAAGGGCTTTCTCCGGGAGGTGAAAAGCTTTTTGGGGCGATTGGTCCCAAGAGTAAAAAGAGGTTGAAGATCTCTCAAAAAAAACTTTCTCAAAAGCACGCTGCTCACGCCGCGTGCTTCTTTTTTTAAAATAATTTTTACTTCTTCCCCTTCCCGCACACCCTAATAAACTCCACGAATAATGGGTGCGGATCAAGCGGACGGGAAATATATTCAGGATGAAATTGCGTGCCGATAAAGAAAGGATGATTGGTAATTTCCACCGCTTCAACGATTTTCCCGTCCGGCGAGGTTCCGGCTACCTTGAACCCGGCTTTTTCATATTGTTCGCGGTACTTATTATTATATTCATAGCGATGGCGATGGCGCTCCGAAACAGTGCCTTTTTTACCGAATTTAGCATAGGCTGAAGCTAAATGAGTGCCGGCAAGAATTTTACAAGGCCAGCCACCTAAACGAATAGTGCCGCCGTATTGCTTTTTGGCGATCAATTCTTTTTGACCCGGCATAATATGTATTACCGGGTATGGCGTCTTAGGATCCACTTCTTCGCTATTAGCTCCCTTAAAGCCTAAAACATTACGGGCGAATTCAATCACCGCCATCTGCATGCCGAAGCACAAGCCGAAATACGGCACCTTATTTTCCCGCGCGTATTGAATGGTTTTAATTTTCCCTTCAGCGCCTCGAGAACCCCAGCCCTGGGGCACGATAATGCCGTCAAATTTCTTTAATATTTTAACCCCCTGCTTCTCCACATCTTCGGTATTGATCCAATTTAAAATCGGTTTAACATGGTTGGCCGCTCCGGCGTGCTTAATCGCTTCTATTACCGAGATATAAGAATCGGACAGGCAAAAATCTCCGGTGGAAAAATATTTACCCACGATGCCGATATTGACCGTCTTTTTGGCTGACTTTATCTTGGCAACCATTTTTTTCCAATCTAGCAAGTCTTTTTTCTTTGACGGCAAATTAAATTTTTCTAAAATGCGCTCTCCTAAATTATTTTTTTCAAAATTGATCGGAATATCATAAATTGAATTTACATCCGGAGCGCTGATCACATCGCTTTCCTGGATATTGCAGAAAACAGCCAATTTACGGCGCCGCGGCGCGTCAATCGCGGTCACCGAACGAGCGATGATAAAATCAGGCTGAATACTGGCCGCGTTTAAAGATCTGACGGCGTGCTGGGTCGGTTTAGTCTTCATCTCTCCGATAATTGATGGTACCGGTAGATACGATACCATAATGAATAAAACATTCTCCGGTTCGGATAAATGCATCATTCTGGCCGCTTCTAAAAAAAGCAGATTTTCATACTCGCCTACCGTGCCGCCGATTTCTATTAAAATAATTTCAGCTTTATCTTTCTTAGCGGCATTTTTAATTCTACTGATGACTTCGTTGGGAATATCGGGTACCACCTGCACGCACCTGCCTCCGTATTCAAGATTGCGCTCCTTTTCTATAACGGCGGAATAAATCCGACCCGTGGTCATATAATTCTCCCGATGAATATTCTTGTTTAAAAACCTTTCGTAATTGCCCACATCCTGATCGGTTTCGTCTCCGTCTTCAGTTACGAAAACTTCGCCATGTTCTACCGGATTCATGGTGCCGGCATCAACATTGATGTACGGATCGATTTTAATGGCGCTGACATTATAGCCTTTGGAAGTTAAAATCCGGCCGATAGAAGCGCAGGTAATGCCCTTGCCCACCCCAGACATAACTCCGCCGACGATAAAGATGTACTTAACAGCTTTGCTTTTCTTGTTATTCACCATATGATTTATATATGTCATTGCGGGCTTGACCCGCAATCCATAGGTAAGTAGTAAAAACGCTAGCGCTAATATCTCATGGATTCCGGCTCGCCTTCGGCTTAAAGGCCGGAATGACAGGATAACAAATTTATTTATTGTTTGCTTAATATCTCTACCGCCTTATCCAGCTGCGGATCCTGATTTTTATCATAATCTTCAGCCGTTAAGTCAACTTCAACATCAGGCGCGATCCCCTCTCCGTTAATATTTAAACCCGAGGGTGTCAGCCATTTAGCCACGGTAATTTTTACTGAAGAGCCGTCATTGAGCTCTTCCAGGGTTTGCACCGAACCCTTGCCATAAGTTTTTTTACCCACGATGGTGGCCTTTTTATAATCCTTTAAAGCTCCGGAAACTATTTCCGAAGCCGAAGCGCTGCCCTGGTTGACCAGCACCACGGTCGGAAAATCTTTCAGCCTGGCGCGCCCGCGGTTTAAATATTCATTCTTTTTTTCCGGATTAAACTGTTCGGTTACGATCACCCCCTGATCAATCCATTCGCTGGCCACATCAATAGCGGTTTCCAGGTAGCCGCCCGGATTATTCCTTAAATCCAAAATAACGCCTTTAGGGCCCTGCGCCACGGCTTTCATGGCCGCCTCTTTAAATAGATTGGCCGTATCGTCGTTAAAGTTGGTTATGGTAATGATAAATATTTTATCGTCGCGCATTTCAGTCCTTACGCTCTTAACCACTATGGCGTCTCTGATAATTTTGAAATCTTTCGTCATGTCAAAACCGTCCCTGAAAATAGTCAGAGTTACTTCGGTGCCCTTGGGACCGCGAATTAAACTGACCGCCTCATCGGTGGATAAACCGGCCGTTGATTGGCCGTTGATGGCATAAATTTTATCGCCCGATTTAAGCCCGGCTTTCTCGGCCGGCATATCGGCTAAGGGCGCGACGATGGTGATAATATCATTCTTTTTGCCGATTTCAGCGCCAATGCCTTCAAAGGTGCCGGCTAAATCATCGGAAAATTCCTTAGCCAGCTTCGGCTCCATAAAGACGGTATAGGGATCTCCGGTTGACTCAACCAAGCCTTTAAGCGCGCCATAGAACATCTGCTTATCGTTCAGCAAATTCCTGTCAACATATTCTTCTTTAAGCAAGTCCCAAACCTCCCAGAACAAATTGAAATCCACATCTTGAGTCAGCTTATTGGCCGGAGCGGTGATATACTTATTATAGACTTTACCCGCATAATCAGCCTGTTTCAGGCTGGCTGATTTTATAAACTCATTTTTCTGAGCCAGCATCATGCCGCCGGCGAAGGCGGCCGACAGTAAAATCAGGCTTAATAAAACAACGCCTAAGATTTTAATTTTACGGCGTTTTTTTATTACCGGTCCACCTACTGCTGATGTAAAATTTTCCATAAAAAAATAACAGCTAATATTTATTCTTTAATCTTACCATAAGTAAATCTATTTTGCCAAATCTTGCGGTTGAGCGCTCGACAGGCCTTGAAAAAATGCTTTATTTAAGCTATGATATAGCCATAAATACAAAAATTCAAAATCCTAAATCCTAAATTCTAAACTCTAAACAAAATCAAAAATTCTTAATTCAAATGATCCAAACAAAATTCGACACATTTGTATTTAATTTTTAATTTGAAATTTGTTTAGAATTTAGATATTAGATATTAGAATTTAATAAATTTATGTCAAATTTTATTATTAACGGCGGCAAAAAACTCCATGGCACGATTAAAACCAATTCGGCTAAAAATTCGGCCGTGGCTATTCTTTGCGCCCTGCCGATGATCAAAGGAAGAACCGTTCTGTTAGATATGCCCAGAATTGAAGAAGTCAACCGGATTATTGAAATATTAACCTCCATCGGCTTAAAGATTACCTGGCTGGCTAACCATAAACTTCAAATAATCAATCCGGGTAAAATTTCTTTACATTCTATAAACCGCGAAGCTTATGAAAAAACCAGATCGGCGATTCTTCTACTTGGGTCCTTGTCATCAATCTTTAAAAAATTTATTCTGCCGAAAACCGGCGGATGCAAATTAGGCAAACGAACGGTTAATCCGCACTTCATTGCCTTGGCGCACCTAGGCATTTTCGTCAAAAAAATTAATAACAGCTTTTATATTAACAACCGCCGCGCCAAGAGCGCGCAATTTACCATGTATGAGTCCGGCGATACGGCCACCGAAAATGCCATCCTGGCCTCAATTTTGCTGCCAGGCAAGACGGAAATAAATTTAGCTTCAGCCAACTACATGGTGCAGGATTTATGCTATTTTTTAGTTAAAGCCGGCGCTAAAATCAGCGGTATCGGCACGACTAAACTTACAATCACTGGCGTAAAAAAACTTAAGCCGGTTATATACCCGATCATGCCTGACCCGATAGAATCAATGGCCTTTATCTCTATCGCCATTACTACCGGCTCAAAAATGAAAATTACCAATTGCCCCATAGAATTCTTAAGCCTGGAACTGGAAAAACTCAGAGTGATGGGGCAAATCATGAAAATAAGCAAACCGTATAAATCAGCCAACGGCCGATTTATTTTAATAAATCTAGAAATATCACCGTCTGAATTATATGCTCTTTCGGATAAGATTTATGGACGGCCTTTCCCCGGCTTAAACATAGATAATTTACCCTTATTCCTGCCGATTTTAACTAAAGCTAAGGGCGCAACCTTAGTTCACGATTGGATTTATGAAAATCGAGCCATCTACTATACTGAGTTGGAAAAGCTGGGAGCTAACATTATGCTTCATGACCCGCACCGCGTTACTGTCACCGGGCCGACTAAGTTAAAATCCGCGGAAATTATCTGCCCGCCGGCCTTAAGGCCGGCCATAAATCTGCTAATCTGCATGCTGGCGGCTGAAGGTAAATCAATTCTTCATAACTCATATTCAATTGACCGCGGTTACGAAAATATCTGCGAACGGCTTAATAAATTAGGCGCCGACATCAAACGGGTTGATTAAGTTTTTTCTGTCATTGCGGGCTTGACCCGCAATCCACCCCGCACTTTGCGGGGCGGCTCGTCCGCCTCGGCTTCGCCTTTAGGCGAGACGGGCCTTCGGCTTTAAGGCCGGAATGACAAAAATTTTATGACTCTAAAAGTCAGAAGAATACTTAGCCTGATATTTATAATTTTCTTTTTAACTATCGCCCCGGTTATTATACTCTACGCCGCCGGCTACAAGCTGAAAAGAAACGGTTTTGCCATAGAACGAACCGGCATATTTATTATTGAAAGCAGTCCTAAGGGCGCAAAAATATTGATTAACGGCAAGTCCCAAAAAACGCTGACTAGCTCCTTGTTCAATCAAAATAATTTTGTAACTACACCGGCAAAAATAAAGAATCTTCTGCCCGGAGAATATGATCTTTCGCTGGAACTTGATGGCTACTCAAGCTGGCAAAAAAAATTAAATATCAATCCCGGATCATCCACTTACGCAAAAAATATTTATTTATTTAAAAAAAATCTGCCGGTCCAAATAGCTTCTGCTGAAATTCAAGCTATTAGCTTTTCCCCGGATAAAAATCAGGCGGTAACTATATCCGCCAGCCAGCTTACTTTATATAATCTGAAAAACGAAACGGCAAAATCCATTAACCAAAGTAATCTTAAAGGACAACACATAACCTGGCCGTTAGACGGCCGAATGCTGGTAGTTGATAATTATCTTTACGATACCTCCGCTTTTAACTCTATAATTGACTTAAACAAATTAACTCCGGGAAGTTTCAAGTATAAATGGAGTAATAATATTTTATTTTACCAAGATAAAACATCGGTTTACCAGCTTAACGACGCGAATTTGCCCAAAAAAATAATTAATAATATAGATTTTAGCGATTATCTCATAAAGGACAAATTTTTATACTTAATTAATCAATCCAAGTCAGCCACCAGCCTAAAAACCATTAATCTGGCGTCAAGCAAACAAATTAAAGATATCAGCCTGCCGTCCGCCAATTATTCCTTTATCAACCCGGAGCAAACCCTAATTAATCTGCTTGATAATGACCATAAAATCCTCTACCTGATTAACCCGCTGGTTGATTATTACCCCTTGGTAGAGATTATTAATAATATTAAAACCACCGCTTGGTACGATAATAATAATTTGCTTTATACTAATGATTTTGAAATTTGGCTATACAGCTTAGAATCAAGGCAAAAAACTTTAATTACCAGAATTAGCGATTCCATTAACAGCGCCTTAATGCACCCGAATAAAAATTATATTATCTATTCCACCGATCAAACTATTAATACGATTGAACTGGATGAAAGAGAAAAAAGGAACACTACCGAATTGGTAAAATTTGACTCAATTAAAACCTTAGCCTTAAATACCTCGGGCGATATCCTTTATTTCTTCGGGCAAATCGGCAACACGAAAGGATTATATAAATTATTAATCCAATAGCCCCCTCTAAAAAAGAGCCGTCATTATGGCGGCTCTTTTTTTGTTTTTCCGCCAGAGGCGGATCCGCCTTTGGCGGACTTGTTTTTACCTTAACTGCCAAATCCATTTGTCTAATAAATCTCTGTCTGACTTATTAATCAAATAAATATTGTCGCTATCGCCTCTTTTAGCGTAATATAGCTCATCTTTTGCCGAACCAATCATTAAAACATTATCAACTCCCTCGCCTGAGGCTTCTATAATTATTAAGTGCTTGTCCAGGCCGGTATTGGCGAAGGTCTGCTCGGGAATTTCCGCGGCTTTTAGATTAGTCATAATTTCCAATAACGGACCGATTTTTTCTTGATTTACCGCGAATTTTTCCGGCAATATGCCGCTCCATTTATCATCTTTAAATTCAACCGTGAATTCACGATTCGGATATTGAAATCTGATTTTGTTGATTTTCTCTTTAGCGGTGGAAAAAATCATTAAATCCCGCCACTCCGGCTGATTGAAAGAACCGGACAAATCGGCTTTAACTGAATAGGTAGCGGAAGACCCGGCCGTCGCAATATAAGTGCTATCATAATCGCTGGCTCGACTGCCAATAATAAAGTCTACAACCGGCTGGCCGTCCTGATAAACCTTTACCGTTAAGCCGGCTTCTGTTTTAAACTCGCTTTTTCTCTCCGGATTATTGCTGACCAATTCAACTTCCGAGGCGGCCGCTTGTTTTAGGCTCTCTAAGGCGCCTGCTATTAGGCTTGGTTCAACATAAAAATCTTTAGTGTTATTGTATCTCCATTTTTCATTTTGTTTAGATAAAACGAGAGTGTTATCGCCGGAAACTACTTCAAGCTTATCAACTTTAGCGGCGTCGATTTTGGCAAAAATATTTTTCGGTTTGCCGAAATTATTTTGCCACTCTTTTAAAGGACCATGATAAAGATAAGCCAGGGCAATCAAAGCAATTAGCACCGCACCCAAAATTAGAGTCTTTTTATTCATAAGTGATAATTTTAATTTTTAATTTTTAATTTTCAAACAATTTTTAATGTTTTAATTTTCAATTACTTGTATCACCTCGCTTAGCGAGAGCGTAAAAATTTAATAATTGATCATTCATTGGAAATTGAAAATTGAAAATTGAAAATTTATTTTATATCTGATCCACAAACTTAGTCCTTCTTCTGAAAAAATATCTTATCAAGCCGAACAGCACAACCAGCGCGGTCAGGCCGAAGACATTGGCATACCTGATCGTAGCTTTCATGGATTCAGTTACTTCCTTAAGCGGCCTCTCGGTCACGCCTTTGGAGCGGATAGTGATTAGGTCATTACCCAAGCTTAAGCTATCCACTACATTCTGGAAAAAGACTAAATTGTCCGGATAATTTCTTAAAAAGTTGTCAGTTATGAAATCACTATCGCCGACTAAGACGATTCGGCCGGCGGAAGTGTTCGGATTATTATAAACGCTATTGAATTTTCCGGATAAGGACACGGCTAAATCATATTTCCCTTTGGCGCCATTCTTAATTTCCGCCTGTGGAGACAAATTAAAATTATCCGCCACTAGCATAGCTCGATCAGAAGTTCTGGCCAGATATGATATGGTTATATCCTTCATTTTGTCAGGCGACAAATCAATTGATGACGCCCATGGCAAAACCAAACTCTCTAATTTAGCAACCGCTATATTATTTTGATCAAAGCCGGCCTTTATAACTTTGGGCCAATAAGGGTAATTGGTTGAAAAAGTGACGAAACCCTGGCTAAAAGATGCCATGCCGTTGTTTACATCTAAGATTAAATTATTATTCAGCTTAAGCCCATAGCCGGCTAAAATTTTATTTAAACCGGTATCATTCTTGGCCGCCTGCAGTCCCTGCTCCACAGTCACGCCGTTAGCCAGAATTATTAAAGAACCGCCTTTCATTAAAAAAGCATCAATTGCTTTTAATTCTTCGTCCTTAAAGGCCTCTTTCGGGCCAATAATAATTAATGTGTCCATGTTCTCAGGAATCTTTTTCTCGGCAGTATAATTGACCGCGGAAACATTGTAGATTTCGCTTAGTTTTTGAAAAATCGCGGTTATATCGTTTTGCGTGTCGGCCGAGCCATTGCCCTGCCAAAAACCGATGCTGGCTAGCTTATCATCAGTAACTTTTTTAATGGCCGAGGTAATCTGATATTCAAAATCACGCGTGTCCTGTATGACCGGTATGGCCTGAGTTTTGTCGCCGTATTTAACCACCAAGCCTAAATAACCGTTGATGACTTGATATTTGTCTTTTTCCAGAACATTAAATTGCAGTTGCGGAATTCCGGCCAGATACAGTTCCTGTTGCGTCGCCTGATCGTCTTTTGGATCAATAAATTCAACTTTAACCTTGCCGCCGGAATAATTGGAGTATTCTTCCAGGATATCCCCCACTTCTTGCCTTAAATTTAAATACTGCGATGGCAAATTAGCCGAAAAATAAGCTTTAATATTAACCACATCCTTTAAATCAGCCACTGTCTTCTTGCTGACGCCGGAAATTGAATAATCTTTATTCTGGGTTAAATCAAAACGGTAAAAGATATTATAGGAAAAAAAGTTAAGCACGGCTAAAATGCCGATAACGATAATTATCAGAGCGGAGGAATTAGTTTTGTTCAAAAATTGGTGTAATTTCATGGCAATTTAATTATTATTTTTTTCTGATGAATCAGAATTAGACGAAGATTTTCTGGACTGCTCTTCTTGAAGCTGCGATAACCGGTGCCTGCCACTTTTTAAATCCATTTCGGTATCAGCGTTAGCACAATAAATACTAAATCTAACTATTTTCTTTTCAAGCTCGGCCAACCATCGAGCTTTCTTGGAAATAATATCGACTTTTAACGCCTTCTTTACTATTTCTATGACTTCTATTAGACTGGCAGCCATCAGATCACTTTCCCTTAAACCGTTAAGAAATTCATCGTCGTTTAGGTCTAATATAGCCGCGACAGACATGGCTATCTTTCTATCATATGGAGTTATGAACGGATCAATCAACTCAGCTTGATTATTAATATAATTAGCCTCATTGCCACGATTGAAATTTTCAAAAAGGTTTTCTGACATATTTATTATTACATTTTTTATTTTCAACTGTCATTTTTAACTTTGAGATTTACATTTTACATTTTCTCACTTCCACGACCTTCTCTCAATCACCCTTACATTCAGCCACAAAAACAAAAATATAAAAGAAAAATAATAAATTATATCCTTGGTGTCAATCACGCCTTTGGCAATATTGTTAAAATGACTGCCTAGGCCTAAAAATTTCATAACCGGGACGAGCAAGGCTGGCGAACTGGCTAAAACGAAATCAGCGCCGATTATGAAAGCGAAAAAACAAGCCACCAGGCCTAAAATAAAAGCGATAATTTGATTCTTCGTTAAGCTGGAAATAAATAAGCCTAAAGCTAAATACGAACCGCCCAAAAATAAGGCGCCTAAATAGCTTCCGATCACCGGCCCTTTATCCAGATTGCCCAGCCAGGCGATGCTTAAGGGCATGGTAAGCGAAAGCAGCAAACTGAAAAATAAAAAGGTTAAAGCGCTGAAAAATTTAGCTAATACCACTTGCCAATCGGTTAAGGGCAAAGTCAATAAAAATTCAATCGTGCCGCTTTTCTTTTCTTCGGCCCAAAGCCTCATAGTAATAGCCGGCGCTAAAAATAAAAAAATCCAGGGCAAAAGCGAAAAATAATTTCTCATTGAGGCTTGGCCAACCAGGAAAAAAGAGTTAAAAAACAGCCAATTGCCGACGATTAAAAACACACCGATAAAAATATAAGCAATCGGAGAATTAAAGTAGGACATTAATTCTTTTTTAAATAATATGTAGATGGTTTTTAGATACTGTGGTTTTGACATAATTAAATAATTTTCAATTCTCAATTTTCAATTTTTCCGCCCAAGGCGGATCAGCCTCGGGCTGACAAACAATGACCAATAAATCAATGACCAATTTTCAAAACAAGGCACAATCTTGCTCATTGAAAATTTAATCATTAAAAATTGTTTAAAAATTACTTGCCTACCGGCAGACGGGAATTTAAAATTATTAAATTAAACATTTTGCATTTTGAACTGTCATTTTTCATTTTGATCTTTTCATTTTACATTTACTTCGTCAGTTCCCTGAATACATTCTCCAGGCTGGCGCTCTTCCTGCTGAATTCCAAAATGCTCCAATTATTTTTCATCACCGTCATAGATAAATATTCCCTTAAATCCACGCCGGCTTTGGGCTCGATTTCATAGCCGTAAATGTCTTCGGCCTCCTTGTCTTTAACCTCAACATTCGCCACATTCTCCATTTCTTTAAGCTGTTTAATAATTTCCGCCTGCGGTCCTTTAATTTTAACATAAATCATTTCTACTCCGCCGAGCTGGCTAGATAATTCTTTGGGGCTGCCTTGCCCGACAATCTTTCCTTGATTGATAATTATTACCCGGTCGCATGTGGCGCTGACCTCGCTTAGAATATGAGTAGAAAATATTACGGTTTTCTCCCGGCCGATTTCTTTGATTAAATCTCTAATTTCTACAATCTGATTCGGATCCAGTCCGGTAGTCGGCTCGTCCAAAATTAAAATATCCGGCTGGTGCATGATCGCTTGGGCTAAACCAACGCGCTGGCGAAAACCTTTAGACAATTCATCAATCGGCTGGCGCAATACCTTGGTCAAACCGCAAATTGAAACCACCCTGCCGATTCTTTCTTTAATAGTATTTTTTTCCAACGAACGAATTTCGGCAATAAATTTAAGATATTCAAACACCCTCATATCTTCATAAAGCGGCACGGTTTCAGGTAAATAGCCGATTTTTTTTCTGGTAGCTAAAGAATTGGCGGCTACATCTACGCCGTCAATCAAAATTTGGCCTGAAGTCAATGGCCAAAAAGAAGTAATAATCTTCATGGTGGTGGTCTTACCGGCTCCGTTCGGACCTAAAAAGCCTAAAATTTCACCTTTCTTTACCGAAAAGCTGATATCATTTAAAACTAAGCGATCGCCGAATTTTTTTGTTAAATTTTTTATCTCTATCATATAAAAGCGAATTTACTGCAAATTAAATCAAATTGAGCGAATTTATCGAATTTAAGGACGATAAATTCGCTTATAATTAGTGTCTAATTCGTATTATCTAAACTCATCCAAAACCGCTATTAAGATTTTAATTTTCCCATCCCGGAAAACTCTTAAACCGATTTTATCGCCTGGTTTATATTTTTGGATAACCGATAACAAAGTGTTTTTTTCTTGTAACTTTATGCCATTGATTTCCATAATGATATCACCTGCTCTTAACCCAGCTTTTTCGCCCGGCGAACCCGCCAGCACCGAAGGCGTGCCGATATCGCTAACCGAAATCCAGGCACCGCTAATTTTGGCTAATTTATACTGTTCGGCGATTGCCGGGGTAAGCATAATATACCTAACGCCAAGCCTTGGCCTGACGATTCGCCCGATTTCCCTAACCGACTTTATTACCGGCTTAGCGTCATTTACCGGGATGGCGAAACCGACCGATGAGCCGGACTGATCAATAGCCACATTAATACCCACGATATTACCCTCTAAATCAACCAACGGACCACCGGAATTTCCTAAATTAATATTTGCATCGGTCTGTAGCACATTATCTAAAGTTTCAGCTGAATTACCGTTTTGGTCTGAAGCTTCAATACTTCTGCCCAACCCGCTGATTATGCCCTTGGTAGCGCTATTTTGATACCGCCCTAAAGTATTGCCAATGGCAATAACTGAAGTTCCGATCTGCAGTTTATCGCTGTCGCCCAGCTGGACATAGGGTAAATTTTTATCAAAAATCTTTAAAACCGCCAAATCATTTATCGGGTCCTTGCCGATTAACTGGGCATAATATTGTTTGCCTGACCCTAAAATAATCTTGTATTCGGCGGTTTTTTCACTGCCTACTCCGATCACATGTTTATTGGTTAAAATCAGGCCGTCGGCCGAGATCAGAAAACCGGTTCCCGAACCTTTTTGCACCTTGCTAATTTCTTGGGACTGCTGGCCGGAACCTAAATTGACAATTGTTGTGCTCAGCTGATCAACAACAATAATGCTAACCACGGCCGGCATGACTTTATTAATCGCCCTGATGGTGGCTTCCTGATCGTCCAGGCGCAGGCTATCGGCAATAACTCCAGTCAAATTGGGCGAATAAAAATTTATAAACAACCCGCCGCTTAAACCGATTAAAAAAAATATAATTATCAAATATTTTTTCATTTTTTATGATAAACAATTAATTAATCTTATCTTCAATATTACCGTGATGGCCTAATGGGTAAACAGGGCGATTATGCCTAGAGTGGGGTTTGCCAGCTGAACCGGTTTGGTCTGTTTTACGATCTTCAGGCTCATAATTTTCATCTCTGCTATAATCACCATTTAAAACCTTATGACTAAAACCTCGCCTAATATTTTTAGTTGGCAATTTATTAATTCCTTGACCTTCGGTTTCTGATTGCTCTGTTTTCGCCTTATCGGGAGTAAATAAATCTAATTGTTCTTCCATTTTATTTGGCATATAAATAAATTATTACTTTCTATATTATAACTCAAAGAAAAATACCTGACAACTTTACAAAAGTCAAATAATATTTTATTATAGTAATAGTCCCGATTTTTCGGGATTTTGCTTAGTTTATTATTATTATTCGGGGATCGTCCAATGGTAAGACAGCGGCCTTTGGAGCCGCTAATCATGGTTCGAATCCATGTCCCCGAACAATGAAAAGACAATTTTATTAACGGGGTGAAAGTCCATACCCCTTAGTCATCTAATCTTTTTTCTTATTTAAGCCTGATTTGTTTATGTATCAAAGTTTTATATCTATTGGTTTAAGTTTTATATATTTACTTTTATTTCTTTTATTGCCCTGGTTCTTTTATAACACCAGGGCAAAACCGAACGCCAAATCCATTGCCTCGCTTATAATTATAGCTTTAGTAAGCCTGCTAAGCTATTTTATCGCTTTAAACATACCGAATGAATGGCTGGGCAATAGAATTCAACATATTTTCGGCGGAGGCTTTCTTTCATTTTTAATTTGCTTTTTCGTCGTTAAAGACGCCGGATTAAGGCTTACTAAATTTCAATTTTTTATATTCAGCTACCTGATAGTTACAATACTCGGCGTAGGTAACGAGTTAATTGAATTTTTCTTACAAAGTTATTTTGATTTTACCTTCGCTAGAACCGTGGACGATACCTGGTTAGATTTAACGAGCAACGCTATCGGCGCGCTGATTGCCGCCGCGATTTTTATTCCTTTGATAAAAGCTGACCGCGCTGAACCAAACCGCCGAAGCAAGAAGCCGGCAAAAACCTAAAAAAATAAAATAAAAATTTCTCTCTAAAGAATTGCGTTGGCGTTAATAAATACAGATCAATAATTAATCAATTATCCACCCCGACACCCTGGGTGTTTTTTTATTTAGCCGGAAATGCTATAATTATTAAATATTTATGCTCACCGATAAAGAAATTAAAAACTTGAAGGGGCTATCGCAAAGCCAAGCCGAAGCGCTCCTTAAAGACGAAGGCTTTAACGAATTGCCGGGGGAAAGAAGCAAAAAAATCTGGCGTATTTTTTTAGATGTGCTTAAAGAGCCGATGCTCTTACTCTTGGTTGCTTGTACGATTATTTATTTTGTCTTGGCCGATATTAGAGAAGCTCTGATCTTATGCTTCTCTATCTTCGCGGTGATCGGCATAACCATTCACCAGGAAAACAAAACGGAAAAAGCTTTAAACGCCTTACGCAATCTTGCCAGTCCGCGCGCCCTGGTTATTAGAGACGGCCTAAAAAAAATTATTGCCGGCCGAGATGTCGTCAGGGGGGACTATGTATTTTTAAACGAAGGCGACCGGGTGCCGGCCGATGGAATAATTTTGTGGACTTTAAATCTATCCATTGACGAGTCAATTTTAACCGGCGAATCAATGGCGGTGCAAAAATCTTCGGGCAAGGCCGATCTGGAGGTTGGCCACCCGTCTTCCAACGACTCGCCATTCGCTTTCTCGGGTTCACTGGTTACCAGCGGCCAGGGTATATTACTGGTTAAAAGAACCGGCGTAGAAACCGAGATGGGAAAAATAGGCAGAATGCTTAACATCATAAAAGAAGAAAGCACGCCTCTGCAAAAAGAAATAAAAAAAATTATAAAAATCGTTTCGGTAATCGGCCTGATTTTATGTCTGGCCGTTGTAATTTTTTATATTTTAAGAATCGGCGGCCTGATTGATGGTTTCTTGGCCGGCATCACCCTGGCTATGTCAATCTTACCCGAAGAACTGCCGGTGATGATGGTTATCTTTTTATCTTTAGGCGCTTGGCGTATTTCAAAAAAACAAGTTTTAGCCAGGAATATGAGCGCGGTAGAAACTCTAGGCTCGACTTCCGTGTTATGCGTGGATAAAACCGGCACCCTGACTCAAAACAAGATGCAGGTAGAGAAAATTTTTACCCTAACTCAGGCTAACAAGAATTCTTTCAAGGGCGGTTTCTTTAACCTGAACGAAAAAAATAATTTTGAAAATTCCAATTCAGCCTTGAAAAAAATGGCGGAATTCGGCTGTTTGTCATGCAAAAAACTGACTTTTGACCCCATGGATATAGCCATAAAGCAGTTCAGCGCTGATAATACAAATCAAAAAACCATAGAACAAAATTATGAATTTTTACGCGAATACCCGCTATCTCATAAATTGCTGGCCGTGGCTAATGTTTGGAAAAATAAAGACGGTGAAATCATCATCGCCACCAAGGGCGCGCCCGAAGCAATCGCCGAACTATGCCATTTTACCGATAAACAAAATAAAGAATTCATGAAAGTGGTTAAATCGCTGGCTTTGGAAAATTTTAGAATCTTGGGTCTTGCTAAAGCGCAATATCAAGATGATAATCTGCCGCGAGAAATGCATGATTTTAATTTTGAATTTCTGGGCTTGTTCGGCCTGGCGGATCCGATTCGCTCTTCCGTCCTCCCGGCCATAAAAGAATGCTATGACGCCGGCATTAAAATTATTATGATCACCGGCGACTATCCGGAAACGGCAAAAAATATCGCCAAGCAAATCGGTTTAAAAAATCCGGACGAAACAATCACCGGCGAGCAATTTGACATGATTAGTAACGAGGAGTTGCTTAGACGGTTAAAAACTGTCGCGGTATTTTCACGCATGGTGCCGACGCAAAAATTAAGAATAGTTGACGCGCTTAAAAAAACCGGGGAAATCGTGGCTATGACGGGCGACGGAGTTAACGATGCACCGGCTTTAAAATCAGCTCATATCGGCATCGCTATGGGCGAGAGAGGCACGGATGTATCCAGAGAAGCCTCGGATATTGTGCTGTTAAATGATAATTTTTCCTCCTTGGTCAGCGGTATAAAGGTGGGCCGCGCAATTTTTGATAATTTAAAAAAAGCCATCGCCTATATCTTATCAATTCATATTCCGATAGCCGGGATCGCTCTACTGCCGATTATATTTAAATGGCCGCTGGTCTTATATCCAATCCATGTGGTATTTTTGGAGTTTATTATTGATCCGGCTTGTTCAATTCTATTTGAAGCCGAACCGGCAGAAAAAAATGTAATGAAGCGACCGCCCCGCGGTAAGAATGAATCGCTTTTAAACAGGCGCTTGCTCGGTTTAAGCCTAACCCAAGGTTTTATTATTTTATTGGCGGTTATTACTGCTTTCGCGCTGGCTACGGCTATGGGTAGAAACCCCGGCCAAATCAGAGCCCTTGCATTTACAACTTTAATTTTTGCTAACATTTTATTAATCTTATCTAATCGTTCCTGGACGCAAACAATTCCCCAAACCTTGCTTAAAAAAAACCCGGCGGCTTGGTGGATTATGGGCGGAGCTCTGGCTTTTTTGCTATTTATCAATTACCAGCCCGATTTAAGCAGTATCTTTAGATTTTCTCCCCTAGGCATGTTCGATCTCGGTATCGCTTTTACCCTCAGCCTATTAACAGTCGCCTGGCATGAAGTTTACAAACTCGTAAAACAAATAAGGCTATGAGCCGTGTCACTAAAAGACAAATTGAAAGCTTAGGAGTCAACTAAAAAACAGGCGTTAAAAACCTGTTTTTATATACCAACCTCTTTCCCTTTCATTTGATCAAACCTTGGAATACTTCCCTACAGCTACCAGGCTGGCTAAAAAATTAACCAAAGTTACGGCTAAAAATTCCAAACCGAAAATAGCGAAAAAATTATTATTATAATATTCTAAAATATTAACCTCAAAACCGGCAAAGAAACTGGCTAAATACGGCTGAGAAAAGCTTAATAGAGGATATAGTATGGTTATAATAGCCGCTACCCCTATCAGCGCATAAATTATACCGGAGATTAAATAAGGCGCACGGATGAACCAGGTAGACGCTCCCACCAATTTCATAATGCCGATCTCTCGCCTATGGGTATAAATCGCCACCCGCACGGTGTTATAGACGACCAAGATGGTTATCAATACAAATATCAGACTGATAAATAACCCGATCTCGCTGGCCTTTTCGGTTAGACTGTTAATCTTTGTCAGCATGGCTTTATGGTCGTCAAAATTCCTGGATTCAATAATCTGATCATCAAACTTATTCAAGCTGGCAATCAAGCTTTCATAATCATCAACATCTTTAGGTTTAATCACTAAGCTCGGCGATAAGGGGTTATTGCCTAATTCCAATAAGGCTTGCAGTATTTCTTGATTATTCTGATGCTTATCTCTGAAGTCCTCAATCGCGGCCTGCTGAGAGGTATAAACCACTTCTTTAACAGAATCAATTTCTCCGATTTTATTTTTCAAAGCTAAAATTTTGCTCTCCTCGGTATTTGATTTTAAATATAAACTGATATCTACCTTTTCCTTGACCGCGCTAATGGCGGTTGAACCTAATACTTTTACCACCAATAATATATTTACCGATAATAAAGCTAGAATAATAATAATCAGGGTGATGATAGAAAGCCAGATATTGCGAAATATATCCTGCAGGCTGAATTTTATCACTCTAAAAAAAGATAGTAAAAACATATGGTTAATTTTCAATTTTCCCCCATCCGGGGACAAGCAATTCTCAATTTTTCCGCCAGAGGCAGATCCGCCTTTGGCGGACAATAAATTTTCAATGCATTAATTTTCAAATAAACGCATCTTTTCTGCGCCTGTTTGAAAATTTAAACATTATATCATTGCAAATTGTTTGAAAATTGTAAATTGTAAATTGAAAATTTTTATAGGATATACTTGCCCACCGCCTGATCGCCGACAATCAAGCCATTTTCAATAGTGATCACTCTTTTCCTCAACTTATTCACCACATCTCGATTATGAGTCACTAAGAGAACCGTGGTGCCGAATTTATTTATTTTTTGCAGAATTTCAATAATTTCATCGGCATTGATAGAATCCAGATTGCCGGTCGGTTCATCGGCTAAAAAAATCTTGGGCCGATGGACCAGGGCTCGGGCAATAACGGCGCGCTGCTGTTCGCCGCCGGATACTTCCAGCGGATAGCGATGCATTTTATTTTCCAACCCGACGATTTTTAAAACTTGCGGCACGATGTTATTAATTTTACTTTGCGGATCGCCGCAAACCTGCAAGGCAAAGCAAACATTTTCAAAGATAGTCTTGCGATGAAGCAATTTAAAATCCTGAAAAACCACGCCGATTTGCCGGCGCAAAACTGGAATTTCCGACTGACCGATATCGGTAATATCCCAGCCGCCAACGATGATTTTCCCCTGGTTGGGTTTTTCCTCGCCGATTAAAATTTTAACCAGGGTGGTTTTACCAGTACCCGACTGCCCGACAATGGAAACAAACTCGCCTGGCTTAATATGCAAATTAACTTTATATAAAGCCTTGATATCCGGCGGGTATATTTTTGTGATATTTTCAAGTCTGATCATAATCGTTTTTTACTATCGCTTAATCATTTTAAGCCCGTATTTTAAAAGCTCCTCGGTTTCGGCAAAACTTTTATCCCGGCTGGAAGTTCCCATGGTTACCGCGATAACTTGCCTGCCCTGCTTATCCGCCGCTCTGGCCATTAAGCAATATAGCGCTTCGTCAAGATAACCGGTTTTAGATCCGGTAATATTTAAACCACTGACTTCTAAAAGTTTGTCGGTATTGGTTATGGTGTGAGCTTTTTTAGTGTTATGAGTGGTAAATTTATACTTAAACATGGTACTGGCCTTTTGAATAATCGGATGAATATAAACCTCTTTACTTATTATAGCATAATCAAGCGCTGAGCTCACATTGCCGGGCGCCAAGCCAGTCGGTTCAATAAAATGTGTTGAAGACGCGCCCAAATTAGCCACCATACTATTCATTTTATTTATAAATTCCTGGCGCGCCAAACCACTGGAGCGCACCAGAGTCTCAATCGCATTATTGGCCGAGCCAACCAAGGCCGCATACAGCAAATCCTCAATGGTTAAGCTATCGCCGTCGTTCAATTTCAATCTGGCCGATTCCCATTTTTTAACATATTGATAATTATACTCTTCATCCTTAAGGCTATAAGTTACGATTTTATTTAGACTCGGCCGAGTATCTAAAAACACTTTTATGGCTACCAGCTTGGTCAGACTGGCTAAGGGCCTAGTGCTAGTGGCATTTTTTTGCCATAGAACCTCTCCGGTCTGTTCGTTAATTAAAACGGCCGATTTAGAAGTTACCGCCGGTTCTTTTTTCGCTCCCTGATCGCTTAAACCGAATAATCTTTCTCCTTTGGCGCCCAGGGAAATCAGTTCAACCCTGACCCGAATAGTCCCCTGCGCTACACTGGCGATTTTACTAAAAGCGGTTTTTTCCAAATCAACCACCCGGTCAGGATGCAATTTTCTTTCCGGTCCGAAATCGTTTACTATTACATCCACGGATTTCCCGTTATCCAAATTATAAACTCTCAACTTTGAGCCTTTAGGAAAATCCGGCGAAGCGGTAAAATTACCCTTTTTATAGCTATACCAGCTGGCCTTACCGACTACCAGGGCGTTTGGGTTGGAAAAAACGGCTAAACGGGCGAAACTAAAGGGTATTTCACATCTAACGGATTTTTGATTATTAATTTCCTTGCAATTTAAAGGGCGCCAAGCTGAGTAATTCTTGTCATAAAAATAAATTTGTTTCAAAAAATTGGAATCTTGATTATGCTTAATTTCAACCAATAGCGGTTTTTTGCCATCATAAGCTGATTTATTAACAATCTCATACTGATATATATCGCTTAACTTCTCTAATTGCCACGGTAAATCCATTACTTCGTTGATTTTCCTTATTTCCACGCCGGTGGCATCTTTTAATAAGCCCTTAGGTAAAACCAGGCTGACTAAACCGCTTAGGGCTTTGATGGTATAACCTTTGCCGGCGGTGGCTTTATTAATATTAATGAAAAAGGAATTTTCCGACTGCGCTTCCGGCTCGGCCGCATAAATAAAATTACCGGCTATCAAGGCCAGCAGTAAGATTAAAAAAAATGTTGCTAATTTTGCCACTATTTGACTTTGTCTTAGCATACATATATAATTATAGCATACTTAATACAAAATTTTCAATTTTCAATTTTTAAACAATTTACAATTAACTAATGATTAAATTTTCAAACAAAGACCTTATTTATTGTATTGAAAATTGATCATTAAAAAATGTAAAGTGTAAATCTCAAATTGAAAATTATTAAGGCGGGATTAGTACAATGGTAGTACATCTGCTTCCCAAGCAGGAAACGCGAGTCCGATTCTCGTATCCCGCTCCAAAATCAAAATATTTTATACTGAAAAAACTTTGGTATAATAATTAACCGCTGTCATTCGGCAATCACACCGGGAGAATACAGCGCATCAAGAAATATGCGAGAAAATAAATTACTAGGGTTTGAAAAGCCAAAAAAAATTGAGCAATACAGAGAAATGGTAGGCAATTCAGAAGCTATCTTTGTTTTATCGGCGAGCGCCAGAAAAATAGATAAGGACGAACATACAACATATCGAGCTGATTCTTACAGCAACTTAGATAATCATGGTTCCATGGGTGGCGGACACTCGCGCGTCATCGCGGCTGCTGAAATTGCGCAGTATATTCCGGATGTAAAAATCATAACCACCAGTTACGATTACGAAGATGAGCCAACCCTTGCTAAAACTTACGCGCGCGATCTTGAAGGACTGGGGGTGCCGAAAGAAAGAATTGAGCTGGAAGAGCGTTCCACAAACACATTAACCGAACTTCTTGAAATGGTTAAAAAGGCCAGAGAACGCGGTTGGAAAAAAGTAGCAATACTTACCGGTGAAATTCATCTTGCAAGAGTTCAGGCAATGTGGAATCATTTAGAAGAATTGGCAAAAAGACTTCATGCAACGGATGAAAGATTCTTCGCATCCTGGGATCACTTTAAAAAAGGAGCGGATTTAGATATTCACCTATTATCGGCCGAAAAAGTATTGCCGTTGCGAGATAGTCGATACAATAAAATAATAGAAGCAATGAGAAATTCAGATTCATACAGAAGAACTGCTGAAGCAGAAGAAAAAGGAGTCAAACAAATTGAAGACGGAACATATGGTAAATAATTAAATCCTATGTTAAAAGAATCTGATTATGTAAAAATCCGTATTGCCGTTCCGATAGAATCTGCGGCCGATATCCGCCGGGTTCTGGGCCAAACCGGCGCTGGCATCCAGGGAAACTACGAATATTGCAGTAGCTCGGTAAAGCAAACCGGCCGCTTTATACCCGGAACCGGCGCCAAACCCGCTCTTGGCCAAATCGGCAGATTGGAGGAAGTTGAAGAAGAATTAGTTGAAACTATCTGCCGAAAAAATCTGGTTGAAAAAGTCATTCTAGAAATAAAAAAAGCCCATCCTTACGAGGAACCGGCTATTGATATTATACCCAGATATGATATAGTTTAAAATTACGCCGATGTAGCTCAGCTGGTAGAGCAATGGTATCGTAAACCATAGGTCGTCGGTTCGATCCCGACCATCGGCTCAATTAATAAAATCAGCCTATATTTAGCGCTGATTTTTATTTATTGCTAATTGGCTAAGATAAATACTTTAATTTCCGCGGTTTTTTCGCTTAAATATTGTTCTAAAGTTTTTGCCCTAATAAAAATATAATTCACCCCGATTTGGTTAGCCTTATCATCAATTCTCTGAATAATATAATAACCATCGGCTCGGGGTATTATGCCGCTGGTTTGGCTGATAGTTAAATTAAAAACGCTGGGGCCGAATTTTTCCGCTGCCGCCTCTCGGTTAAAATAAATCCCGCCGCTATATTCGTCCGCATATTTACTTAAATTTTCAATGGCGTTTTGATCTTGCAAAAATTCATTGATTTTGTTTATCCTGGACCAACCGACTTGATTAAAATCTTTGTCTAAAACAAATTTTATGGCCAAATAATTAGATGAAACCTCGCCTGACATGCCGTATTTTTTCTTTATATTATTTATTACCTCCCATTCAGTTAAATATTTATTTCTCTCGCCCAAGCTTAAAGCTAAGTAACTTTTATCTTGAATTCTCTTAAAATCGCTATAGCTGATTATGCCCCGGCTGGTTATCACCGCCGGTACGGGTAAATATTGGGCTGCTTTTCTAATAAAAATATTATCCGCCTTAAACCTTAATACCGCGAAGCAAAAAACTATATAAAAAATAGACAGGCAGATTATCAAAAGCGATATTAGAAAAATAATATTCCGTTTAATTATAGCGTAAAAAACGCTTGCCTTAAAATTAAAATTCCGCTTAAATTTTCTAAAAATCTTTTGCCGTCTGATTTTTTTCTTCTCCCGAGCCACTTGTTTTGCCAAGCTAGCTTCTTGTTTTTCTCTTTCGATCTCCTGCTGACGCTTAATTTTCTCTAAGCGCGAGTTTTCCTTAATTTTCCTTTTCTCCGCTTTCTCAAGTTCTGCCAGCTTTATTTTCTCAGCCAATTTTTTAGCTTCTTCAACCTGTTTTCTAGCTTCAACTTCGCGTTTGGCTTTATCAATAATCTCTTTTTTCTTCAGTTCTTCTCGCTTAATCGCTTCCGTCTGCTCGCGGCGTTTTTTTTCAACTAACTCTCTTTTTTGTTTCTCAATTTCCGCCTGCTTGATTTCTGCCTGCTTGATTCTTGCTTTTTCTTGATCAATTTTATCTTGCTTGGCTTTTTCCTCCCGATCTTTACGATCCTGTTCAGCTTGTTCTTGATTTTTCTTAAACTGCTTTTCTTCTTCCTTGATTTTCCGCCTGGCCTCTTCCTGCCGTTTTATGGCTTGTCGAAGCCTATTAGCTTCCTCAACATCAATCTTCCCCGACTTTGCTTCCGCCGCCTTGGCGGCGGCTCGGCCATCGGAAAGATTGGGGAAAAACTCAACTTTCGCTGATGATTTCTTCGGACTCGCCTTGCCTCTGCCGTTAATCCTGTTAATCGTATTTAAATTTATGCCGTCAACGCTTTTTGATGAAGCCGCGCTTAAGGCGGAACTCTTGAGTTGATTAACTTCGGGGGCATCTTCTTCGCCGATATAATTAAGAACGATTTTACGGTATTTTTTTATGTCGTCCGAATTTAATTTTTTAATACCATCCAAACTTTTTACCATATATTTATCTAATAGTTACATTCTAAAAAAATAATTCAGCCATTTTTTGGGATTAGAAAATTCTTTAACCGGTTCCGCTTTTTTATAACCGGGAATGTCATAAATTTGATTATAATCGGAAGAACTGGCTAAGCTCAAGCCGCTATCAACGGTTTTAATTATCGTTAATTCTTCGCCTGATTTTTTTAAATTTAAATTCAGCCTGGCTTGCTCTTCGGCGAATTGATCAGAATCCAAATAAGCGACGATTTTTTTTAAATCTTGGCTTTTATTTTGCAATGAGGCGATTTCTTTTTTAAAATTGCTTATTTCCTGATTGATCTTATACTGTTTAACCGCGCTTTTCGCGTAAGGGAAGCCTATTAAAACAATAATAATTAAACCAACCAGGCTTAAGAACGCTTGATTAAAAAATATTTTTTGCAGGCTATTTTTTTTGCCTTGATTAAGCATATGAGATTCTACAATATAATTATTATACCAATAATCAGCCAAAATATCAAAAGATAATTTAAATTAAAGTAGGCTAAAATAATACCCGGCCAAATCATTTCCAGACAGGCAAAAATAAAAATTGCCCCGGTTATGGCATAAAACAATTCAAATAAAAATTGCTTGATAAATATTCTCATAAAACTAATTACGGATTTTAAACTATCGTGAATTATGTTATTTATAGTCGCGGAGTTTTGGCTAAATTTATTTATTTTTTCACTACGGATCAAATTCTTTATGTGCTGGCCGGTCAGTCCTCGCCCCGTTAAATCACTTTGTGAGGCGAAGCCTATTTAACGGGGCGAGCTTCAAAAATAAATAAATTTTGCCAAAACAAAAATTATTAACTAGCGTAGTCCATAAACTATTATATTATTTACCGAAAAGGTTATTGATTTTTTTCCATAGGCCGGTGCCGGATAAATCAATTTTAATTTCTTTGATAAGAACCGCGCCTTGATTCTCTTCTTCAGCCTTAAGGCCGGGGACGGAAATTAAAAATTGATATTTGCCATTTTCTTGATAACCCTTGGTCAGATCAAAATCGGCGGTAACCGTCGTCCATCGGCCGGATTCATTGGAAGCTCTATAATTAGTTAAAACATAATTTATTCTCTCCCGATCAATCTCGGTGGTCTTATCTATATTTTTAAATCTCGGGTCAAACAGGCCGGCTTGGTTAAGGCCAAAAACGCCATCGCCGGAAATAATTATATCATCCTTGGCTAGTTCAATTTTCACCCAATTAAATAGCTGTATGTTTTCCCGGCTATTTTTGCCTTCGACCAAATCAGATTCATCGGCATTAAGCTGATCGTCGAGCTTTAAAGAAAATTGCTTAAAAGTGCCATTAAGATTAATTTCATCATCGCCTACTTTAATTTTTCCTAAACTGGCGGGATTAACGGTTTGAGCGCTGACTAATCGGCTGTTGGTAAAAAAAACTGAATTCGTTTTATTTCCGCTGTTTAGCCAAAATTTATTTATCAAAGCGAATTGGCTTTGCGAGGTGGTTATAGTCTTGGTGACTATATCATCATTAGCGATAAAACTTATCCGATAAACGCCTTCCGCTAAATCCGGTACCCTAAAATCAACCCGGCGCTCCGGACTCGCCGCGGCGTCATCCGCTATATGCTTAGCGTAAATTAAACCTGCGGAAGAATAAACTTTGATATCAACCGGATCATTATCTTTATTTATATTTAAATCAATAAAATCAAAGATATAGCCAAGGTCTTCATTTTTTATATAAGTATAGAATTGATAAGAACCTCGGAAACTATAATCGATCAACCGTGTTTCAGCTGTAGGCGCATACTGCTTGAGTAAAAATTGATCGTTTAAACTATAATCATACAAAGCGATTTCATTCCTCGGCGGCGGATTGTCTAAAAATTCTTCAATCGTCATATATTTTTTATCCCGCTGAATCAGCCTGGCGCCAGTCGAGCCATAAACAACCGGCCAGACTAGAGCCAGCTGATCAATAATTTTGTTTTGGAGCGGTTTTAAATCGTAGCCCCAGGCAATTTTATCGTTAAGCAAGCCGATTTCCATAACCGGAAAATCCGTCGTGTTTTTAAACTTTATGGTAACTTTCGCCCGCTCAAATCTTCTCGGCGTCGTTAAAGAAAAATAAACCGGGTCGCCTTTGATTTCAGCCGAGCCTTGGCTGGTTATTACTCTGGCTTCCGGCGATAGCTTGCCGATAAAAAAATTCGGCTTTTCAAAGTTATTAATATAGCTAATATTACCCGTTGGCGCTATTCTCATATACCCAAACCAACCAATTATTACCGCTAATATCAGCCATAAAAATATTCTTATTTTTTTAATAATTTTTTGCATTTTATATAATTCTAGAAGCACCGCTGAATAGTTTCAAGTATTCTTTGGCGGTTTTCTCCCAGCTAAATTTTTTCGCCTGCGCTAGACCGCGCGCGATTAATTTATTTCTCAAATTATTATCAGTTAAAATTTCGGCCATAGCACGAGCCAAGTCATTAATATTATAAGGGTCAACCATTATTGCGGCGTCGCCCGCGACTTCAGGCAAACTGGAGGAGAAGCTGGCGATTACCGGCAAGCCGCTGGCCATGGCTTCCAGTGGCGGAAAGCCAAAGCCTTCATAAAAGGAAGGGTAAACAAACACGCTCGCCAAATTATATAAATAAACTTTGTCCTCGCCGTCCACATAGTTTAAAAATTTTATATCATTTTTAAATTCCGACCGCTCCCATTCTTTATAAATGCTTTTGCTTTTCCACCCCCTGTTCCCGGCGATGACCAACTTTATATTTCTTAATTCTAAATTCTGACTTCTGACTTCATTATAGGCTCTAATTATTCCGTCCACGTTCTTCCGCGGCTCAACCGTGCCAAGATAAAGTATAAATTTGTTCGGTAAATTATATTTATTTTTTACTTCCATCAAATTTCGTTCATCAGTATTTTGTTTGAAAATTTGAGAATTGTGATTTGTTTTTCCGCCATAGGCGGATCCGCCTATGGCGGAAAAATTGAAAATTGCTTGTCCCCGGATGGGGGAAAATTGAAAATTGATTTTCCTGTATTCCTCCCCTACCCCCGCGTAGATTACTTTTATGTTACTTTCATTCACTCCGCACAGCTCGACAATATCCCGTTTAGTATTTTCGCTCACTGCCACTATAGTATTGAAACGCCTAACTAATTTTTTCACATTTACCATGCTATGCCAAAAATTCTTGCGCGCGGAAAAAAATTCTGGATACCTTAAAAATGATAGGTCATGAACCGCAATTAAGCTCCTAGCGCCCCCCGACATGCCGATAAAATTAATATGAGGCATGAAAAATACATCAACGCCCAGCGCTTGATCTATTTTCGGATAATTAAAAAACTTAAAATACAAGTAATTTAATAATTTATTGGGGTAATTATATTTGACTAATTTAACATTATCGGCTGGAAATCGCGGGATACTCAGACAATCGCCAAAACAATTATAAAACAGCCGGTATTGGTTATTATTATCCAGCCTTATAATCTCCCTGATTAAATTCAACGCATATTCGGACACGCCGCTATATTGCGCGTCCATCAGAGTTCGTATGTCAATGCCTATTTTCATAATAAACGCATATTGATAGCTACCCGTTTCCCGAATTAAACTTCTCCCACTCCCAATCTATAAACTCCGTAATTTCCTTCTTGAACCTCTCGGTGCTGAACTCTTCCGCATGCTGTTTAATTTTATGCGGATCAAACTTTGAGTCATCAAAATTTGAAATTGCCTGCGCTAAACTATCGGGAGTTTGCTCGTTAAAAAATGTGCCGGTTACACCTTGAGCTACAGTTTCCTTAGCCCCTCCAGAACGAAAAGCTATCACCGGCCGGCCCGAAGCCATGGACTCCACCGCCGTGATGCCGAAATCCTCTTCTTGGGGGTTAATAAAGGCTAAGCACCGGCCATAGAGTTCGGCTTTAGTTTGATCATCCACTCGGCCTAAAAATTCAATATTATCGTGCCCTCGCGCCATATTTTTAAGACGCTCCAAATCCACGCCATCTCCAAAAATCTTTAATTTCTTATTTATCCGTTTAAACGCTTCCACGACAATATCAACTCTTTTGTACGGGGCTAAACGGCCGCCGATTAAAAAGTAATCGCCCAGCGAGTCGGCAATTTTAAACTTTTCCGTTTCTACCGGCGGATAAATCACTGTTGATTCTCTGCGGTAGTATTTATTAATCCTGCCGGCCACGAAATGAGAGTTGGCGATATATTGGTCTACTCTGTCCGCAGCCAGCTTATCCCACATGCGGATATAATTTAAAACCAAAGAAATAACTTTCTTAAAATATTTATTGTATTTTAATTCCTCAATATATTGGTGAGTATCGCTCCAGAGATAGCGCGTCGGCGTATGGCAATAACAAATATGCAAAGCATGACTGGAAGTGATTACGCCCTTGGCGAATGAGCTGGAATCGGAAATGATTAAATCATAATCATTTAAATTGAAAAATTCCACGGCCATGGGCATAAACGGCATATACCACTGGTAGTGCGAGATGCCGCCGGGAAGCTTTTGAATAATTGAAGTATTTATCCGGCGATGCCGATAATATTTATCAGCGTTCTTCTTTTCGTAAAGCAGGGTGTAAATCGGCGCGTTCGGAAATATATCAGCCAGGACTTTTAAGACCCTCTCCGCTCCCCCGTCTTGAGCCAGGTGATCGTGAATTAAAGCTGCTTTCATAGTATAAATGTAAAGTGTAAAAATCAAAATGTAAAATGACAATTAAAAATGCAAAATGTCAATATTTATTATTTTCCCCACCCTCGGGAAACGAGGTGGGACAAAAAATTTTGAATTGTCACGCCCAGTGAAATTCGCTTTGCGATTATTTCACGGAGTCAATTTTTAACTTTGACTTTTACATTTTCAACTCTTTATCATTCTGCTTTTCTTCTCCTGATTATCGCCAGCGGCGTTCTAAATATGATGGATAAGTCTAAAAGAA
Source organism: uncultured Gammaproteobacteria bacterium (assembly GCA_964560005.1). Lineage (GTDB taxonomy): Bacteria > Patescibacteriota > Patescibacteriia > Patescibacteriales > GWC2-42-12 > GWC2-42-12. Next base: position 136,887 of record CAZLKB010000003.1, read on the forward strand.
TCGACCAATTTTCAATATAATAGCTGTCCAATTTAACCTCGTCTTCAAAGCTTAAATCGCTTCTGCCGGAAATTTGCGCCAGTCCGGTAATGCCGGGTTTAACCGTTAAAACTTTAGTATGGCGGCGCTCATATTTGGCGACTTCTCTGGGCTGGTGCGGCCTGGGCCCGACTAGGCTCATATTACCCAGCAATACATTGATAAATTGCGGCAATTCATCAATACTCCAGCGCCTGATAAATTTACCCACGCTGGTCAATCTAGGATCGCCGGCGATTTTATATACCGGCCCGGCCTTGGTATTTTTTTCTTCAATTAATTTTTTTTCGAACTCTAAGGCCTGATCTTGGCCGTAGTCATCGCCGACGCAATACTGGCAGACCATAGACCTGAATTTAAATAATTTAAAAACGCCGTTCTTAGACACCCGGTCGTTTTTATATATTACCGGCCCGCGTGAATTTAACTTAATTATGAGCATAGTGACAATAAAAACCGGTGAAAAAAGTATTATTAAGAATAAAGAACCGATTATATCAAGCAGCCTTTTTATTATCTTGCCCCAGCCGTCCAGCGGAGTTTTTTTTACCGAGACAATCGGAATGCCGGCGATTTCGGCAACTTCCGTTTTTAAAACTTTGGCGCCGAGCAGATCGGCCGCGTACTGAAAGGTAATATGATTTTCATCGGCAAAATCAAACAGCCGAAGCACCTCGGCTTTGCTTAAATTAGGATCGCTTTGCATAATTTCATCAACCCCGTTTGACTTTAAAAAATCGGAAAAATCCTTTTCTGATTCCAGATTAAAATTATTAAATCGTTTGATGATTTTATAACCGGAATTTTTTCGGCTGGAAAACTCGTGGATTAAAATATCGGCGGTCTTGCTGTTGCCGACCAAGACTATATTATGAACGCCGATGCCATAATTCAATAAAATTCTTTGAATGGATCTGATAATGATACGAGCCGCGCTAATATAGAATATCGCGATCAGCCAGCCGGCTAAGACTATAAAACGAGAGGAAAAAAGTTCTCTAAAAACAAAAATTAAAACTACAATCAGCATTAAGCCGGTTGAACAAGCCAATATCACCCGATAAATCTCAATGCTTAAACTGCGCGATCCTTTGATGCTGTACAGCCCGGCTAAAGCAAAAATAATCAGCCAGGCAGCGGCGATGAGCAATAAAATTTGAAAATACTCGCTAAAAGGCAGGCTGAAAATCACCGGCCTGATTTCAGCCGCCAGGCTGGTAAACCTAAGATAATAAGCCGAGGTGCCGGCTAAAATTATCATTAAAAAATCCAGCGGTACGAGTAAAAAGGAAAAAAGAAGTTCTGATTTCTTCATATTAAAGCCAATTAAATGCTAATGAAAAACGAATTAAAGCGAATTTATTGATCTGGTTTATGAACTCATTCGTTTTAATTCGTTTTAATTCGCGGCTAATTCGTTTTTATATTTAACTAATCTCAGGGCAAGCTATAAGCCGGATTCTGTTCCGCCAATTGGCGGAGATGATCATCTATCTAGCCATGATGTTGCCATCATGGTCAAGCGAGCCACTTTTCGTTACACCGTAAAAACGGCGTAGTTTGCTCTTGCTCCAGGTAGGGTTTGCCGCGTCTCTCTGTCGCCAGAGGACGAATCCTGTAATTTAAGTTAATCGGATATCCTTTATAACCCAAATTTCAGAATACTTTTCACCTTTCACCGCTGCTGCGCAGCAGAAATCCCAATAGCCAAGAGCCAACATCCAAACAAATTTCAAATTCAAATTGCCGAAATATAAAATTAATTTATATTTGAGTATAGAAATTTGGAATTTATTTGGACATTGGAAATTGAAAATTGGTCATTCCGCTGCGGAGCAGCGGTTAGTATTGTCTCTGTGGCACTTTCCCTGCTCCGCTATAAACGGAGCGGTGGATATTATCCATTACCATTTTCCAGCGCATAATGCGCTTTTAGAGTCCGGACTTTCCTCGCCGATTAAAATAAAATTTTAACCGGTGTAATCATCCGCTTACCCTGATATTAGCGAAATATAAAGAACAAACTATAAAAAAATATTACCATTAAATAGAGTAAATGTCAAACTTTTTTAATTTGTTACTTGTGGACACAGCAGGACTCGGACCTGCGACCTTTCCGATGTGAACGGAACGCTCTAACCAACTGAGCTATGTGTCCTAAATTTATTTTCCGGCTTTATCCAAGGCTAGATTAACCAATTTGTCGGCCAGCTCGTTTTTCTCCCGGCGGATATGTTTAAAAACTATTTTTTTAAAACCCAATGTCAAATTATATACCAAAACAAATAAAGGAGCAAGGTCTTTATCTTTAACCCGGTATTCGCGATTCAATTGCTTCACCACCAGCTCGCTATCTAAAAAAACCTCAGCTTCTTTAGCGCCCAGCTCTTTCGCCTTAGTTAAACCCGCCAGCAAGGCCTTGTACTCTGCCTGATTATTGGTTGTTTCACCGATACATTGGGAAATTTCCGCGACCGCGTTCCCCTCTTCGTCTAAAATAACCGCACCGATTCCGGCCGGTCCCGGGTTGCCGCGCGAACCGCCGTCGGTGAAAATTGTAAGTTTTTCGTATTTCATAAATATAAAATGTAAAGTGTAAATCTCAAAATGGAAAATGCTAGCTCCGCTAGCACCCCGCAGATGCGGGGTCATTGCAGAGCAATGACAATGTAAAATTAAAAATTTCAAATTTTATCATTTTACATTTTCAACTGTCATTTTTAACTTTGATATTTACATTTTAAACTTTTTTCATGTCCACAATCTTCATCTGAACCGAGCGCCGACCGTTAAACTCATTAAATTCTAAATAATAAACCAAATCAACCTGATCGCCGATTTTAAAATCTTTATAATTTTCAGCTTGGTTAAAGGCGACCGCCCAAAGTTGCCCGAACCTAAACTTTATATGCTGGGCGGCAGCCCCCATGCTGGTTTTGTCCATTATAACCGTAGCCCGGCTTAAAAATTTCGGCTTTTCGTTTTCCTCGCCGTATGGTTCGAATTTTTCTAAAGTGCCAACCAGCTTATCATTAATATCTGATAAAGTAATTTCCGCCTCAATTAAAATTTTCGGTTGAAGCTCTACTCCGCTTAAGGCCTCCGAGGCGATTTTTTTTATTTTTTTCGTAAACTCGGCTAAATCTGCTTGGCTTTTTACCGTGAACCCGCAAGCGGCCGCGTGACCGCCAAATTTTTTTAAATGACTGCCTAATTTCTCAACCGCCCTAATTACATTAAATTCTTCTATGCTTCTGCCGGAGCCTTTAATTTCTCCGCCAAACTGGGTAATCACTAAACACGGGCGATAATATTCTTCGCAAAGCCTCCCGGCTACCAAGCCCATCACGCCTTCGGGCCAAGGCTCCGCTCCGGGCTCGGATAAACTGGGGCAAACCATAACCAGAATCTTATCATCAAGCATGTTTGCTTCTACCATTTTCTTGGCTGACGAAAATATTTCTTCGGTAATCTTCTGCCTGGCCTGATTTTTTTTATTAAGTTTCTCCGCGATTTCTCCGGCTTCGGTTCTATCTTTGGTAATTAATAATTTATAAGCCGTGTTGGCGTGATCCATTCTACCGGCCGAATTTAAACGCGGCGCAATCTGCCAGCCGATCTGCCAAGCTTTGACGGCTTTATCGCTATTAGCGTTAATTTTAGCGGCTTTAATCAATTCGTTAATGCCCAGCCTCTTGCCCTGATTAATGATTTCTATCCCCCGGCTGGCTAAAATTCGATTTTCTCCGACCAAATCAACCATATCGGCCACCGTGCCTATCGCGACTAAATCCAAAATTTTTTCCTCCAGCCTAACCTTTAAATTATCGGCTAATTTCGCGGATCCTATCAGGGCTTTGGCTAACTTATAAGCCACGCCGACTCCGGCTAAAAACTTAAACGGATAACTGCCGGCTTTAGGATTAATGGTTAAACAATCCGGCCAATCGCTCTTCTCCGCCGGAGCCTCGTGATGATCGGTAATAATTATTTCCAGCCCCAAGCTTTTCGCGTATTCAACTTCCCGCTTGTTGCGAATGCCATTGTCAACCGTGACAATCAATTTAACCCCGTTTTTAGCCAACTCGTCAATCGCTTTTTTATTAAGGCCATAGCCCTCGCTGACTCTAGCCGGAATATAAACGCTGGTCTTGGCTTTAAAAATATTTAATATCTCCACCAGCACGGCCGCGGAGGTTACCCCGTCGGCGTCATAATCCCCGTAAATAACGATTAAGTTTTGCGCTTTAATGTGTTTAATAATTAAAGACACAGCCGCCTTCATATCAGTAAATAAATATGGATCAAGCAAGTCGGCCATATCAGGCTGTAAAAACGATTCTATATCTTTTTTACAAGTTAAGCCACGATTAAAAAGCAGCTGCTGTATAATTCCGCCAAATTCAGCATTTTGTTTTGCAAAATCAGCTGAAACTACGGGTTTTAACTGCCATTTATTTTGCATAATAATTATTCCCACAAATCTACAAATCTGCTACGAATATTACAAATATATTCGTAATATTCGTTGTGAATTCGTAGATTTGTGGGGTCTAAAAAAACACGCCAACAGTCCAAGCCAGCATGGAAAAAATTACCATAATGCTGATGATTGTCCAAAGCACTTTTTGTAATGCTTTCTTTTTCATATACTCAATGTTGAAATTATATTAAACATTTACGCAAGTTGTCTGGCATATTAAATTTATTTTATGCGAATACAAAATTGTATTATTTTTTCTTAAAATTATCCAGACCAAATATATAATAATTTTAAGAAAAAATACACAAATTTTGTCGCGAGCGAAAAATAAATTTAATATGCCAGACAATTTTGTTTAACGTTTTAACAACTTTACAAAAGTGTCTGAAGGAATTTCCACGCTGCCCCGGCCATGAGCCTCCATTTTCTTCTTGCCTTTTTTCTGCTTCTCCAGTAATTTCTTTTTTCGGGATACATCGCCGCCATACAGCTTGGCTATAACATCCTTCTTCATGGCGGATATTCTTTCGGCCGCGATAATCTTGCCGCCGATGGCCGCCTGGAGCTTAACCACGAACATCTGCTTGGGCAAAGTTTCTTTTAGGGTTACTACCACTTCTTTGCCGCGCCTAAAGGCTTCGTCGCGATAAACGATCATGGCCAGCGCCTCAATCGCGTCCTCGGCTACAATGATATCCATTTTTACCACATCAGTTTTTTTATAGCCGATCAAGTCATAATTAATTGAGGCATAGCCGGAGCTGGCACTCTTTATTTTATCATAAAAATCGGTCAGGATGGCGGCTAGAGGGATTTCATAATGCAAAACCACCCTGGTCTCGTCAATATACTCGGTATTTTTATAAGTCCCTCGTTTTTCTTGGACTAAATTTAAAATCGGACCGATATATTCTTTGGGTGCGACGATATCCAGGCTTACCCAAGGTTCTTCAATCTTTTCTATCTCGGAAGGATCGGGCAATTTTTGCGGACTGCGGATGATTGATTCCTCGCCGTTTTTTTTAAATACTTTATAAGCGACGCTGGGAACGGTTATGATTAAATTCAGATTATATTCCCTTTTTAACCGTTCTTGAAAAATTTCCAAATGTAAAAGGCCCAGAAAGCCGCACCTTAAGCCAAAGCCTAGAGCCTCGGAGCTCTCCGGCTCGTACATCAAAGCCGCGTCGTTAAGCTTCAACTTAGCCACCGCCTCCCTTAACTCGGCGAATTCATTGCCTTCGCGAGGGAAAATCCCGGCGAAAACCATGGGCTTGACTTCATTATAGCCTCTTAACGGTTTAGTTTCATCGGCGAATTTTTGAAGCGCTACCGTATCCCCGACCCGGCACTCGCTGACATCTCTAAAACCGGTTATGACATAGCCGATTTCTCCGGTTTTTAATTCTCCGGTTGACTTATATTCGGGCTTGAAAACTCCGGCGTCTAAAGCCTCGCTTTTCGCCTTGGTTGCCATTAATATTATTTTATCGCCCTTTCTAACCGAGCCATCAAAAACTCTGACAAAAGCCACCACGCCGCGATATTCATCATAAGTTGAATCAAAAATCAGAGCTCTTAAAGAGGCTTTATTCCTCTCTATCGGCGCGGCCACGCGGTCAATTACCGCTTTCAATACCTCGGCCACGCCCTGGCCGGTTTTGCCCGAAGCCAAAATAATTTCTTCCGGCTTGCAGCCCAGCAATTGAAGTATTTCTTTCTTGGTTTTTTCAACATTGGCAGCCGGTAAATCAATTTTATTTATCACCGGGATAATGGTTAAATTCTGCTCTAAGGCCAAATATAAATTAGCCATGGTCTGCGCCTGGATGCCCTGGGTCGCGTCCACCAATAAAATCGCCCCTTCAACCGCGGCTAAACTGCGGGAAACTTCATAAGTAAAATCAACATGGCCGGGAGTATCAATCAGATTTAAACTATAGCCCTGATACTCCATCCTGACCGGCTGCAGTTTTATGGTAATGCCTCTTTCCCGCTCCAAATCCATCTGGTCCAGCACCTGATCCCTCATTTTTCTTTTTTCTATGGTGCCTGTTAATTCCAGCATGCGGTCGGCCATGGTAGACTTGCCGTGGTCAATGTGGGCGATGATGCAAAAGTTGCGTATCTTCATAAAGATTATCCAAATTTAGGCAAAGACAGGTTCAAAACCTGTCCCGATTACCTCTATATCCTACTAATTTTTTAGTCTTTGGTCAAATTATATTAGTATTTAAATTATGATTTAATTTTGATTTCTCAAAAAAAATAGTCCCGATGCGTGAATAGCAAAGGGACATATGGGTTAAAAAACTAATTTTAACCAGCGAAGCCGACCCGGGCTTCAGCGGTCAAGGCTTCACGAAGACCGCCGGAAACTTAACACAATAGCTCCAAAAGCTGTCCGGGTTCGTCTTGCGAATACGTAGAATTCGCTCGCGAACACGGTTCTTACGAATGCGCTCGTAGACATGAATTGCCCAGAGCTGGCCGTGGCTGGTGAAAGTCGCGGCAAGATTCGGCAGCTCATCAAGAGCGTTGGCATAACTGATGGTGACCAGCGGATCAGCCATGCCGAGAGTGAGGCCGGTGGGAAGACCTTTTCTAAACTGACGAATGGCTCGCTCCAGCTCATGATTCCGGACTTTACGGCCTAGGTTAACTGCGCGGACTTCCCGCATTGATTGCCCGACATTATTAAGCGGAATTTCCTCGGGATTTAAATCAATGTATTTATGGTCGAATCTGCCGCTGGCAATCGCCCGGCCAACCGCGTGTTTGCCATAATCAACCAATACGAAGATTTGATCAGCGTCTGCCTGAAACGCTGATTCTAATACCATAATCATTTTCTAATCCTTTCTGTTGTTTTTCTGCAATGCAATTATTGCAGCTTCTAATTTCGTGTGCTAACGGACTTAAAAGCCGCAATAATTGCCGACCTACGAGCAAAATTTAAAGGTGCAATCTTAACATTACTGTATACCACAAAATTTAATTTATGTCCAGCCGGCTAATTTTTAAATCAAAAATCTAAAATCATAAATTGAAAATTCCTAGATTCCCCTGGCTTCTCCTTGATCCGGCGCAGTAATTTTTTTAGACTGTAGGCGGCGCTTTAAGGACGACCAAAAATTAAACAGTTCTTCACTGCGCAAAATGTAACAGACCAAGAGATAAATTAAAATTCCGGAAATACCGGCGATCAAGCCTTGAGTTAACACTCCCCAAAGCCTGGTCATATCTATGTTGGCGCCGATAATTAATTTTACACCCTGAACGGCCGCGCCGGCCGCTAAAGCGGCTAAGGAAAATTTTACGATTGAAACCAAAATTTTTCCTTCATCTATCCGGCCGATTTCAAAATTCAGCCAAAGCCAAAGCAAAATTAAATTCATGATGCTGGCCAAAGAAAAAGCTAATGCCAGCCCGGCCACGCCCATTTTTCCGGACAGCCAGACTGATAAAAAGATATTAAGGAGCGCCGCGGCCAGGCCGATGAGAAACGGGGTTTTAGAATCATGGCGGGCATAAAAGGCGCGGACCAGCAAGGGAGTTAAGGCTTGAGCAAAAAGCGACAGGCAAAAAAAGCCTAAAGTATTAATAGTTAAAATGGTATCTTGCCAGTCAAACTGGCCGGTGCCCAAAATTACCCTGATAATCTGCGCGCGCAGGGCTAAGAGAATGATGGTGGCGGGAATGATAAAAAATAATATTTGCCTGACGGTCACCGAAATATCTTTAACTAAATTTTTTTTGTCAAAAGCCGCGGACGACATAGCCGGAAAGGCGGCAATCGCGAAGGAAATTCCAAAAATTCCCACCGGGAATGACTGCAAGTTATTCGCCAGATTAAAAACCGAAAGCGAGCCGCTGGCCAGGGTTGAGGCGATAATGGTGATCACCAATAAATTAAGCTGCGAGATGGCCAAGCTCATGGTTCGCGGCACCATCATCAGCCAAATTTTTATGACTTTGGGGCTTTTAAGGTTAAAACTGAATTTATATTTAAAGCCAAGCTGGATCATGGCCGGAAACTGCACCAGCATATGAGCTAAAGCGCCCAGGCAAACGCCCCAGGCTAAGCCGTAAATTCCCCAAATTGGCACCAGATATATAGCGCCGACAATGATGCCGATATTATAAAAAATCGGCGATAATGAATAGACGAAAAATCTTCTAAACGATTGCAAGACGCCGCCGAAAACGCTGGAAATACCTAAAAAAATCGGCGACAAAAACATGATTCTTGACAGGCTAACGGTCAAAGCTAATTTCTCCGGGTCAAACCCGGGAGTAACCAATTTCATGATTTGCGGAGCGAAAATAACGCCCAAGCCGCATAAAATCAACAGCCCAACACCCAAAATATTCAAGATATTACTGGTTAATTCCCAGGCCTCGATATGATCATCGCCGAACAGAGAACGAACTTTTTGAAGCGGTCCTTTAACCAAAGAGGTAAAAATCGGAATAAAGCCGGCCGACAGCGCTCCCAGTATCAGCAAATTAAAAATTAAATCCGGAATTCGAAACGCCGCGTAGTAAATATCCAGGCTATCGCCGGCGCCGAACTGGCCGGCTAAAATTCTGTCGCGAAATATGCCTAAAAAACGGCTCACCAGAGATGAACCGCCGACCAGTATCGCGGCCATGGTAATACTGTTTATTTCGCCGTTAAATAAGCGCTTAATCATGGTAAAATGTAAAATTAAAATCTCAAAATGAAAAATGACAATGAAAAGTGTAAAATTTTAATTTCTAATATCTAATCAATAACCAGTTTTTAATGTCTAATTATCAAAAATTAGAAATTGGTCATTGGGATTTGACCCGCCTCGCGTCGACGAGCGACAGCGAGTCGAGGCGGGTTAGGTCAATTAGGAATAAGAGTAATCAGACATTTTGCATTTTTAACTGTCATTTTTCATTTTGAGATTTACATTTTTCATTAAAAGTTCTTTCACTTCTCTGGCAATCATCAGCTCCTCATCGGTCTTTATCGCCAGCATGGGCAACGAGCCTAAGCATTTGATTTTTTTCATGACTTGATTTCGCGTCACCGGATTACCCGAGCCGATACTGCCGGTAAAAATTATCGCTTCCGCCTTGCCTTCAAGACCGACCCAATAGGCGCCAATATATTTAACCAGGCGATTAATAGCTAAATCAAAAGCCGACTTCGCCTCCTGATCGCCCAGCGAGGCGCTGGCCAGAAGTTCTTGATAATCGGTCAAGCCGGTTAAGCCTTTTATTCCGGAATTTTTATTTAATAAATTATAAAGCTGATCCACTTTAGCCTGGTTTACTTCTCCGGGTAGATTTTTTAAAAGTTTAAATATTATCCCCGGATCCAAATCTCCGGATCTGGTTATCATCACTAGTCCCTCCAGCGGCGTAAAGCCCATAGAAGTATCAATCGGCTTGCCGTTTTTTACGGCGGTAATGGACCAGCCGCCGCCTAAGTGGCAGCTAATCAAGCTTATCTTATTAATCTTCTTTTTTAACAGTCTGGCGGCCTCGGCCATAACGAATTCATGGGAAATACCGTGAAAACCGTAGCGATGAATATTATATTGCTCGGTGATCTCGCGAGGCAAGGCGTAAAATTTCGCCGTATCCGGCAAATCGTGAAAAAAAGCCGTATCAAAAACCGCGACCTGTTGCGCCTGCGGTAAATAGCTAATCGCCGCTTTTATGCCGGCTAAATTATAAGGGTTATGCAGCGGAGCCAGATCGTTCAACCGTTCCAATTCAATCAAATTGCTGTCATTGATTAACAAGGGTTTAAAAAACTTATTACCGCCATGAACCACCCTATGGCCGACTGCCGCCAGATCTCTTAAATCTCCGATTTCCCTTAAAACCAATTTTATCGCCGTAAAATGATCTTTTACATTTTTAATCTGGCCCTGCTTAATTTCTTTTTCATCATGGCTAAATAATTTATATTTAACCGAAGTAGAACCGGAATTTAGAGATAAAATAGACATAGTAAGTTTAAAATGTAAAAATCAAAATTAAAAATTATGGAGTGAAAATTTTTTTAAAAATTTTCACGGAGTAATTTTACAATAATTTTACATTTTGAGATTTTCATTTTTAACTATATTAAACTCCGTCCGGTCATTTCCGCCGGTTTATCCAAGCCCATTACTTTTAGAATCGTCGGCGCCACATCAGATAAGATGCCTTGAGGCTGAACCAGACTTAAATCTCCGCCAGGCGCGTCACCCAGCGACAAGCTCTTGCCTTCATAAGATTTACCAATAATAATAAACGGCACCGGATTAGCCGAGTGCTCTTTATCTATCATGCCGGTTTGCATATTAAACAGGCCTTCGGCATTGCCATGATCCGCGGTAATAAATAACATGCCGGACTTGCTTAAAACGGATTTCACGATTCTGCCAAGGCATTTATCCACCGTTTCCACGGCCTTAACCGTGGCTTTTAAGTTGCCGGTGTGGCCGACCATATCGGCATTGGCGAAATTTATCAAAATGAAATCGTAACTATCCTTTCCAACCGCCTCAACTACTTTATCCGTAATCGATAGAGCCGACATTTCCGGCTGAATATCATAGCTGGAAACCGCCGGGGATGAAATTAATATATGGTCTTCGCCTTTAGACTTTTCTTCACGGCCGCCGTTAAAAAAATAAGTCACATGGGCGTATTTTTCCGTTTCCGCGATTCTTAACTGCTTTAATCCGGCCTTAGCCAGAACCTCTCCTAAGGTACTCCGTAAAATTTCTGCCGGAAAGACTATCTCCATGGGCAAGCTGGCTTCATATTCGGCAAAACCGGCGAAATATATATTCAAATATTTTTCTCTCTTAAATTTTTCAAAACCGGGCAGAACTAAGGCCTTGGTCAGCTGGCGCGCCCGGTCAGGGCGATAATTAAAAAATATAACCGCGTCGCCGTCTTCTATTTTAGCTATGGGTTCTTTATCTTCGGTGATTACCGTCGGCATGAATTCCTCGTCATAAATTTTTTTCTTATAGCTGTCTAAAATCGCTTTCTTTACGGACTCATTTTTTTCTCCCAAGCCTCGCACCATCACATCATACGACTTAGCCGTCCTGTCCCAATGATTGTCCCGATCCATGGCGTAAAATCTTCCGTGAAGCGAAGCGATTTTCCCATCGGTGCCTTCCAAAGATTTTTCAATTTCTTGAATAAAATTCAAGCCGGAATTAAAAGGCGTGTCCCGGCCGTCTAAAATCGCGTGGATAAAAAAATTCTTCACTTTATTATCCTGAGCCAGGTTAATCAGCGCTTGAAGATGCTCCAGTGAAGAATGAACGCTGCCCGAAGAAACCAAACCGATAAAATGCAGCTTTGAATTGTTATTTTTTACCCGCTCAATCGCTTTCAGCAAAACTTTATTCTTATAAAAACTTCGGTCGGCTATCGCTTTATTAATTCTGGGTAGGTTTTGATAGAGAATTCTCCCCAATCCCAAATTGAGGTGGCCGACTTCGCTATTGCCCGATTCGCCCCAAGGCAAACCCACGCCTTCGCCCGAAGCCACTAGAGTAGCTGAAGGATATTTGGTTAAATAACCGTTGATATTCGGCGTATTCGCCTGGCTGATGGCATTGCCGGAATAGGGAGTGGTTATACCCCAGCCGTCAAGCACTATCAACACCACGGGCTTAGGACGGGTTGATTGTTGTTGATCTGCCATAATAAAATAAATTTTTAATTTTTAATTTTATAAATAATACTAAAATTTTTAATATAAAAATTAAGATATTAAAAATTATTTACAATATTAAAAATTATTTACAAAATTAAAAATTATAAAAATTAAAAATTATTTTATTAAGCTCTTTCCAGTCATCTCCGCCGGCTTTTTAATATTTAATAATTCCAGTATGGTCGGCGCGATATCACCCAAGACTCCATTGCTTCTCAATTTAGTTTTTTTATCAATTCTATTATTTATTAAAATAAAAGGCACCGGATTGGTTGAATGTTCGGTATTGATTTCGCCGGTTTTTAAATTAATCATCTCTTCAATATTGCCATGATCAGCCGTCACTAAAATCGTGCCGTTAACGCTTAGATAAGCCTTAACTATTTCTCCTAAATACTTATCAACTTCGTGGCAGCTTTTTACCCCGGCAGCCAGGTTACCCGTATGGCTTATCATGTCCGGCGCGGCAAAATTCAAAACGGTAAATTCGTAATTATGCTTGCCTAGATTTTTTATAACCTCCCTGGCCAATTTCTCCGAGCTCATGGCCGGAGTTATATCATATGATTTTACATCCGGTGAAGGAATCACCAGCCTGGCTTCCCGGGCGACCGGATCGGCATAGCCACCGTTAAAAAAATAAGTCACATGAGCGTATTTTTCCGTTTCGGCCAGATAGAGCTGTTTTAAATTCATTAACTGCATTGGCAGCGTCTGTTTTATATCTACGCTTGGGTAAGCGGTTAAAATATTATCTAAATCCGGCCCGAAATCAGTCATGGCCACGAATAATAAATCTTTCAAATTCTTCTTTCTGATAAAAGAGCCGGGGTTTAATTTATTGAAATCTTTCTGTACAAAAACCTTGGCGAATTGTCTGGCCCGATCAGACCTTAAATTAAAAAAAATAACGCTGTCGCCGCTGCCGATCCTGGGCAAAGGCTTGCCGTTCCTAGTTATAATATAGGGCTCAATAAATTCATCGCTCAAGCCCCGGTTATAGCTTTCGGTGATAGCGGCTTGGGCGCTTTCCGCTTTCCTGCCGATGCCGCTGGTTAATGCTTCATAGGCCTGTTCGGTTCTGGCCCAAGCCTTCTTCCTGTCCATGGCGTAGAATCTGCCGATGATGCTAGCAATGGCTTCGCCGTTCTTAAAAACTTTTTGAATATCATCAACTAATTTTAAAGCGGCATATTGAGGCGAATCGCGGCCATCGGTAAATAAATGCAAATAGACTTCCTTTATTTTATTTATTTTTACGAAAGACAATAAAGCCAGCAGGTGATCCGGATCGCTATGCGCGCTCATACCGTTGGAGATCATGCCCATTAGATGAAGCCTGGATTTATTTTTGTTGACATGGCGGATAGCTTCTCGGAAACTCGTATTTTTAAAAAATGTGCCTTCGTTGATGCTTTTTGATATTTTAACCACATCCTGCTCAACGATTCTGCCGGCGCCGATATTCATATGCCCGGCTTCGGAGTTGCCGGCTTGCAACGGCGGCAAACCGACCTCTTTGCCGGAAGCGCTAAGAATTGTATTGGGATATTTTTTGATCAGTCCGTCCATGGTCGGGGTCTTGGCTAAAGAGACGGCATTGCCCTGGCTCGGTTTGGCTATGCCCCAACCGTCAAGGATAACTAGAATCATGGGTAGATTATTCTTCAATGATTTATACTCATTTCCATGTTTTATCATAATTACACAAAATTTTCAATTTTTAATTTTTAATTTCTAAACAATGATTCAATGTCTAAATTTTTAAACCGAATTAGATAGACATTTGAAAATTGAAAATTAATTCATTGAAAATTGTTTAAAAATTGAGAATTGAAAATTGAAAATTATTTTATATTTTCCTCAATCTCCATTAATCTATTATATTTCGCCAATCTCTCGCCTCTGGATAAGGAGCCGGCCTTGATATAATCGGCTTGAACCGCCACGGCCAAGTCGGCGATAAAGTCGTCCGTGGTTTCTCCGGAACGATGCGAAATAATGATTTTATAGTTATGCCTTTGAGCCAGCTTAATGCAAGCGATAGTTTCCGATAAGGTACCGACTTGATTGGGTTTTATTAAAATAGCGTTGGCGGAGTTTTCTTTTAAGCCTCGCCTTAAGCGCTCAACATTGGTAACGAATAAATCATCTCCTACCAGCATTAATCTGTCACCCAGCTCCTTATTTAATTTTTGCCAGCCGGCCCAATCGTCTTCAGCCAAAGGATCTTCAATGAAAATAATCGGGTATCTTCTAAACCATTCGGCATATAGACCGGACAAGGTGCCGGCCGTGAAGCTGGCCTGATCCAGCTTAAAGATATACTTGCCGTCTGCTTTATTATAAAGCTGGGACGAACCGACATCTATGCCCAAATTAACCTCTTCGCCCGGTTTATAGTTTGATTTAATAATCGCCGTCATGATTAATTCTATGGCCTGGATGCTGGAGGTCATATCGGGCGCGTAGCCGCCCTCACTGCCAACATCAGTATCGTATCCGGCCCGCTTCAAGATAACGCCCAAAGTATGAAAAATCTCCGCGCCCATCCTTACTTGTTCGCTTAGACTGGTATTCTTGGTAGGAATTATCATAAATTCCTGAAAATCCAAATTAGTGTCAGCGTGTTTTCCGCCGTTAAAAATATTAAAACAAGGAGTAGGTAATTTTACCCCCTTTAACAAAGGCCCGTCTCGCTTGGCGGGAGCCGAGGCGGAGGGTGAGGGGGATTTAAAGGCAAATTTATCGGCGATATATTCATAAAGCTCTTCATTGTTTGCTAAGGCGCCGGCGCGAGCGCAAGCTAGCGACACGGACAGAACCGCATTAGCGCCTAACTTGCTCTTATTCTTGGTGCCGTCCAGTTTAATCATCAATTCATCTATCTTTTCTTGTTTACCAATATCAAAACCCGCCAGCTTCGGCGCGATTTTCTTTTCAACATTTTTTACGGCATTTAATACTCCCAGACCGCCATATCTTTTTTTGTCCCCGTCGCGCAATTCTAAAGCTTCATGTACGCCGGTGGACGCCCCCGACGGCACGCCGGCCTTTGTCCACAAACCATTGTCCAGCATCACTTTAGCTTCAACCGTGGGGTTGCCTCGCGAATCTAAAATTTCGCGAGCTGAAATTTTTTTAATTTTAGGCATAAAAAATTATGTCATAGCGAAAAGCAACGACAAGTTTAATAATTCATTATAAGCCGGCTACAAAATTTCGTATTCAACCGTGGCGATTATTATGATTTCATTGCTGCCGGCTTCAATAGCCGGAGAAACCCCGCCGGCCGAGACTGATTTTTCCATCAACCGATAATTATCATAATATGGGGTTGGCGGCTGGGTAGCTGATTCGCTGAAAGAAATTATATTCCCCAGCTTGACGCCCACGACTTTCGCTAAAGCGTCGGCTTTTTCCTTGGCTTGCTTAATGGCCATTTCCCTGGCCTGCTGTTTTAATATTTCCGGCTGATCAATTTCAAACGACAAATTGCCAATCTGATTCATGCCAATCTGCCCGGCCGCGTCTAAAATTTGACTGACCTTATCCAAGTCTCTAACCTTGATGCTTAAATCCTGGCTAACCGTATAGCCTTTTAAAATTTGGCGGCCGCTGGTCCAATCATACTGCGGCGAGATGGAATAATTTAAAGTTTTAATATCCAGCGGATCAATTTTAAAATCTTTTTTTAATTTTTCCACCATGCCGTTCATCTTGGTGGTATTGTCGGTTTGCGCCGCGGCCACGGTATTTTTTAATATGGAATAGCCCAGTTGGATTTTCGCCACATCGGGAACAGCGGTTACTTTGCCTTCTCCCGCCATACTAATAGAGTGCGGAGTTTTTGGGCTAACTCCAATATAATCATGCGCTTTAACCGCATTCCAGCTTAAAAGAGCCAAATAAATTGAGCCCAGCGTTAAAAAAACACCGATAAAGATTGTCACGATTTTGTTTGGAATCATAAAATTAATTTTCAATTTTCAATTTCTAATTTCTAAACAATGATTTAATGTCTTAATTTTCAAACAATGCTATTTTCATCATTGAAAATTAATTCATTGAAAATTGTTTGAAAATTGAAAATTATAAATTGAAAATTTTATTATTTAAAATATTAAAATTTTATAAGATACTTTATCTATGTTTTCCACTATTTCACAATCCCCTTAAGCCCGGGCATGGGCTCGCCGCCCAAGAAAGCCAGCATGGCGCCGCCACCGGTAGAAACCCAATCAATAAAATTTTCCATTTTCGTAAGCTTCACCGCCTCAATAGTTTCTCCGCCGCCAACAACGCCGAAAGCCTGGCCGGTGGAACGAGCGGCGACCAGTCGGGCAACGGATAAAGTGCCGTGCTTAAAATGTTCGTTTTCAAAATAACCCAACGGGCCGTTCCAAATAAGAGTGTTAGCCTGCTTAATATAGTGCGCGAACAACCTAACGGTTTTAGGGCCGATATCTAAAATTATATCATTTTTTTCCACTCGGGATACCGTTTTAACCCAAACCCGGCCGCCTTTTATTTTCTTAGCTACGACAACATCAACCGGCAAAATAATGTTCCGATGCCGCTTAATTAAGCCGGCCGCCAGGCTGACGCTATTTTTATCGGCTAAAGATTTTCCGATTTTATAACCATGAGCGGCGATAAAATTATTCGCCAAGGCGCCGCCGATTAAAACCCGGTACGATTTTTTCGCTAAGCTGTTTAATAAAACAATCTTAGTCCCTATCTTAGCGCCGCCGATAATTGAAATTAAGGGCTGCTTCGGCTTTAAAACTTTTTCTAAATTTAAAATCTCTTTTTCCAGGAGAAGGCCGGCGTAACCGGGTAAATATTTTTTAATCGCTTGAACCGTAGCATGATTGCGGTGGCAGACGGCGAAGGCGTCGTTAACATAAATATCAGCCAGTTCGGCCAGGTTTCTGGCGAATCTTTTATCATTTTTTTCTTCGCCTTGGTTTAATCGCAAATTATCTAAAAGTATGATCCGTCCGTCTTTTTGATTAACCGACTCTATAACCTTCTCATTTAAACCGCCTGGTATGAATATGACTTTCTCGCCCAATAGCTCCGATAATCTCTTGGCTATCGGTTTGGCCGTGGCTTTTTCGTCAGTCAGATGGCTGGCTATGATTAACCGGCAATTATGCCTTAATAAATAACGAATCGTCGGCAAGGTCATGACAATTTTATATTCATCCTTGATTTCCCTGCTCTTAATGGGTACATTAAAATCAACGCGTAAAAAGACGGTTTTAGAGGTTAAATTCTTTATTTGTCTAATGGATTTAACTACCATAAAGGTTGTTATTATTATAACATAAACCGTTAAAAACAAAAACCCATCCGACCAATTCGGCCAAACAGGTTATATTGTTTGATATCGAAAGCTTAAATTAAAGTTTTTTCATTTCAAGTCCCCTAAAATTATTCTAACCTCTTTTTCTACTCCATCGCGTAAAATTATTAAATTTATCGTTTCACCGCTTAAATGATCCTGGATAATATTCGTTAAGTCATGATCTTTATCTAAAGCGGTTCCGTCAACGGAAACAATAATATCGCCCTCGCGCAAACCGGCTTTTTCGGCCGGACTGTTTTTCTTAACCGCCAAAACATTATCCGCCTTATAAATAATCGCGCCTTTTTGCCAATAAATATTTTGACCGTTAACCTCAATTAAATCCGATAAATCAATATAACTAACGCCTAGGCTGGGCCGGCCGGCCGTCTGATTCTTAAATAGGCTTTTTATCACTCCGGTTAGATGGCTAAAAGGTTCAACCTCCCCCTTATCGTTGACCAACCCTAAAGCATCTCCGGCTAAATTAAAAATTATTGAACCTTTAAATTCCACGGGCAATTTTTCATTTAACGCCAGCTTCTCCGAAAAACTGTCGCTTGATTTTACTAGTCCCGCAGATTGGCTGAAACCGGCCACCGAGGAAACCGAGTTTAAGCCCAGCCAGTTGACGGCTACCGCCAGACTGCCGTCTTTAACCGCTTGGCTTTCCGCGAATTTTCTCACCTTTAGATCTTTGGCCTGAACATGAATAAAATTAAAGGCTGTCAAATTATCGGCTACCGCCTTGTCTATCTCTAAAATTTTTTTATCTTTAGTAATAACCACATAATCTTTATAATTTTTAACTAAGGCCAGGCTAGTCACTATCCAGCCGTCCGAGGTTAAAATAAACCCCTGCCCGCTCGACTCGTTCAATTTATAAAAATTTTCTATACGAAAAACCTTGTTTGGCGCGGCTGATTTTTGCTGGTCATCTTTAAGAACGATCTTTTTATAAATACCGACTAAGCTATCGCCCACTGAACCGATAATCTCATCAACTTTCGCGTCCTGCTGAACAATCACATTTTTGGCGTTGGCTATCACCAAGCCTTGGTCTAAATATTTTCCTTTGGAAAAATCCAAATCTCCGGAAAGCGGCCAGCCGAATAAAGGGTCAATAAAATAAGACCTGGCAATGATCGCTCCGACCAGGCCGCTGCCTAAACCAAAAATACAAACCACTAATATTATGGCCACTAAATTATGTTTTTTAAAAAATTCTTTAAAACGCTTCATAGATTGCTGATTTTTTATTTTAGTAAATTTATTGCTATGAATTGTTGCTGCTATTGATTTTTGTTTTGGCTAAATTGATTTATTTTTGAAGCGAGGCTTCGTCGTGAGCTCAGCCGAACGGACTGACCGGCTGGCACATAAAGAATTTGATCCGCAGCGAAAAAATAAATCAATTTAGCCAAAACTCTACGACTGCAATTTGCGCAATCCATAAATTACTATATCCACTTAGCGGTTAATAAAACCGCCAATAAACTGATTGATCCCAATATTAAATACATTTTTACCTTGGCCGCGTCGAGTTTATCCAGCAAATGATTTTTTACCAGTCCGATAATCACATAATAGCAGATCGCCAGAGTCAAACCGGAAATATTGTAGTTAAAGGGCAAGAATGAAATGGACCAAAATAATTCAACCAATATCAAACAGCTGATTAAAATACAGAGCAAGCCGGACCTCAGTTCTATTTTATTCACCCAAATTATCTGGTAGACCAATAAAATATCCGCTAATATTATGATCGGCACCAGCCAGGAAATCGGCAAATCAATAAATGACTGCAAGCCATAGATAGCGGCCGTCAGTAGAAAAAAGGCCGACCAATTGATATAAGCGGAAATATTTTCTATACTGAAGACTTCATAAACCGCGGGGTTAAGCAAGTAATAATAAACTTGTCTTAAATATAAATACAAAAATACGACATTAAAAGCAAGCAGCAACTGGATGATAAGCTTATTGCTTATAAAAACCGAGTAAGCTATCACCGCTGTTGAAAAAACGGCCGGTAAAATCAAGTAATTCCACCAGCTCTTATCAATCGTGCTGGCTCTGCTGAATTGCCAGACGGCGAAAAAAATCAATAAATTAATCAAAACCGCGGCTACATAAATCAATTTCGGGGAAAAAAAATATATTTCCTCAAATAAAAAAATCAACAAAGGTATTAACGGGGTTAAAAAACGATTAAATTTCATTTCAGTAAAAATTAGTTATTCAGCCAACTATAATCAGTTTTTAATTGCGCCATCATTTTTTGGCTTATGGTTTTCTCTCGATCGTCATTATCGGCCAGATATTTCTCCATTCTATCTAAAGCTAAAATAAAATCCAAGTGCAAATTCTTAAATTGCGCCGGCAAGCCTTTAACGCCCAGCAGCTTGTTTTTTAATTCCGCGATTTTCTCCAAGGTAAAATTATCGTCTGCAACCGATTTTTCATAGGCTAGGAAAATTTCTTTTACTTTTGCCTGATAGCTCGCCGCCGACAAAACAACATTTTCATTTTTAACCGTTTCAACCGGCCGGCCGGGGCTAACAATTTTTTTTCCTGATTCGGCGGTTGCTATTAAAACTAATACTAATACTAATAAAACCGCTGAAAGAATAATCAAAATGATATTTTTTTTGGACATATTGTTCGTCTATACATCAAATTTTTTAGCTTCCATTTCCAGCCAATTATTAATGGCTTCATCCCATTTATAGGCTTTAAACTTGTGGCTCTTCTCGTCCGGACTGTAGACATATTCCACTACGGTTTCGGCGCCAAGGCGGTTGGAATACTTGGTTTTTTTATCTAGAACAGCCGGCCTGGTGGTAAACTCCAATTTCATCCGGCCTAACGGTCCGATAAAAATTATATGCTCAACCTCAATGCCTCCGGCCTCGTCAAGATGCGATGTTTTATTCTCTTCAACCTTATAATTATCTTTAATATTCCCAACAAGTTGTTGCCATTTTTCAGGAAGCATGTAGTTTGAATAATGAATTATGTTAGCATTATAACATAAAAACCTGTTAAATTACAAATGAATTTCTCAGTTGCGGGATTTGCTGAATTCACAGCCGCAATAATTCTGCCGGTATAGCCCGAGCTCTCGGGAAATGGCGGAGGATTTTTTAAAGCCGTCCTGCTTTTTAAAATCTTTATTTATAAACTTAAGGCCAGGTCGCGCGGCCGCTCGCTCGCCGATTTTATTTATGGCTCCAGCGTCTTTATGCGGACTAGTGGTCAGGGTGGTGGTTAAATAACCGCAGTTTAATTTTTTCGCCATATCCGCGGCCGCGTCCAATCTGAATTTATAGCAGATCAGGCAGCGCTCGCCTCGCTCCGGATCGTTTTCGCGGCCGCGAACCGCTTCCAGCCACTTTTCATGATCATAATCACCCTTGATTATCGCCAAATTAAATTGCTCGGCAATCTTCTCCGCCTCCGCCAGTCGTTTTTCATATTCTTCCATGGGCCAAATATTGGGATTATAAAAAAACAGCATTACTTCATAATCCTGTTTTAATAGCTGGCTGACATAGACTCCGCAACCGACGCAGCAGATGTGGAGCAACAATTTAGATTTTTTACTACATTCTCCTTCAGGCAAAGCTATGGATTGCTTGGCGTAATTCATGGAATAAATTTAAAATTAAAATCTCAAAATGTAAAATGACAATGTAAAATCTAAAATTGAACTCAAAAGGCTTATTTATAACTTTGCATTTTAAATTGTCATTTTTAACTTTGAGATTTACATTTTACATTATTTTAGATACTTTTTTCCCTTTAATTTCTCCGGCAAGTACTCCTGCTTTTCTTTGTAATCATAATCCGGGCTGTATTTATAATCCTTGCCGTAGCCCAAGTTTTTCATTAATTTTGTCGGCGCATTTCTAATATGGAGCGGCACCGGCAGGTTGCCGTACTCGCGCACATCGGCAGCCGCTTGATTATAAGCGGTGTACAAAGCGTTGGACTTCTGGCATTTGGCCATATAGACAACGGCCTGGGCTAAAATCACATTGCATTCGGGTAAACCGATGAAATGGCAAGCCTCGTAGGCGGCCACGGCCTGCTCTAAGGCGCGCGAATTAGCCAAGCCGATATCTTCCGAGGCGAACCGCACCAGCCGGCGCGCGATGTAGAGCGGATCTTCGCCCGCTTCGGTCATGCGCGCCAGCCAATACAAAGCCGCGTCCGGGTCGGAACCGCGCATGGCTTTATGCAGAGCGGAAATAATATTATAGTGCTCTTCCCCGTCTTTATCGTAAAATAAATAAGATTTTTGAAAAGCTTCCTTGATGACATTGATAGAAATATTACTGTTCATTGAGGCGGCGTATTCTAAAACATTAAGAGCCGTACGGGCGTCGCCGTTGGATAGTTGAGCCAGCATTTTTACGGCATCTTCGCTTAGGTTAATTTCCATTTTGCCCAAACCCTTATCTTTATCTTTAACCGCTCTTCCAATTATAGTTTCCAGCTGCGCTTCGCCTAATTGCTTTAAAACGAAAACGCGGCATCTTGATAACAACGCTCCGCGCACTTCAAAGCTCGGGTTCTCCGTGGTGGCGCCGATTAAAATTATGGTTCCGCGTTCAACGTGGGGCAGCAAAGCGTCTTGCTGGGCCTTATTCCAGCGGTGGATCTCATCAATAAACAAAATGGTTTTTTTGTCTTCAATGGCATTCTCCTTCGCTTTCTTAATGACTTCCTTTAAATCTTTTAAGCCGCTGGTAACGGCGCTAAATTGTAAAAATTCAGATTTGGTCAAACGGGCAATTATATGAGCCAAAGTGGTTTTGCCGCTCCCCGGCGGACCCCAAAAAATCATTGAAGGCAAATTATCGCTCTCTATCGCCTGCCTTAGTAATTTCCCCTGCCCGATAATTTCATCTTGCCCCAATAAATCTTTCAGCGTTTCCGGCCGTATTCTATCGGCTAAAGGCGAAGTTTTATTATAAAACACCATATTTATAAATTATAAATCCTAATCGTGCTACTGGATTTGGTTTTGAGCGCACGCTAAAATATCAATTTTTAAATTTTGTAATTTTTAATTTTTAAATAATTTTTAATACCTTAATTTTTAATAAAATTATTTCTTAAGATATTTGGATATTATAAAATTAAAAATTGCAAAATTTTTACGCCCCAAACCGCCTCTTTCTTTCCGCATACTCTCTTAAAATAATTTCTACATCCACCTCTTCAAAATCAGGCCAATATTTTTTTATAAAAAATAGCTCGCTATAAACCGACTGCCAAGCCAGAAAGCCGGAAAGCCTTTGCTCGCCCGAGGTGCGCACCACTATATCCGGGTCGGCCAGGTCGCCATTATACAAATATTTTTTTATCATGCCCTCGTGCACCTGCTCCAACTCAACTTTATTCTTTATCATTTTCCGCACCGCGTCCACTATTTCGGCCCGGCCGCCATAATTTAAGCAAATATTTACCGTGCCATTTCTGTTATTTTTTGTTTCGGCGATAATCTCCGCGCATTTAGCCGGCAAATCTCCGGGCAATTCTTCAGTCCGTCCGCTGATTAAAACTTTATAACCTTGCTTTTTAGCCTGCTCCCGCAAGCTAGACTCAACGGCATGTAATAATAATTTCATTAAATAATTAACTTCATCTTGCTGCCGATTCCAGTTTTCAACCGAGAAAGCGTAGAACGATACAATGCTTACCCCGCGAGAAAAAAACCATTCCGGAGTTGATTTTAACTTTTCATAGCCTTTCTGGTGGCCTTCAAAAGTCGGCAGGTTTCTTTCGCGCGCCCAGCGCCGATTGCCATCCATAATAATGCCGACATGAACAGGAATATTTTGTTGTGTTTTTTTATCAGGCATAAAAAAATAAAAATGAAAAAATAAAAATGTAATTTGTAGTTAAAAAACTGATAATTTTACATTTTTAACTGTCATTTTCAACTTTGAGATTTACATTTTACATTATTTAACTATCTTCACCAATTTTAACCTCTCGCCGGCTCCACTGATTATTTTAATGTTACTTTTGCTAACGCTAAATTCCCGCGCTAAAAATTTTATTAGCTCTGAATTAGCTTTGCCCCGAATCGCCGGCGCCGCTATGTCTATCTTAATTATTTCCCCGTCATCATCCTTTAGGATTTGCTTGACTTTATCGGTAACCGAACCAGGCCGGGCCTTTATCCTTAAATAAACTTCGCCGTCCTGATTAAACTGCTTGAGAAATTGGCTTAACATGGTCGGGATACTGGGAATTGCCAGCCCGAGGCTGGTCCGCCTTGGGCGGAAACCCAGTCTACACTCGCCGTTACACGGTTAAACTGACATCCTAATTAATATTACATGTCGGGATACTGGGAATTGAACCCAGTCTACACGCACCCGAAGCGTGTGTACTACCGGTATACGATATCCCGTGATTTACTATTTTTGAACCTTAAAAATGTTATTTAAAACATAGCTGACTATTGATAAAATAATGCTGAACAGCATCGCTATCCAAAATCCGTTCACCGAAAAACCTTTAATCACCGAAGCGGCTAATAAAATAAGCAAAGCGTTAATGACAAAAGTAAACAACCCTAAGGTTAGAATATTGATAGGCAGGGTTATTAAAATTAAAACCGGTTTAACCAAAACATTAATAATTCCCAAAAACAAGGCCAGCCACAAAGCCGTCCAAAAACCGGCTACCACGACGCCGGGTATTAAATACGAGCTGATCATAATCGCCAGGACCATGATGAGCCACCTGATAATCAATGGCATAATATTTTCATTTAATAATTATGGTGGACTTAGCGGGAGTCGAACCCGCGTCTCGGCAATGCGAATGCCGCGTACTACCACTATACTATAAGCCCATGTTGATTTACAAATTATGATTTACTATTGATTTTCTAAGGTTGAACTGGCTGATTCATCTTCCGAAGCTGGCGCGACGCCGGACGGCAATTCCGGACCGACGACCTTAGCTTCATCTCCGGCTTCCGCGCTTACTAGCTCTACGCCGTTTACCGTAACATCCTGCAGCGGATGGTCGTCTCCGTTCACCTCGACATTTTCAATCTTTTCCACCGCTTCCATGCCCTCGGCCACATAGCCGAAATTAGTATGCTTGCCGTCCAGCCAGGGCGTCGAATCTTTAGTTACGATAAAAAATTGCGAGCCATTGGTATTGGCTCCGGAATTGGCCATGGCCAAGCTGCCTTTAACCAATTTGTGCTGATTAATTTCATCCTGAAATTGATAGCCCGGACCGCCTTGGCCGTCGTTAGATGGATCGTCGTCTTTGCTTAACGGATCGCCGCCCTGAATCATGAAATCTTTAATCACCCGGTGAAATTTCGTGCCGTTATAAAATCCAGCCTTGGCTAAATTTAAAAAATTATTAACCGTGATGGGCGATTCTTGAGCGTAAAATTTAACAATAATATCGCCAAAATTGGTTTTAATAATAGCGCTGTCGAATTGCGCAGCCAGATTCTCCAACTGCTTTTGGCCGCTATCCGGCGCCGGAGCCGTTTCGGCCGGCGCTTCTGTCCCTCCGGTAGGTTTTACATTCGGCTTTAAGCCGTTTTTTATGGCTGTCATTCTACCTATTATATCCGCTTCGTTGAAATTGTCCATAGTCTTGGGCGCGCTGGTCTCGTCTATGCTCACCGGACTTTCCGAACAAGCGGTTAAGGTTAGCGATAAAATAATTAATAGAATAATTCTTTTCATATTTTTATTCTCAATTTCTTCAATTTCAGTATACCCATAAAAATTTAAATGCTTTTTGAAATATTCGCCACTTTAACATCTCCATAATAATTCGAGGAAAAAATCAAATAGATCATCTCCAATTGATTGATAATCGCTTTAATCAGCACTTCGGTCTGCCCGGCAATTTTTATTCTTGGAATCAGGCAGCAAATTTTGATTTTTAAATCATTTCGGTCGGAACAAAAAATTATAAATGACTCTAAATTAAAATTATTGATTAAATCGTGATTGCTGATCCGGCTCGTCAAAGCGGCCGCGCCTTGGCGGCAATGGCAATGCTCGCTCAAGGTTTTGAAATCGTCCAAGTTAATTATTTTAAATAAAACCCAATCTACGGCAACAATGCTTAAAATCTTTTCCGAAAAATATCTGAAAATTTTCTTTAATTCATTCTTGCTCTCCGGATATTTTTTAAAACCGCTGAAAATGGCTTTGATTTCCTGAATCTGAATATTAACTTGGCCGATATGCTTAAAGGCCTCTTCCAGCCGTTCTTCCAAAGTCAAGCGGCGAGAGTTTAAATTCTTTAACTCTTCTTCATTCTTTTTAATTTCTTTTTTGTATAGAAGATAGATAAAATAACCCAAGCCGAAAAGTAAAGCGCTCAAAATTATCTCTAAAATTTCCTCGTGCTCGTGGCTTAAGTCCGGTAAGTTTTTCTCCAATATTAAAGGGTGGAGAATAATCACGCCAATCATTATCACGAAGGATAAAATATATAAATTTTTTAACGCCAATATGCCTTTTTGCATATATTATTTAACATAAAATTCTTTTTTTATTTCTTCATCGTCCTCCATCTTTTTCTCTTCTATTTTCTCTTTAGCTCGTTCTCTTAATTCTTTTAAGTCCATCTTATTAAGTGCAGCGCTCCGCGCCGCCAAATATTCCTGATTGTTCAATTTCTGATCTTCAATTACTTCGGATAGTAAGACATCTAAAATCGCTCCGATTTTCGGCCCGGGTTCAATTTTCAACAATTTCATTAAATTATCGCCGTTGATTTTTAACATTTTAACCGAAACCGCGTCATGCCTGACTTTCTCCATCATATACTCCAAGTGCCTTAGCTTATACGGCTTAGCCTTGGGCACGCCCGAACCCAGCCGGTCGGCAATGCGCAAATCAATCAGGTCGGCCAAATTTTCTTCACCCACCTTTCTAATCAAGCGGCGAACCGAGCTTTCCGTCACCTCGCCGACATTATAATAAAACATATGGTTCTTGATCAGGTTAGTTACTTTTTCAATGTCGTCATTAGAAAACTTCAGCCTGGACATAATTTTGCCGGTCACCCTGGCTCCCATTAAATCATGGTTATAAAAAGTAACATCGCCTTTAATAATCCTCTTGGTTTGCGGCTTGGCGATATCGTGAAGCAATGACGCCAGCTTAACCTGCCATTTTTTATTGGGCGTATGTTTTAAAGATAAAACGCTGTGGTTAAAAACCGTGTAAATATGATGCCGATTTTGATCCACGCCCACGCCCCGCTCCAGCTCCGGGATAATATATTGAAGCAGCTTAAATTCATGAAGCATCATGATGCCTTCATAAGCTTTGTCTGATTCCAATATTTTAATGAGTTCATCGCGGATCCGTTCGCCGGAAACGAATTTAATGCCGCCGGCCATTTTAATAATGCCCCGTTCGGTTTTAGGCTCAAGGGAAAAATTTAACTGGCAAGCCAATCTGACCGCCCGCATCATGCGCAAAGCATCTTCTTTAAACCTGTCTTCCGGCTCGCCCACCGCCCGAATAATCCGTTTTTTCAAGTCTTTTTTTCCGCCGAACAAATCGGTTATCTCCGGGGCCTGCCCTGAGCGAAGCCGAAGGGCCATGGCATTAACCGTAAAATCTCTGCGGCTCAAATCTTTTTCCAGACTGTCTTCAAATTTAATTTCATCCGGATGCCGCCGATCGCTATAACCCTGCTCCGAGCGATAAGTCGTTACTTCTACCACATCTTCAATCTCCCCGTTTTCAAGTTTTATCGGTACTAAAACCGTGCCGAAAATATTTTCATATTTTCCGTCCGTAAAAATTTCTAAAATTTTTTCCGGCCGTGCATTAGTAGTTATGTCCCAATCCTTAGGTGCCTTTGCCATTAATAAATCACGCACGCAGCCGCCCACGATATAGGCTTCAAATCCTGCTTGGTCCAGTTTCTCCAAAATATTTTTTACATAATCGGGAATTTTCATAAAACAAAATAAGCACTATTATTAGCCTTTAATATTATCACAATTATAGCTAAAATATACAATAGAATAGTACAAAAGTCAAAAAAACAGGCTATCAATCCTGTAATATTATTTTAACAATGAAATTATATCAATAAATCTTTCCTGATTTAAAATTCTTAATCATAATTTCCGTGGCCTCCAGCATCTTATCCGGCAGATTTTCCAAACTAAACCAACACCATTCTTTAAACTTATCCGGTTCCATTAACCTTGGCTCTCCTCGGTAATTTTCTGATTTAAAACAAGCTACAATAAAATACTTTCCATCGATTTTTATATAACGTTTTTCTTCAACCACGGAAATTAGTTTCAAATCATAAACCTCCAAACCGGTCTCTTCCTTAGTTTCCCTTACGGCTGCCTCCAACAAGCTCTCTCCAAACTCCACGCTACCGCCCGGACAGCACCACTCACCGGCGACGGGAGCCATTCGCGAGCCCATCAGCACCTCGCCATTTTTATTTTGAATCATCACGCCCACGCCGACCTTGGGAAGTTTTTTTTCCGACATATTAAAGCCTCTTTAACCACTTTAAAATTGCGAAAGCGATCATACCGCCCAAGACGGCTGTGGCCAATTGCGGCCAGCTCATCATCTGCGCCACCGCCGCGGCCAGCTCCTTTTTTATCAGTAATTTCGTTATCCAGCTTACGCTTAAAAATAAAAAGGCAAATTTCAAAACTGCGCCGATTATAATTCCCAGCCAATAACCCTTACTGCTGTCTTTCGCTTGAATGTAAAACCAATCAACGGCTAAGACAAAAATCGCATTGCCGATCATGATAAAGGGCACGACCGGCGCCAAAACCGCGGGTAGAAGCCCGCCGGACAAGGCCATCAAACTGGGAATCAGACAGATAACCAGAGCGCTCCTGATGCCGACCAAGAATAATGCCAAAATGAAAATCGCGTTGATAACCGGACCAGTGATCCATTGTAGATGGATAAAAAACGGCAGAATCGCGGCAGTCCCGGCTAAGGCGATAAACTGGGTTAGCGCCTGGACGTTAACATTCTCTAAAGTTTGGTCTTTGATAATTTCCATAGTTTTATTAATGATTATTAATTGTTTACATACTTGCCAGGCAAAGGATATTTAGCTATTTCGTCATTACATTCACCTTGGCCACCAGACCATAAAGTTCGTCCAACTTCTTGGTTAAATCCATTATCTCCTCTGCCGTGCCTTTCACCGCTAAGGCAATCAGGCCGGTGCAGCTTTTTATGCAAGCCGGTTGAACATTAACCCCTAGCCGGGAGATAATTAAATGACCCGAATCGGTTAACAACTGATTCATTTTTCCGGCGTTGGTCTGCCGATCTTCTACTAAGATTGAAATTACCGCTAAATGAATTTTTTGGTTTGTCATATATTTGTTAGCTGTCGGCAGGATGTTGATTTTGAGCGGCTCCTCAGTGCCTGCCTCGGCGCTAATAAGGCAAACAGGGTGAAATTGTATTGTTTTTGCAGGAAATTATTTAATTTTCATTTTACCACTGAATAATTTCCTGCAAAAATACACAAATTTCGTCTAAGTGAAAAAGCAACATCCTGCCGACAGCGCCTAAGACGATTTAATGATATTTTTAGTTATTAACTTCTCTTCTTATAAGTCGTATGTAAAACTTGATGCTCTAATTTGCCCTTTTCTTTTAGCCAACTTAAGGCTAGAATCGCCTCTTTATTTTCATGCGCCCGCCTTATTTTATTGCCTGAATCAATTTTATACAGCGCGGCCAATCTTTTTTTCCTAATCTCCGCCGTGGTGGGAATCGGCTGGCCGCCGCCGCCGATACAGCCGTCCGGGCAGGCCATAACTTCAATATAGTCAAAATCTTTTAAATTGTCCAAAATCGGCTGGATGTTGCCGATACCGTTCACCACCGCTACTCTGATTTTTTTATCCCCCATCATTAATTCGGCTTTTTTTACCCCGTTGAGCCCCCGGACATCTTCAAACTCAATTCTGGTATTGCAAAACTTATTATTTAATTTTTCCGCTTTTTTTAAATCTCGGCAAACCGTGCCTTGCGCGGTCTCCATCAAATATTCGGCCGTCCTTAGGGCTGATTCCATAACCCCGCCGGTAGCGCCGTAAATCGCCGCCGCCCCGCTGGACTCTCCGAGAGGGTTATCGGCGGGCAGAGATTTTAGGCCGGTAAAATTTATTCTATTTTTTTTAATCAGCCAGGCCAGTTCGCGGGTGGTAATTACCTGATCAATCGGTAAAATTCCTTTTATCTTAAGCTCTTTGCGGCCGGCTTCAAATTTCTTGGCGGTACAGGGCATAACGGACACTACGGTTATGTTCTTCGGATTAAAATTTCGGCCCAAGGCCGATCCGCCTTGGGCGGACATTTTCTCGGCCCAATAAGTTTTGATAATACCGGCGCTATGCACCTGGGGGCTCTTAGCGGTTGTCATGTTGGGAATTAAATCAGGCCGAAAAAACTCCACATACTTTATCCAAGCCGGACAGCAGGAAGTAAACATGGGCAAACCCTGACCGCTCTTTATCCTCTCTAGGAGCTCCTCAGCTTCAACGATAGTAGTGATGTCAGCGCCAAAATTTACGTCAAAAACATAATTAAAGCCTAACTTTTTCAAAGCCGCCACTACCTGGCCGGTCATCACCTTGCCGGCGGGAACGCCGAATTCTTCGCCGATGCTAACCCTGATTGAAGGCGCGAATTGCGCTACGACAATTTTACCATCTTTTCGGCCCGAGGCCGATCCGCCTCGGGCGGATAAAGCTTTTTCTACCAGCTCCCAATCGGAGTGCTCCTGCGCCGCGCCCACCGGGCAATGAACGGCGCATTGGCCGCAATAGATACAGTCGGTTTTTTTCTTACTCTTATCACGAAAAGAAAAAACGCTTTTCTCCGTAACCGGCACCACTTCCTGCTCGGTCCCCTTGCCTCTAAGCTCCAAAAAATTTATCTTCTGCAAACTTGAACATGCTTCTATGCAATTGCGGCAATCAATGCATTGGCTGCCGTCAATCTCCACGGCGTTGGCGAATTTATAAACCTTTCTCTTGCCCTTGCGATCTTTAAATCTGGTAATTTCTATCTTATATTTATCGGCTAATTCCAATAGTTTACAATTTACCCGCCAAATGCAGGTCGGGCATCTTTCAATATGTTCGGCGAAAATTAACTCTATATTTAAATTGCGCGATCTTTTTACCCGCTCGGTGTCGGTCTTAATAACCATGCCATCTTCAACTACGGTATTACAAGATGTTACCAGCTTAGCCGGTCCTGAATTAGCCGCGGAAGAAACTTCAACGACGCAAACCCGGCAATTGGCTTTAACCGAAAGGTCAGGGTGAAAGCAAAGGCTGGGCAGATCAATTCCGTGATCCCTGGCCGCTTTCATTATGGTCGTACCCTGATTACAGACGATTTCTTTGCCGTCTATATTAATTTTTATTTTTTTCATATTCTAACAAGTTTTATATTTCTAAAATGTAATTCACCCACAAATCTACAAATCAACTACAAATATTACTAATTAATAAATATAAATTCCGTTAATTAATATTTAAATATTGTAAATAAATATTTGTATTATTCGTAGCTAATTTGTAGATTTGTGGGTTACTCCATTTCCGGCCAGACATTCTTAATAAAGCTTTTTATCGGTATGGCGACCGAGCCGCCTAAAGCGCAAATCGAAGTATCGGTTAAGTTGTCCAATAAATTATTAAATAAAACCCAATCGGTTTTCTCGGCGGTAAAAACTTCCTTAAGCCTAAGCGTGCCCTCGCGGCAGGGCGTGCACTGCCCGCAAGTTTCGCCCGAAAAAAAATCCAGCCAATGATTGATCAGGTCTTTACAATTATTTTTAGCCAGGCTGTAGACCGTGATTGATCCGGCGCCTAAAGCCGGCCGTTTTAACTGCCGGCTATTCAAAGCTTCACCCGACATATCTCCGCCTGCCACAACGAAAAAAGGAAATTTCGGATAATTTTTAGTTTCTTTAAGAACTTTTTCAATGGTAAAACCAGCCGGCAATTCAAAGACTCCTTCGTTCGGGCAGTCGCCCGCAATATCAAAAAATCTGTCATTTTTAAATTGGCCGGAGTTCACCAGGCTGACATTATAAAAAGTCTCTACATTATTTACAATAGTGGGAAACCCCCAAAGGCCGCGAGTTACCGGAAAAGGCGGCCTTAGTCTGGGTTCAATTCTACGGCCTTCAATCGCGTTTAAAGCCGCGCTTTCTTCTCCTCCTATATATCCCGCGTTTAAAGGCTTGACGAAAATTTCTATAGCCGAATCTTTTAACAAAGCGGCTATCTTTTTACTATATTTTTTATTATAAGCATAATTCAAAAATATATAACCTTTTACAGCGCACCTGTTCTTGGCTAAAAAATCAATGGCGATTTTCATACCATTAATCACTTTATCCGCGTGATGCTCTAAAATATAGCAATCTTTTACCAGGCCGGGCTCGCCTTCGGCCGCGTTGCAGACTACACATTTCTTTTCCGTGCAACACTGACAGACCGATTCCCACTTTTTTGCCACGGGAAAACCGGCGCCGCCGCGCCCAACCAAACCGGCTTGTTTAATTTTTTCTAGGATATCCATAAAATAAATTTCCAATTTCTAATTTTCAATTTCTAAACAATGACTTAATGTCTAAATTTTCAAACATAATTATTTGGCGTTTTCAAATTGAAAATTCTGTCATTGAAAATTGTTTGAAAATTGAGAATTGAGAATTGAAAATTCTAGAGACTTTCAATTATTTACTAGATCAACCGATTCTTCCCAATATACTCGCACAAATCCGCCAGTCGGCAGGAATAGCCCCATTCATTATCATACCAAGCGATCACTTTTAACAGGTCGCCGCCGATTACTTTAGTTAACGGCAGGTCCACGATGGCGCTGGCCGGATGGCCGATAAAATCGGATGACACTAGCGGTTCTTCGGTAACCGCCACAAAGCTCTTATAAGCTCCGGCCGCGGCTTTTTTAAAAATCTCGTTGACGGCTTCAGCGCTAGTCGGCTTTTCAGTCAGGTAGACGGTATCGCACAAAGATACCACCGGAGTGGGCACGCGCAAAGCCAGGCCGTCGAATTTGCCATTAAGCTCCGGCATAGTTTTAGTAACAGCCTTGGCCGCGCCGGTTGTGGTAGGAACAATGTTTAAAGCCGCTGCGCGCGCCCGGCGCAAATCCTTATGCGGCCCATCTACCAAATTTTGGTCGGCCGTATAGGAATGAGTGGTGGACATAACGGCTTTTTTAACGCCAAAATTATCAGAAATTATTTTAGTGACCGGCGCCAAGCAATTGGTAGTGCAAGAAGCCATGGAAATAATCTTGTCGTTTTTATTTAAATCTTTCTCGTTAACCGACAAAACAATGGTTTTAATTTCCTCCCCCCTGACAAGGGGGGTTGGGGGGGTTAATTCTTTAGCCGGCGCGGACAGGATAACTTTTTTAGCGCCGGCTTCAAGGTGCTGTCCGGCTCCGGACGCGTCCAAGAATCGGCCGGTGCATTCCAAGACAACATCTACTTTCAGCTTGTTCCAGGGTAATTTAGCCGGTTCTTTCTCGGCCAAAACCAGATATTTCTTGCCGTCAACCATTAGATTTTTCTCATCAAAACCCACCTTTTTATCAAAATCATAGCAACTATCGTGCTTTAACAGATGCGCCAAGGTCTTAGTGTCGGTTAAATCGTTTATGGCCACAATATTGACGCTCTTTTTACTTAATAATGCTTTAAAAGCGGCTCGGCCAATTCGGCCAAAGCCATTTATAGCGATATTCATAGATTTTCACTTAATAATTATGAAATTATTATATCATATTCTGAATAAAACAAAAAACGGCCATTAAAGCCGTTCTTACGCGGTTGTTTTAAGAAGCGCTTACTTTCCGATTATGCGTTGCGCGATTTTTTTACCCTGTCCGGCCCTACCTCAATCATCGTAGCCGCTTCGCCGTTATTTTCATAAATTTGCACGCCCACAGTCTGCTTTAAAATATGGTGAGCCACCACTCTCCCCCTCTTACCGTCAACTATAACCTCGCTATAAAGCGGCGGCAATTTTTCGGCCAGCTTTTTATAACCGTTTTCTTCAAAAGACAAACAGCACATCAGCCGGCCGCAGATGCCGGAAATTCTTTCCGAACCGCGGTGGGCGCATTGCTGCAGTTCCGCCATCTCCGAAGTGATTGAATTAAGTTCTCCCAAAAACCGCCCGCAGCATAACGGCCGGCCGCAATGGCCGAAGTCGCCGCAGTATCTGGCTTCGTCGCGAATGCCGATTTGCTGTAATCTGATGCTGCGGCCGAAATGCTTGGTCAAATCTTTGACCAAGTCCCTAAAATCCACCCTGGAATCGGCGATGAAAGGAAATGTGATTCTGGAATCGTCAAAAGAGTAATGCACCCCCACCAATTT
The DNA here is from genome assembly GCA_964560005.1 of uncultured Gammaproteobacteria bacterium. GTDB lineage: Bacteria > Patescibacteriota > Patescibacteriia > Patescibacteriales > GWC2-42-12 > GWC2-42-12. The sequence goes on from CAZLKB010000003.1 coordinate 170,931, forward strand.
CATGGCTAATTGATATTTTTCAATAACTTTTTTGCAATAGGAAAAATCTTCATCCAGCTGTTTAGCGTCGGGCAGTTTCTCGAAGTCGGCCGCTGCCGCTTTTCTAATGATTTTTTTTATCCGGCCAGAACCGGTCTGCCCGCCAGCCGAAGCCGGCTGATCTGGGCTTAAAGAACCGGCTGATTCGGGCTTTTCTTCCGCTCCGTTCGGCGTCGGCAAATCGATAAAGCCGACGACTTTGCCTAATTCCAAGCCTAATTCAGTCTTTACTATAACCTGATCGCCGACTTTTATCGTTAAATCAGCCGGGTCAAAATTATATTTTTTATCCCAAGAAGCGAATTGTACTTGAGCTATCTTCATAGAGAAATTTCTAATTTTTAATTTCTAATTTTTAAATAATGCTTAAATTTCTAATTATTAAAAATTAAAGCATTAAAAATTACTTATAAAATTATTTATCCTCCATAGCGCAAGCGAAGGGGGACAAAATTAAAAATTAAAAATTTACAAACTATATCTAATAAACTTCTCCACTTTCGCACCACCTAATATATCTTCAACGCGCTTTTCGTCATCCTTAATATATTCCTGCTTGACCAGGCAAATCTGTTCATAAAGCTTATTCAGTTTGCCTATGATAATCTTTTCAATCATATTTTCCGGCTTGCCCTGTTTTAGCAATTCTTCTCTATAAATATCTTTTTCTTTAGCTATTTTTTCCGCCGGTACATCTTCCGGCCTGACATATTCCGGGCTGGCGGCCGCGATTTGCATGGCGATTTCGTAAGCTAAATCTTTTTTTCCGGCTTGGTCTAAAGCGACGATCACGCCGATTTTACCGCCCAAGTGGGAATAACTGGCGATGGAGCCGCTGGTTTCTAACATATCATATCTTTTAAGATCCAATTTCTCGCCGATGATTCCGCTTAAACTATCAAGTTCATCTTTAACCGTCCCTTGGCCAAAATCCAAAGACATTAACTGAGCCAAATCTTTCGGCTTATTTTCTTTGGCTAAATTTATAACTTTATCCGCATAATCCTGAAACTTAGCGCTGCGCACCACAAAATCGGTTTCAGCGTTTATTTCTAGAATATAGCCGGTTTTATTATCCGCCGACACGGCCATCTTGACCACGCCTTCTTGGGTTTCACGCTCGCTTCTCTTCGCCGCCTTGACAATGCCTTTTTTCCTTAAAATTTCCATGGCTTTATCAATATCGCCCTGAGCTTCGTCTAAAGCCTTCTTGCAATCAACCATGCCGGCGCCGGATTTTTCGCGTAATAATTTTATTTTTTCCATAATATTGTTAAGAATTTTTAATTTTATAATTTTTGAATTTTTAAATAATATCTAATTTTTAATATTTAACATTATGATATTAAAAATTATTTACAAAATTAAAAATTAAAAATTTGTACTCTTATTGTTTATTCTCTTTAACCGCCGCCTTGCCTTCAAGCATCGCTTCCTTTACCAATCCCATTACCAGCTTAATGCCCTTGGTCGCGTCGTCATTGGCCGGGATAATATATTTAACTCCGTCCGGGTTTACATTGGTATCGCAAACCGCCACCAACGGAATTTTTTTCTTTAAAGCTTCGGCAAAAGCGGTTTTCTCTTTTTTAATATCCCAAATAAAAATTATATCCGGGGTCTTGGTTAAGCTGACTAAGCCGCCGACATTGGTCTCCAGTTTGGCGATCTCGCGGTCGAAATCAAGCCTCTCTTTCTTAGTATATTTATCCAGCTTGCCGCTATCTCTTTTCTCAATCAAATCTTTGAGTTTTCTGACTAAATTCCTAATTACGGCAAAGTTGGTTAACAAGCCGCCCAGCCATCTTTCCGAGACATAGGGCATATTGGTTTCTTCAGCGGTTTTTTTCAAAATCTTTTTGACTTGCATTTTAGTACCGACCAGGAGGATTGATTTGCCTTCTTGGGCCTGTTTTTTTAAATACTCTAAAGCCGCTTCCAGCATTACCTGGGTTTTTCTCAAATCTATGATATGAATGCCTTTTCTTGAACCAAAAATAAAAGGCTCCATTTTCGGGTGCCATTTTGAAGTGCGATGCCCAAAGTGCATTCCGGCTTTAAGCAGCTCTTCGATTGAAGGTATTTTCATATTTTTCGCTTTCCTTTTCACCCCGCCTTGGCGGGGCTTAGCCTCTACTCCGAATCATCCCGCCTTAGCGGAACAAGGAAATTAAAGGAGTATGAGAGATTTATTAATTACTTAAAAATAGCAGTGTCTGCTATTAAAATAGATTATAATATTATTTCTAATCTGTCAACCTCGCCTAAAGGCGGGCGGATCTTGCTAAAATTTATTTTTTATGTTAGTGTGAAATCTATTGAATATAAGTTTGAAAATTTCATTAAGGAAAATGTGGTTGAGGGGTGGCGAAGTGGCTAAACGCAACTGCCTTCGGAGCAGTTATTCGCTGGTTCGAATCCAGCCCCCTCGGCCAATCGATCTTTATAGATTTTACGGCGGAGAATGTGGCCGCCCTCCTTTCGTGCATTGGAGAGGTGCGGTAGTCTCGGTCACGTTCTCCGCCGCCAATTTGGGTGCGCGCGTAGCTCAAAAGTAGAGCGTCGCCCTAACCCGGCGATAATATGCCTGGTGCAACTCCGGCCGTGCGCACCATTCCCTTACGGCGGAAAGTTCGTAAAACTGTCCCTTTCTCTTCATAGGTGTTTTGAGACAGACGCATTTTCCGCCGCCAATTTGGCCAAGAGGTTGCTCGATGATACGAGCGTTCAGTATCGCGGGCGGTTCCCAGCCGTCATGCAATATATTTAATGAATACGCGCAGGTTCAATTCCTGCCCTCTTGGCCGATAATTTTTGAAGTTTTAAAAAACTTCAACCCTAAAACAACTTTGGCGAGAGTGATTTGCAGACGCATTGTTTTTTATGCAACGGTGAAATTCCGTTGACGTGTCGCCCGCCGTCCCAAGCATACCTGCTCGGAATGAGAAGGACAACAGAGTCCGGAGCTAATGTAGGACAGCTCACCTGGCGCTAAGCGCTAGGGACAACCTGCTCGGGCACCATAAATAACAAGGAGCGCTGTTTCACTCTCGCCTCCTTAATATAATTTTCAAACTATAATAATTCATCGCGAATTTATTCGTTAAATTCGTTTTAAATTCGTGTATTATTCGTTTTTATGAAAAAAGACATCCACCCGAAATATTATCCGGAAGCCAAAGTAGTTTGCGCTTGCGGCAATGCTTTTACCACCGGCTCAACCCTAAAAGAGCTTAAGGTGGAAATCTGCTCGGCCTGCCATCCCTTCTATACCGGCAAACAAAAGCTGATTGACAGCGCCCGCCGCGTAGAAAAATTCCAGGCTAAAATTGAAGCTAAAACCAAGAGCAAGCCCAAGCATAAGAGCAAGAAGGCCAAGCGCGTGGCCAAGACTAAGGCCAAGGCAGATAGAAAAACCGAAAAAAAGTAACTACACCATTTTAAAGACGGCATTCTTTATAGTATGGCGAAATATTGCTATACTCTATAGAGAGAGCCGTTTTTATTTATAAAGTTTGGGCTAAGCTTATTAAATTTGCGAACAAATTGAATTTCTATAAAGTGGTTTGAAAATTAATTAATTATATCATTGAAAATTAATTAAAAATTGAGAATTGAAAATTGAAAATTATTATTTTTATGTATTCAAATATTAAACAAAAATTTAAAGACTTGGAAAGCCAGTTATCAGACCAGGCGATTATTTCCGACTTAAAAAAATTGAAAGAAATTTCCAAACAGCACAGTGACCTTAAAACCGTGGTTGAACTGATTTTAGAATTGGAAAAAAAACAAACTCAACTGGCTCAGAGCGAAGAGATGATCAGGCAAGAATCCGATCAAGAATTATTGAAAATCGCCAAGGAAGAAACCACTGAATTAAAAAAACAAGTTGAAAAATTAACTAACGAGATCGAGACCGAACTCCACCCGGCCGACCCCAACGATAAAAAAAATATAATCATGGAAATCAGAGCCGGCACCGGCGGCGACGAATCGGCTTTATTCGCCGCCGAATTGTTCCGTCTCTACGCCAGATTTGCCGAAAGGCAAGGCGCCAAACTGCAAATTCTTTCCGCCAACCGCATCGGCATCGGCGGCTATAAAGAAGTGATCTTTTCTATCAGCGGAAAAAATATTTACGGCAATCTAAAGTATGAAGCCGGGACGCATCGAGTCCAAAGAGTACCGACAACGGAAAAAGCCGGCCGGGTTCATACCAGCGCCGTTACCGTAGCGGTTATGCCCGAAGCGGAAGAAATTGATCTGGAAATCCGTCCGCAAGACATTAAAATTGATACTTTTTGCTCTTCCGGACCGGGCGGGCAAAGTGTAAACACCACATACTCGGCTATTAGAATCACCCACCTGCCAACCGGCTTGGTAGTCACCTGCCAAAACGAAAAATCCCAACATCAAAACAAAGAGCAAGCCATGCAGATATTGCGTTCCAGGCTGTTAGCTAAGATGGAAGAGGAAAAACGCGCCAAAGAGTCGGCCCAAAGAAAACAGCAAATCGGTTCCGGCGACAGAAGCGACAAAATCCGCACTTATAATTTCCCCCAAGATCGCTTTACCGACCACCGCATTAAGCAAAATTGGCACGGTTTAACCAGAATTATGGACGGAGATATCGGAGAAATTATTGAAGCGTTAAAAAAGGCCGCCAAATAAAAATCATGACTATAGACCAAGCTCTAAAACTTGCCGCCGAAAAATTAGGCGCTAAACATATTAATCTTCCGCGCTTAGAGGCGGAAATTTTATTATCCGGCATTCTAAAAAAACCGATTGAATTCTTGCTGGTTCATGGAGAAATTAAATTAACTCCTAAGGCAAACTCCAGATATCAACAACTGTTAAAAAAGCGGCTTAAAGGCGAACCAATCGCTTATTTAACCGGCCACAAAGAATTCTTCGGACTGGACTTTATGGTGAATAAGAATGTTTTAATCCCCCGCCCCGAAACTGAGTTAATGGTGGAAGAAGCGCTAAGGCTCATAGCTCATAACTCACAGCTCGTAACTTTTATCGATATCGGTACGGGCAGTGGTTGTATAATTATAAGCTTAGTCAAAAATTTTATTTCCAAATTTCTAACTTCCCTGCCTACCCGGAAAGCAGAAGATCCCCAATTTCTAGCGTCAGATATATCATTAAAAGCTTTGGCTATCGCTAAAAAAAATGCTCGTTCTCATTATGTTTATAAACAAATAAAATTTATCCAGGGCGATTTGTTAACTCCTGTTATTCATGATTCATTATTCATGATTCATAGTTCTCTTATCATTCTCGCCAATCTCCCCTATATCCGTAAAACTTGGAAAAATAATTGTTCAGCGGATACAATCGGTCTTAATTTTGAACCAAAAATTGCGCTGTTTACCGGCAAACGAGGCCTTGAACTGTATGAAAAATTGTTTAAACAAATAAGCATATTATGCGTTATGCGTTACGCGTTACGCGACATCACGGTCATGTTAGAATTTGACCCTAGGCAGGCGAAGATGATGAAAAAGTTGATCAAGCGGGAACTGCCTCAAGCGAAAATCCAAATAAAAAAAGACCTGGCCGGTCTTGATCGTTTTGCGATTCTACAAATTAATCTCTAATTATTGGTAGCTATATTTATTCCAGATTTACCGGCCCTAGAGTTTGATTCCAAAAAATAGCTTAGTTTAAAATTATTACTTTTGTCGGAATAATAAAAATAACAAAACCCTTCTTGCCCGACACTAATAGCGCCGTTTGACTGTATTGGCTCCGACATCGGCCAAAGCGGATCGGTCGGCAATTCCGGCAATACTTTAGCGGCTACCAGCTCGGCGCCAACGCCGGAGGCGGCCTGCAAGCACTCGCCGGTTGAGAACGGATAGCCGCTAAGAGAATTGCTAAAATATTGAAGCAAGGCTTGATTAATCTTAGCTATGCTTTGCGCCCTGACCGAGTCTCTGGCGCGCATTCTTGAAATATTTAGAGCGGCCGCCGAAAAGACGATCACTAGGCCGATAACTAATATAACCGCCAAATATTTAGCTAAGGCGAACTTGCCCTGGTTATTTAATTTTAAGCCAAATTTTGACTTCATAGCAAGCTGTTATTTTTCACCAAGAATAGATTGATCACATTTTTTTTATTAACCTCAGGCCGAAAAATCCCGTCTAAACTTAAATGATATCAACATTATAAAAATAAACAAAACCTCCCCTATGAATTTTAGCGGGAGGTTTTGTTATACAATTCAAATAATAACTATTTATTGGTTTCTGCGGGCTTCTTTTCGGCCTTAGCTTCTTTCCCCTGAGCTTCTTTCTCCGGGGCTGTTTTATCCTGACCCGCTAAAGCGGCTTCGCCTTCAACCGGCGCGCCTTCAACCGGTTTAGGCGCTTCCACTTCAATCTTAGTCTCAACCACGCCGACCACAGCTTCGTTGGTAGCGCTGGCTAGCTCCACGCCCTTAGGCATAATCAAGTCATGTAATCTGATAAATTGGTTGAAACTTTCTAATTTGGAAATATCAACTTCAATATGGCTGACCAAGTCTCCGGGCAAGCAGCTGACCTGGACCGTATCCATGTTTTTTACCAAAGTCCCGCCTAAATCTTTCACCGCTTTCGCCTCGCCGATAAAACTTAAAGGAATTTCAGCAATGATCTTTTTAGCCATATCCACCTGGTAGAAGTCAATATGAATAATATTATCGGTAATGCCGTCCCGTTGGACATCCTTTACGATAACCTTGGTCGGATTTTCCGCGCCAATGGATAAATCAACCAAATTAAATTCACCGGCTATCTGAAAGGCTTTTTCAAAATCATGCTTCTTAACTTTAATATTTTTATTGGCCAAACCGGAGCCGTAAATAACCGCCGGAATAAAGCCGGTACCTCTGATTTTTTTAGCCTTACCGTCGGCTTCACCAATCAACAAGGCCTTTAACTGTACTTTTGTCATATAATAACGAATTTAAGGCGAATTATAAACGGATAATACACGAATTAAACTGAACTATAGAAACTTTATACAAATTATTATAAATTCTCTATAATTCGCTACAATTCGAGATTAATTGGCATTTAACTCGCTTTTTAGTAATTTATTTTAGATCTTATAATGATGCTTTCCATCACCCCGACCAGCATTAAACTGGACAATAAGCCGCTGCCGCCATAGCTGACCAAGGGCAAAGATATGCCCACGACCGGCAAAATACCGAGATTCATACCTATATTAATAAACATTTCAATAAAAATCAAGCTGACCGAGCCCAAAATGAAAAAAACTCCGAAATCATTGTTGATTCTTTTTAGGTGATAAATAGACCGATAAAAAAATATACCAAAGAATAATAAAATAAGCAAGACCCCGATAAAACCCAGCTCTTCGGCAATGACGGCAAAAATAAAATCAGTTTGAGCTTCGGGCAAAAACTTAAGCTGCGATTGCGACCCGAACCCGAGGCCGCGGCCGGCTAGTCCGCCGGCGCCAACCGCGATAATCGCCTGTGAAACATTATAGCCTTGATCCAGGTCATTAAACGATGGATTCAAAAAGGTGTTTATTCTTTCTTTCTGATAATCCTGAAACACAAAGTACCAAGAACCGGTAAAAATAACCGCTATGGCTAAAAAAATCATCAAAAAATATTTTTTACTGAAACCAACCAGCGCCACCATGGCCAGCCATAATAAAAATAGAACAAAGGCCGAACCGAAATCCGGTTGCGCCAGCACCAGAACGATAAATAACAAAACTCCGCTGCCGGAAACCAAGAGATGTTTAAACTCTTTAATTTTAAGCGAAATTGAAGAAAAATATTTTGCCAAAAATAAGACCAAAATAAATTTTATCAATTCAACCGGCTGGAGGTTGAAACCGCCCAGATTATACCAACCCCTGGTGCCGCGGTTCACTTGGCCGAAAATTAAAACTCCGACTAATAAAATAAAACCGATGATATAAAAATACCTATGATAACTTCTTAAATTATTATAATCAAAAAAAGCAAACAAAAAAAGCAAAACCATGCCTAAAACGATAAAAAGGATTTGCTTTTTAAAATTTAGCAGGTCTAACTGCGAACGCCCCAGCGCTACGCTATAAATTTCCGCTAAACCGAAGCAGACCAATAAAACCACCGGGGCGAATAGGATCCAGTCAAAATTTTTTAAATATGAAACTAATTTATTAAACATTAATCTAAATTACCAATGACTAATGACAAATGTCAAATCAATGTCAAATGACAAATTACAAATTTGCTACGCTTACGCTGAAAATTATTTTGTCATTGGAAATTTGTCATTTGTCATTTTAATCTACTTTTTTTCCCCCACCCCTCCTTCGTAAGGAATATAAATATCATCTTTCATAATATTAATTTCGGGAATAACTTTTACCGAATCAACCCAGCCGATCGCCCCCGGCCAACTGATTTCAATAAATCTTTTTTCGCCGGACATAAAATCGTTTAAAGTATAATGGTTTACATTTACCAGCTCGCCGCCGCCGTAAAGCAGAATCGCGAAGCCGATATCCCAATAATTATAAGCCGTATGATTAGTCGCGTTGAAACTCAGCTGGTTTAAATTTAACTTTTCGGATAATGGGCTTGAATTCGAGGGCGTGAACTTAATATCAGCGCTTTCAATATTTAAATGCTCCTGATAATATTGATTCCAATCGGAAATTTTATGCTGATCAATCCTCTGCCAGCTGATGTTTTCCATAATCAGCTGGGCTTGATCCGGCTCGTAAGTAAAATCTTGAGCCAGGGAAAAGAAATATTTAGTTTCTCCGGGCAGTATAAAACCCTTGGCTTTCGGCGTCTGAAGCTCGGCGGCAATAAAATAATAATCAAACTCCACCCACCATTTCTGATTCTCGTTGGTCAACTGGGCGTAGAGATCATATTTTTTATCAGTTGATCTCAAAATGCCGATCGGTGCGATAGACAACGGCTTGGCGCTAATTTGTAAAATATAATCATGGCCGATGCTGTTGGTTTCAACTAATTGTTTCACTAATATACTGTCTTCGTTCATCCCGCGGGCTAAATAGTAAGCAAAGCCATAAATAGAATAAGTCCAAGAAACCACGCCGACTAAAATTAAAAAACCATAGAACAATTTTCTGAATAATTGCTTATGTTCAACATACCATAAGCCGATTTCCAGCTGTTTGGTAGTCACTCCCTCGGGTCCGCTATAATTTTTCAGCTTGGCTTCAATCTCTCTTTGTTTAATTTGTTCTTGATTTTGATTAATACTTTGTTGGTTATCCATGTTTTTATTTTAACATAAACCATCCCGATATAGCAAACAACCAATTCAGTTTATTTATCATAATATCAGGAAATTTTCCCCTTGCCAGTAACTCCATTTTTTGCTAAAATTATAGTATAAGAAAGAATAAAAACACGAATTAAATTAAATAATAGCGAATCAATAAAAATCTCTAATCTTAGAGTAAATTTTATAATAAATTCGCGATCAGTTTCATTTAATTCGCATTTAATCAGCTATGGCAAAAAAAACCAATGACAATTATTACGGCGCCGAATCAATTACCGTGCTTGAAGGCTTGGAGCCGGTGCGCAAAAGACCGGGCATGTACATCGGTTCTACTTCGGCGACAGGTTTACACCATTTAATTTGGGAAGTGGTGGATAACGGCATTGACGAAGCCATGGCCGGACACGCTAATCTCATTAGAGTTACTCTGTTGGATAATGGCATGGTTGAAGTCTACGATAACGGCCGCGGTATTCCGGTCGGGATTCATAAAGTAACGAAAGTTTCGGCTCTAGAAACGGTTTTAACCAAGCTGCACGCCGGAGGAAAATTCGGCGATGGCGGCGGCTATAAAGTTTCCGGCGGTCTGCACGGCGTGGGCGTCTCGGTGGTTAACGCTTTAAGCGAATATTTAAAAGCCGAGGTGCACCGCGAAGGCAAGATTTGGATGCAGGAATACGAACGGGGCAAACCGTTAAAAAAAGTCAAGCCCATCGGCAATTCAAAAAAAACCGGCACGATTATCACCTTTAAGCCTGATTCGCAAATTCTCGAAGAAACCGAATTCAATTGGGGCACGATTTTAGATCGCTTAAGGCAACAGGCTTATCTAACCAAGGGTATAACCATTGAAGTGGTGGATCGCCGGAAAAACCACCGCCAAAAGAATTACAAATTTTATTTCGAAGGCGGCATCAAGGCCTATGTAAAATCCTTAAACCGCAACAACCAGGTTAAAAACGATACTATCTTCTATATTGATAAAGAAGTCAGCGACACCCGGGTGGAAGTGGCTCTGCAGTATAATGATGGTTTTAACGAAACCGTGCTGGCTTTTGCCAATAATATTATAAACGCCGAGGGCGGCACTCATGTTGCCGGCTTTCGCACGGCTTTAACCAGAACTTTAAACAGCTACGCCCGAGCGCAAAACTTGATTAAAGAAAAAGAGGAAAACCTGACCGGTGAAGATGTGCGCGAAGGACTAACCGCCATTATCAGCGTGAAGCTGACCAATCCGCAGTTTGAAGGCCAAACCAAGGGAAAATTGGGCAATGCGGATATTAAGACCTATGTTGAGCAAATATTCGGCGATGCTCTGGCGGCCTTCCTCTCGGAAAATCCGCGCGAGGCTGAAGCGATTATCGCCAAGTGCTTTCTCTCGGCTCAAGCGCGTATCGCGGCCAGAACCGCCCGCGCTTCCATCTTAAGAAAGGGCGCGCTTGAAGGCATGACCTTGCCGGGAAAGCTGGCCGACTGTTCCAGTAGGAAGCCCGAGGAAAGCGAATTATACATCGTCGAGGGCGATTCGGCCGGCGGTAGCGCCAAGCAAGGCCGCAACCGGAAATTCCAAGCCATCCTGCCCCTGCGCGGCAAAATTTTAAATGTTGAACGCGCCCGCTTGGATAAAATGCTGGCCAACAACGAAATAAAAAACCTGGTCATAGCTCTGGGCGCTAATATAGACGATCAATTTGACTTAGGGAAACTGCGCTACCACCGAATTATTATCATGACCGATGCGGATGTTGACGGCGCCCATATCAGAACCTTGCTGTTAACTTTATTTTATAGGCATTTTAATGCCATGATAGCCAACGGCAACCTCTATATCGCCCAGCCGCCGCTTTACCAGGTTAAAAAAGGAACTACGGTTAAGTACGCATACTCGGACGATGAAAAAAATAAAATCGTCAAAGAATTCGGTGCTTCGGCCAGCTCAGCACAGGTGGAAATTGTTGAAGTTGAAGCCGGCGAAGAGGAGGCCGGCGAAGAACGGTTAAGCGAAGCGGAGGAAACAACCGCCAAAACCAAAGCCTCGGCGCGGATTAATATTCAACGCTACAAAGGCTTGGGCGAAATGAATCCCCAGCAGCTCTGGGACACGACCATGAACCCGGAAACCCGCATTATGATGCAGGTGAATGTTGATGATGCCGCCCTGGCCAATGAAACTTTTGAAATGCTGATGGGATCGGATGTGGCGCCCAGAAAGCACTTTATCCAGACGCACGCCAAGAAGGTGGAAAATTTGGATATTTAACATATCTGTCATCGCGGGCTTGACCCGCGATCCATTTCCATAATTTACACAAACAAAATGAAGGCGAGGAAATATTTCCTCGCCTTCATTTTTCCTTTTATTGACAAATGAAATAATTAATGTTAAATATTTATTGCAAGAATGCATTGTGCGTTCTAAAACGGAATGCGTGCATTCAAGCAAGAAAGAAAGAGTGCTATGGCCGATACAACAAAACTGGCTGGTACATTCGAAGCGTGGAGAGGTATTGTTGGAATACCGCCCGAACATTTAGGCGGCGCAATTGTGCGTTGCCAAGAGCTCGGGTTACAACCAAAGACGTGCGGGTATCAGGACGAGAGGGTTCTTGTTTCTGTTACAATACCCTGTAGCGTCTGCCAAAGTCTGGTTCAAGACTTTACCCTAAAGTGGCTAAGGCCATTCCATGCCGCCCTCTATCACGGGGCAAAGGTGTCTCTAATCTGTCCTCCTGACAATTTAACGACGCCATAAGTTCCATGATTTTTTGTCAACCATGCCCCGAGTAGAAAACGAAAGGGGCTTTTTTTTCCAAAATTATTATTTTCTATTTTTTATCTTCTCTTTTACTTCTTTAATAAATTCTTCTTTACCAATTTCTCTTGTAGTCTTCTCTCCCCTATCCCTAACTGCCAATTTCTCGGAGTTCATTTCCCTATCCCCGACTACAAGCATATATGGCACTTTTTCGGCCACGGCTTTTCTGATTTTATTGCCCACGGTCTCGTCCGTTTCATCAACTTCCACTCTGATATCTCCTTGCTTGAATTCACCAGCTAATTTTTTACAAAATTCCACATGAGCCGCGCCCACGGAAACGATTTTCACCTGCACGGGCGACAGCCAAACCGGAAAAGCTCCGGCGTAATGTTCAATCAGAAAGCCGACGAGGCGCTCATGAACCGATAACGGCGCACGATGAATACAGTATGGCATTTTTTCCTTACCGTCCTTATCAACATAGATCAAATTGAATTTCTGCGGTTGGGCGAAGTCAAGTTGGACTGTGCCTAGCGTATATTCTTTACCGATAACCGAATAAATATTAATATCAATTTTTGGCCCGTAAAAAGCCGCTTCGTTCTCTGCTTCGTAAAAATCGGCTTTTAATTCTTCTAAAACTTCGCGTAGAATCTGTTCATTTTCTTTCCAAGCCTTAGGCAAGTCTACATACTTGCCGCCCAAATCTTTGGGATCATGCTTTGATAAGCGGTATTTAACCGTAGTCACACCGAATAATTTATAGTAATATTCATGGAGCTCGATTACTTCTTTAATTTCTGCTTTAACCTGGTCCGGCCGGACATAAATATGTGCATCATTCATCATCATCGCTCTAACCCGGAATAAACCCTGCAGTTCTCCGCTTTTTTCGTAGCGATGGCACATGCCGTACTCAGCCAATTTAAGCGGCAACTCTCTATAACTGCGCGGCTTACTTGCATAAATGGTGTGATGGAACGGGCAATTCATAGGTTTTAAATAGTACTTTTCTCCGTCTATATCCATAGGCGAATACATGCTTTCTTTATAATGAGGCAGATGCCCGCTTTTATAAAATAAATCTTCTTTAGTTATAAGCGGCGTAGAGACTCTTTGATAACCTAGCGCGGCCTCTTTCTCTTTGGCTAATTTTTCCAGTTCGTCGCGTAAAATTGTACCTTTCGGCAGCCAAATCGGCAACCCGGCGCCTATTTCATCACTAAAAGTAAAAATATCCAGCTCTTTTCCTAATTTCCTATGATCCCTCTTCTCCGCTTCAGCCATCATTTTTAGATAATTATCCAGCTCCTGCCGGGTTAAAAAAGCTAAACCATAAATTCTGGTAAGCATTTTATTTTTTTCGTCTCCCCGCCAATAAGCTCCAGCCAGCTTGTCCAATTTCCAGCTGCCGTTTTGCACCTGGCCGCTGGATTTTAAATGCGGGCCGCGGCATAAATCCTCAAACTCACCCAATTTATAATAACTAACCGTTTTTACCTGTGCTGAGCCAGCCGAAGCATCTCCGGTCTTCTTCAGGTCTTTTACCAGTTCTAGCTTATACTCTTGCCCGCTCTTTTTTTCTCTAGCTAAAGCTTTGGCGACGGTCATTTCCGATTTTTCAAACAACAGGTTGGCCTTAATAATATTTTTCATTTCTTCTTCAATTTTCGGTAGATCGCCGTCGGTAATTTTCTCTTTGCCAAAATCAATATCATAGTAAAAACCGTTGTCCACTGCCGGACCGATGGCGAATTTCACCTTTGGGTACAATTTTAAAACCGCCGCGGCCATAATGTGCGACATTGAATGCCGCATTAATTCTAGCTTGTCCACCGAAGCTTTAGCGGAGGTGGGCTTTTCATTTTTTTCTGGCATATTATCTTATTGTTATTGCGAGGAATTTTACCCCCTTTAACAAAGGCCCGTCTCGTCCGCCTCGACTACGCCTTTGAGGCGAGACGGGCCTTGGTCTTGCCGAGGCGGAGGGTTAGGGGGATTTAAATCCTTTTACTTCGCATTGATAAATTATTTATTTCTTAATTTCTTATAATCGTTTTTTAAAATACTCATTATTATTACATCAATAAATTTTCCATGTTTATAAACCGTTTGTCTATGTAAGCCTTCTTTTTTAAAGCCGCATTTTTCATAGCATCTTATACCTCTTTTATTAAAAGTAAATACTCCCAACTCTATTCGGTTCAGTTTTAATTTTTTAAATCCAAATTTTAAAATCGTTCTTAATGTATCCGCGCCTAAACCCTGCCCCCAATAATTTTTATCGCCGATAACGATGCCCCAAGTAGCTTTTAAATTTTTCTTCGTATCAATTTGTTGTAGTCCTGTGTTACCAATTAGTTCTCCATCTTTTGTATAGATTGCCCACCTGATCGCTGTTTTGTCGCACTTTGACTTATTAATAAATTCTATTTCTTTCTTTAATGTCAGGCCGCTATGGTCGCGTCCTAAATACATATCCACTCCAGGGTCCTTAAACCAACGCAAAAAACTTTCCGCCTGGCTTAAATTTAACGGTTTCAAAATTACTTTTTTCCCTTTTAATATCGGCGCTTTCATATATTTTTCTGTCATTGCGGGCTTGACCCGCAATCCAGGAGTTAGTAGTACGCTTGTTAGTTTTACATTATCATTGTTAGCGCTACGCCCTCCTGGATTCCGGCTTCGCCCCGCAGATGCGGGGCTCTCCTTCGGAGGCCGGAATGACAATTTTATTATTTTATTTAAAAACCCCGTCTCAATGCACTACAAAATAATGCACTGGGACGGGGCTCAAGTCGCCTCGTGGTTCCACCCAATTTCCCCGCCCAAGGCGGGACACTCTTTTATTCGGCTTAGCCCCGCATCCGCGGGGTCCCGCATAAAACGGGACTATACTTGGTAATATAGCAATCGCCTAAATGTAATATTATTATATATTATTCAGACAAAATGTCAATGATTAGTTTGCGCTTGTTTGTGCTGAGCTTGAATAATTTATTTTCGGAGTGAGGACTGTTTGAGCCCCCACCATTTTTTCTCCTCATGTCACAAACAATCAAAAGTTACTTAATTTGGTTTGAGCAATAATTTTTCTAAGAGTTCTTAAAAAATGGTGTGGGCGAGTTCCGCAGCGAGAAAATAAATTATTCAAGCTCAGCGCGTTAACAAGCTTTATTTTTTTATCACAATTTCAATCCGGTCAACCAGGTTAGGCATCTTCCTGACGAAGGAGGGAAAAAACTTTATTTCATAACCGGATATTTCCGGCAAACTATTTAAATAGGCTTTCAGCTGCGCTTCGCTCAACCCGGCCAAATTATTTTTTTTAATTATGCCGGCGGTATTTTTTAGGGTTACTTTGGCATTAGAAATTACATTCACCGAGGCTGTGCCTTGGCTTAGATCAAAGTTGGCCAGAGCATAGGTGGTGTCCGGCCTGATAAATTCCACGATTTCTTTATCATCGGCTAAAGCAGCGGTTAAATTAGATTGAACCTGCGCATAAACATCATTACTCTTAAAAGCAACCACTGTCACCTTTGTTTTCATGTTGATGATAAAGCTGGCTTTTTCCTGGCCAACCTTTCCCTGCACCTCTTGGCTGATGGAATTATTGTCAACTTCAAAAATTGATTGGTCATAATCCTGATAAGCCAAGCTTATCTCTTTTTTAGCTTTGTCCAAAAGATCCGCTTTAAGTTCGTTAACTGCGTTATCTATATCGCTTTGCCGGATGATATGCTTTACTTTTTCGCTATAGATCATAGGCTCCTTGCTGGTAGCATAAATTTTATCCTGAAGTCCGGCCCAAAGCCCGGGAATGGTAAATTTGCTCGGTCCGATAGCCATGTCGGGACTGGCTTCATCGGCGTAGACCTCAGCTTCCACGCTGCCCCCGGCCGGCACATTAACGGTATTTTTCAGCCGGTAAAGTTTATTGCTCTGGCTTAATAGCCTGGTTGAGGCCACTAGCGGCTGATTCTTTATATAACTGTTTACGATTGTAACTTTACCGCTGACTTCTTCGCCTAGGGTTTCTTTACCGCTTGAAGCAAAAGTCCGAGATTGCTCTACCGGCACCTGTCTGACTATTCCTTGAATCTCGCCTGAAACCGCGGCCGAACTGTTAGCTTTATCAATTATCGTCAAGCTTAAGCTGTCGGCGATTTTTTCTTGCGTTGGTATGATAACTAAAGTAACTTTTGAAAAGCTGAAATATAATACGGCAAAAACCAAAAAAATTGTTAAGGCGATAAAACTAAAAGCAATCTTGCGATAAATGTTTCTGACCGCACCCGCCTGCCGGCCGGGCAGATTCTTTTTTATAACAGAAGAATTTTTTTTAATTTTAAGCTCGGCTTTAGGCATTGGCTGATCAATAGTAATATTATCGCCGGGCTTAAAGGGCGATACATCTTCTTTTTCGCCAGAGGGCGCCTGCCTGCTCGTCTCGCTTCCAGCGCCGAGTCTAGGCGGGGAGCTCCGGTGAAGCGGGCCGGCAGGCAGAGATCCGCCTTTGGCGGATTTCTTAGCCTTTTTTTTTGGTCTCTTCACATTTTTGGGCGGATTATTTTGAGACGGAGTTAAAAAATTTGTTTCTGGCATATAAATTTCACGCAACTCATAACTCGTAGCTCGTCCGCCTCGGCTTCGCTTTAGCGAGACGGGCAACTCTTTTATCCAAGATTTTGAGTTACCAGTTATGAGTTACGAGTTGTGAGTTGCGAGTTGCGAGATGTAAGTTATGATAATATAATTATTATACCAATTTCCCGCATTACTGTCTATGTCTAAACTATTTTTTAAAAATTTTATTGATTTCCTCGGTTAAAAATCGGTCATATTTAACTTTAAAATCGGTCTCCACCAGGTTAGCGGCATCAGCCGAAGCCAATTTAAAAAATACTTTTTTATCGCCGCTATTATTAGTTAAAACTTCTTTTAATTTAGCCAAAATATCGCTCTTTACGCTAGCGTCTAAATTAATAAATAACTTATCGTCTTTAACGACTACATGCCTGGAAGCCGGCCACGGCTCCGCGGCTGGCGCCGCCTTACCGTTTCCTACCGCCGCCTTCGCGGCACGGGGATAAAATTTTCTCATTCCGAAGTTATTTTGGCCGCCGCCGTTCAGAGGATATCCCCTGGCCGAGTCATTGATGGCGGCGGTAAACTTCTTTATAACCTCCGCGGAAGTTTCCGGACTCAACTCAATGGTTTTATTGCATAGCAGTTTCAACTCCTGATCTTTATCTGACAGCTTGCCTTGGCAAAGCAAGACTTTGCCTTCCTGCCAAATTAAATTATTTTCTTTTAACAGGCTGGGGAAAACTAAAACTTCAATATTGCCGGTCAGGTCTTCAATTTTGACGAATAACATGGGTTCGGAGGAACGAGTCATGATTTTTTTTATCTTGGTTATCACCCCGCCGACGATTACCTGATAATCGGTTAAATGGCTACCTAATTCAGCCACCGGTAAAACCGCTGGATTTAAAATTTTCTTATAACCGGCGAAGGGATGATCGCTGATATAGAGCCCGAGCAATTCCTTCTCCCAAATTAATTTTTCTTGAGGCTTAGCCGCCGGCGCCTGCCCGAGCTTAAGCTTGCGGCTGAAATTCGCGCCGGGGGTGTCCGTAAACAAGCTGGTCTGGCAGTTATTTTTGGCTTTGGCCGTATCGCGGTTAAATTCCAAGATGGTTTCCATATTGCCCAAGAGCTGGCCGCGTTCGCCGAAATTATCCAAACCGCCGCTCTTGATCAGGCTCTCCAGCGATTTTTTATTTAAATCCTTGTCGCAGACTCTTTCCAATAAATCAGTAAAATCTTTATAGGGGCCGTTTTGTTTGCGCTCTTTGATTATTTCCTCGGCAATATGGTCGCCGATATTTTTTATGGCCTTCAGCCCGAAACGGATAGTGCTAGAGGCTTCATTTTGGCCGACCGCAATATTTTTTTCCGTGCCGCTGGTAACTACGGTAAAAGATTCATAGGATTGATTTATATCCGGCGGCATGACTTTTATGCCCATGTGGCGGCATTCATCAATTTCAATGGCAATCCGGTCGGTATTCTCTTGATCGGCGGTTAGGAGGGCGGCCATGAATTCGGTTGGCCAATGCGATTTTAAGTAGGCGGTTTGATAGCCGATTAGAGCGTAGCAGGCGGCGTGGCTCCGATTAAAGCCGTAGCCGGCGAACGGCTCAAGAAATGAGAAAATCTTTTCCGCTTGCTGGCTGGCGATCGCGTTTCGGACGCAGCCTTCAATGAACTTCTCTTTTTGCTCAACTAAGAGCTTGGCTATTTTTTTACCCATGGCTTTTCTTAAAACATCGGCTTCGGCCATGGTGAAACCGGCTAAGTCCCGAGCGATTTGCATGACCTGCTCCTGATAGATGGCCACGCCGTAGGTCTTGGCCAAAATCGGCTCAAGCTTGGGATGAAGATAGTGCGGCTTTTTGCGGCCATGTTTGCCGTTGATATAATCGGGAATCCACTCCATCGGACCCGGGCGATACAGCGCCACCATGGCGATAATATCTTCAAACCCGGTCGGTTTAAGCTCGCGCAAATATCTTTTCATGCCGCTGGATTCAAACTGAAAGACGCCGGTGGTTTCTCCGGCCTGAAATAATTTATAAGTTGGCTTGTCGTCTTGGGGAATTTTATCAATCTCTATGGCCAAGCCGCGGGTGTTTTTAATAATCTTTATAGCCGATTCAATAATGGTTAAGTTTTTTAAGCCCAGAAAATCCATTTTTAAAAGGCCCAAATCTTCCACCGGGTGCATGGAATATTGAGAAATAATCGTCCGATCCGAAGACGAGGCATATTGCAAAGGCACATACTCGGTTAAAACATCTTTAGTGATGATAACCGCGCAGGCGTGGGTGGAAGCGTGGCGCGCCACGCCTTCCAGCCTCTTGGCATAATCTATCACCCGCCTGGCCGCTTCGTCATGCTTGTAAAGTTCTTTCAGTTCGCCTATTTCGTCAACCGCCTCCTTAATTTTAGAAAACATGGGAATCATCTTGGCCAGCTTATCGCACAGCTCATAGGGGTAGCCCAGAACCCGGCCGACATCGCGAATCGCCGCCCGCGCCGCCATAGTGCCGAAGGTAATTATTTGCGCCACATGATCTTTGCCGTATTTAGCTTCAACATAACGCAGCACCTCGTCGCGCCTGATATCGGCGAAATCCATATCAATATCGGGCATGGAAATTCTATCGGGATTTAAAAACCGTTCAAACAGCAAGTCATACTTAAGCGGATCAATATTGGTAATATTTAATAAATACGAGACCAGCGACCCGGCCGCCGAACCTCGGCCCGGTCCGACCACAATCTTGCTGGCTTTCGCCCAATTAACGAAATCGGCCACGATTAATATATATGACGACCAGCCCATATTCTTAATGACTTTAAGTTCATAATCCATTCTCTGTCCGGTGGCCGCATCAATCTGCTCATAACTCTTGCCATAGCGAAAAATTAAACCCTGGCGGCATAAGTTATCCAGATGAGTTTCAATGTCTTGGCCTCCCGGAACGGCAAAAAACGGCAGCTGAATTTTCCCCAATTCTATTTCAAGATTGCAGGCTTCAGCTATTTTTTCCGTATTTTCTATGGCCTCCGGCACATCCTTAAAGGCTTCAATCATGGTTTTAACCGAACGGAAAGAATAATCTCCGCCCAGCATCATCATTCTGTCCCGATCTTCTTTTTTCTTTTTGGTTTGCAGGCATAATAGAACATCTTGAGGCTCGTCATCATCTTTATTTAAATAATGAACATCGTTAGTGGCAACCAGGGGAATATTAAATTCACGCGATATGGCTATGAGCGCGCGGTTGACCTGCTCTTGGTTTTCTAAGTTCGGATGGCTTTGCAATTCCAAATAAAAATTTCCTTGGCCGAACAAAGCGTTGTATTCTAAAACCCTCTTCTTGGCTTTATCTAATTTTCCGGCCGCGATCAGCCGTGGGATTTCTCCGGCCAAACAGGCGGTCAAGGCGATTAAGCCTTCGCTATGCCTAGATAAGACCTCCCAATCAATCCTGGGCTTATAATAAAAGCCTTCTAAGTGGGCGATGGAAGTCAATTTGATTAAATTTTGGTAGCCGACTTTATTCTTAGCTAAGAGTACCAAGTGATAGTTCCTTTCATCTGACTTTACATTTTTATCCAAGCGGGATACCGGCGCCAGATACGCCTCTACGCCGATAATCGGCTTTATACCGGCCTTTTTGCATTTTTGATAAAATTCAATCGCGCCATACATAACGCCGTGGTCGGTAATAGCTAACCCCGAACAGCCTTCGTCTTTGGCTTTCTGAACCAATTCATCAATCTTGGTCAAGCCGTCAAGCAAAGAATAATGGCTATGGACATGGAGATGAGTGAATCTCATAATTTTCAATTCATAATTTTCAATTTTCAAACAATTTTCAATGCTTTAATTTTCAATTGAAAATTGGTCATTGTAAATTGAAAATTTTTTTCTGTACAAATTTAACGAAAAGCAATTCCATTATTACCAAATTAGACGCATTAAAGGCACAACATATTTGTGCCTCCTTTTAACTATTTAAATATAGCATTTTTTAGAGAAATGGCAAACAAAAAAACAGGCTTTTTTCCTGCTATTTGTGTTTAACTAATTTATCTAATAATTTCGCACCACTTAAACGATCCTAGGCATTCGTAAGTATTAATCTTATAGCCCGGCTCGCAACTAATGCCGGCCGGCCTTAAATTATAGGCCGCCATAAAGACAACCGAATTAAAACAGCAATCATAGGCTTTTTTATCTTTATTATCGCAGCGCGCCGCTAATTCTTTGTAATACTTATTAAAATTTTCCGCCTGATTTTTGTTTCTTCCGGCCGCTTGCGATTTTATCAGCCAATTTAATAGAAAAACCGCTATAACAAAAACTACTATATATATTATAATTAATCTTTTCGAAAAATGGCTTTTTATTCCTTCCATAATTCATGATTTATTATTCATAATTCTAACTTCTTACTTCTTAATTTTCGCTACCATTTCTCCCAGCTCTTCGTCGCCAAAAAAATAAATAATCACTTCCCCGCCCTTGCCCTTCCTTTTGATTTCCGCTTTAGTGCCGAAAAATTGGCGGAAGGCGAATTCTTTATCCTTGTCCGCGTAATTAATCTTAATCCTGGCCTGCTTAGTCCCGCCCATAATCCTGGTTTCCTGAATGGCATCGCTGACTGTCATATTATTTCTTAATATTTTTTTATACAGCGCGATTTGCATGGCTTCGTTTTCCAGCCCGACGATGGTTTTAGCATGTCCTTCGTTAATCCGGCCCTGGATTAAAGCCGTTTGGATTTCTTCGGGCAGGTTTAAATACCTAATGGTATTGGCTATCACCGGCCGCGATTTCCCCACCCTGGCGGCCAGTTCGTCTTGGCTTAAATTAAACTCATCAATCAGCTTGCGATAAGCGATCGCGGTTTCAATTGAGTTCAAGCCTTCCCTCTGCAAATTTTCCACCAAGGCGACTTCCAGCTTTTGCTGTTCGTCCGCCTGCCTGATAATAGCCGGCACCGCGGTTAAACCTATGGCTTGCGCCGCCCTTAGCCGGCGTTCACCCGCGATTAATTCATACTCGCCGTCTTTCTTAGTTACTATCAAGGGCTGAATTATGCCGTATTGCTTAATGGAATCTATGAGCTCGTTATGCTGAAATTCGCTAAAATGCTTGCGAGGCTGCATGGGATTAACCTGAATCTTCTCCGGGTTGATTTGCAGTACCCTGTCTTTATCCGACTCACTTACTACATCAATCACTGCTTCGCCGCCGGATGTGACTGGAATTTTTTTTACTTTCTGCGGAATAAGCGAACTTAAACCGCGGCCGAGGCTATTAGGCATATTATTATTAAATTAATATTTAGTTTATTGACAAAAACTTTAGTAAAATTTTCAAACACCAATTTTCAATTTTCAATGAATTTTCAAAGTTATAATTTTCAAACTTTCCACCATTTTTATTTGTAAATTGATTCATTGTAATTTCATTGAAAATTGAGAATTGAAAATTGAAAATTAATTTAATACTTCCTTTCTAAATCAATCACTTCCCTGGCCAATTTCTCGTAAGCTCGGCCACCCTTTGATTTCGGATCATAATGTAAAATTGATCGGCCGAAACTCGGCGCTTCAGCCAGTTTTACGCTTCTGGGGATGACGCTTCTAAAAACTTTATTGGGAAAATATTGATATAGTTCATTCATCACCGAACTGGACAAGCGGTTTCTCTTGTCATACATAGTAATAACCGCGCCCATAATACCTAATTCGGTCTTTAAATTATTTTGCACCAAGCTGATAGTATCTAAGAGCTGGCCCAAGCCTTCCAGGGCGAAATATTCGCTTTGTATCGGTATTAAGACTTGATCTGCCGCCACTAGGCTATTTACGGTTAGCAGTCCGAGCGAAGGCGGCCCGTCAATTATAATATAATCGTATTCGTCTTTAATCTGATTTAAAATTTGCGACAGTTTGAATTCCCGATTCTCTAAATTGACCAATTCAATGCCGGCGCCGGCTAAAGCAATCGTGGCCGGAGCGATTTTATAGCCGTCTTGCAAAGTATATTTAATCACTTCAAAAATTGTTTTATGGCCGATTAAGGCTTCATAAATGCCGTGCTCTAAATTTTTATGGTCAATGCCTAAGCCGGAAGTGGCGTTGGCCTGGGGGTCAACATCAACCAACAGCACCTGTTTTCCCAAATAAGCCAGATAAGCACCCAAATTTAAAGCCGTGGTGGTCTTGCCCACCCCGCCTTTTTGATTAACTATGGAGATAATTTTACCCATTATAAAAGTGTAAAATGAAAAAATCAAAATTAAAAATGACAGTTAAAAATGTAAAATTAAATATTTAAACATTTTAAACTTTACATTGTCATTTTACACTTTGATATTTACATTTTACATTTGTATTATACCCCATTTCTCTCCTCTTTGACAAATTCATAAAAAAACTTTATTATAATATCAAACATAAATTGCCGATGTGGTGAAATTGGTAAACGCGCACGACTCAAAATCGTGTGGCTTAACGGCCTTGTGGGTTCGAGTCCCACCATCGGCACCAGAAAGCTAGAACCAGGAGGTTTAGCTTTTTATGTTCCTTTAATCGGTAAAAAACAATAGTAAACATAAACAAAAGAAAGGCATAGTAATGAAACTAGGTAATGTATGGTTGGTCGGCAACGACGCCCGGGCTCATGCCATGGCGGAAGCAATCAAAAGGTCAAGCCAAAAGGTGCGGCTTACCGCCTGGATGGAAAAATCTAATCCCGGCATCAAGGACTTAGCGGACAAGGTGATTATAGGCGATGGCTATGATGAGCTTATAGACCATGCTTCTTTTTATGGCAATACCGATTTGGCCATTATTAGCCCGGAAAAGCCACTAATGATAGGGGTAGCCGATGACCTTAGGAATTTCGGCGTGTCCACGGTCGGACCCGGACAAAAACCAGCTCAAATAGAAGGGTCAAAAGCCTGGGCCAGGGGTTTGATGGTCAAACACCATATTCCGGGCATGCCGATATTCGGGGTTTTTAGTAACCTGGACGGGCTTGAACAATATCTTGAGGCGAATCAGCCATTCGTACTGAAGCCCGACGGTTTGACCGGCGGCAAGGGGGTTCAGGTCCAAGGCGAACACTTCAACACGGTTGCCGAGGCAATGACAATCTGCCGGGAAATTCTGGAAAAACACGGCGCTGTGGTTGTGGAGGAAAAACTCGAAGGCGAGGAATTTTCTCTGCAATGCTTCTGCGACGGTACCAATGTCGTAGCCACGCCCCCGGTTCAGGATCACAAGCGCCGTTTAATCGGCGACCAAGGCTTAAACACCGGCGGTATGGGCTCGTATTCCTGCGCCAATCAGCTGCTGCCTTTTCTAACATCAGCCGACCTGGAACAAGCCACTGAAATCGTTAGGCAAACCGTTAAAGCCATACGGAAAGAAACCGGAGAGCCTTTCCAGGGCTTTCTCTACGGCGGGTTTATGAAAACCGCCCGAGGCATTATGCTGATAGAGTTCAACGCCCGCTTAGGCGACCCGGAGGCCATTGATGTCCTGTCGCGTCTGGAAACCGATTTTCTGGACATCTGCCGTTCTATCGCCAGTCCGGAGAGATACGGCGGTCTGGACCGAATAGACATCAAATTCAAGCCCCGGGCCACGGTAGTAAAATATGTGGTGCCGGTCTATTACGGCATGCCGAGAAATCTATCAACCCCGATCGCGTCCGATCTAATTCAGATCGGCGACTTAGGGAAAGCGCAACTGTATTATTCTTCCGTAAACGCGGACGCTGCCGGCATCCACCTGACCTCTTCACGCGCTATAGCCGTTCTAGGAACGTCCGCTGATATCACCGAAGCGGAAAGAATCGCCGAGCAAGGGGCTCGAGCCGTTACCGGCGCCGTGGATCATCGTCCGGACATTGGCAGGGCCGCGCTGATCGCTAAACGAGTGCTACACATGAAACAGCTAAGGGGGGAATAAACTGTCTTACACCATCAACAAAAACAACACGGGGTTTCGCGCCAATAAGCGAAATCCTTTTTTTATTAAAAAATTCAAATTTTATTACCGTCTTAAAATCACCCGGGGTTTGTGTGACGAGCTAACCGCCAAAGAAAATTGTCATTCCCGGGAAGGCAGTAATATATATATAGTTTGTATATTCCGTATGATACCATTATAACGTCTATAGTGTTACGAAGTCATTGAACCACTTCGTTTTACTTGACAAAATATTAAAACTATGATTATATATAATGTTATCCAATTATTAAAATATAATAAATCCCTTCCTAAATCATGTACAAACAAATTAAATATAACAAAAACAACAAGTAAAGAATGAGAAAATAATGAAAAGAAGATCTTTAATAATCATTGCATTAATCGTTCCCATTGCTGTGGTAACATTCTGGACTGCAGTCCAGAATGCCCTTCAACACAAATGGTGGTTATTTGCCTGTAATATCCTAACAATTTTCTGTTCTGTAGGCGTCACAATGCTACAATGGGAAATATATAAAAATACACCTCCCGACTAGAAGGTGTCGAGGAATGCGCCTTGCCAAATCCCGCTATGTCGAAATAAAACTGGCGGGTTTTTTTATTTGCCTTTTCCGCGCTTTTATACTAATGTTTAATTAAACAAAAGGAGGACCGAACCCAAATAAGGTTTGGTCTTTTTGGCCTTTAACAACCCCTAAAATGGGGATAATAGCAAAACAACAAACACCAAAACAGAAAGAAAGTAATAATATGAAAAATGACAATGAAGCGTTTTTACTGTGGATTCAGCGCAAGCATAACTCGGATAGTTTCTGCTCCGAGCTGGTGGAAACTTGCAAGATAGAATTTGCCAAGCATGAGGGGCTGGACAACGACGGACGCAGTGCAATTTACCGGACTCAGCGCGAAAAAATCCACACCAAACACCACGCGAGATTAAAAAAGCATTTGCGAGTCAGATGCAATTCGTAAATCAGCGACAAAAATCAAAACCAAAAAGAAAGAGAAGAATATGAAAACTGCATATAAACACACTGAAAAACTATTAAATAGCATGGTTGAAGGCTACGGAACAAATCTTTTACCTTTAGGGGATTTATTTAGGCTAGAACTGTCGAACGAAGATAGACAAAGACAGAATTCCCCCATTCCGGCGCTTGGTAGATACCATAAAAGTGTCGCTTTCATGGAGAATGTGACCTCGGCCCGGTCAATCGGCAAAAAGAGATTCATGGTGCTGATCGCCTACTTCATCGCTTTGAGCAAGCTGATGGCTGGCTACAACGGAAAATTCCGCCGGGTCAGCGGTAAATTAACCAAGGTTGAAATCAAATACCTTAAACGGCTCGGCACCGAACCAGAAGAAATCAAAATGGCCGAACAAGTTGAAAAAGTTTCCGAACACGATACGGCGGCCGCCGGAGATTATTTAAAACTCCGCATCCTTTACGATTATGTGGTCGGCGGCAAGAAAATCCTGGCCAATTTGTGCCGGAAAATCGAAGCCTTCCATTACGCCGCTACCTCCGAAGACATTATGAGCGTTGTCTTCGGTCTAATCGCCAATGAGCTGGTTTATGTGCATTTTATGCGCAAGCTCATGGACTTCTGCGACCACATGGTAAGATTCGTGGAAACATTTCCGCAGCTACTGCTTATGCCGGAGTTAACCCATGATCAGTTCGCCGAACCAACCACCTACGGCAAAAAGGTCGCCAACGCCCTTGAGGCAATTAATACGACAATCCATGACCATCTGCTTGAAGGGGAATCTTTCCGAACCTTTACCGCTAAATTCAATGGCGGGATCGGCGGTTTTGTTACTCACTGCGCCGCCTATCCGGACATTGCTTGGTGGTCTTTTTCCAGAAGGTTTGTCACCGGCTTCGGCCTGCATCATGAAATGATGACTTACCAATGCGTTCCCTACGCCCGGGAAGCCCAAATCCTCCGGACAATTATGACCATCTTCGATCAAATCGTGAAAATACTGGAGGATTTCATCAAGCTGGCTAGCGCTCCGGCTCATTTCTTCCAGAAAGAAAAGAAACCTGGCGCCAAAGGATCGTCCTTGATGCCTAAGGTTAACCTCTGGCAGATTGAGGGCGCAATCGTCATGCTGGAAAAAACGCAGCACAACCTGGCCTTTCTGGCGGAGAAACTGCAAAAATTCCCGCACGCGGGCAACATGAAGAGGTCATTTCTACTCCGCGATATGGGGAATGATTTCATGCCCGCTTTCATTGCCTTCGACAGAATTATGAAGGAGATGAAGATCTGCATTGCGAACCCGGAACGAATCGAAGCCGCTTTCGCGGCATCTCCGGGTATGGCCGGCAGTGCCATGCAAACGGTTCTGAAGCGAGAGGGCGCGTCCGGTGACGCTTACCGAATTGTTCAAAAAGCAGCCGTTAATCCAGACGGCAGTTACAACAACTCAGAGCAATTTCGCCTCATCTTAGAAAGGGGGATGGACGAAATGAAATTGCGACGAAAGTTAAGGAATGAACTCCTTGGCCTCCTGGATTACAAGCGCTTAGCCGAACCTAGCCGCCAAATGGCAGAAAAATGCCTGGCTCGGTTGAAGAGAAGCTTCGCGGATTACAGGAAACGCACCAACACAATAAAAACCTTCTAAGGAAGGCAAACAACAAATCAAAAACAAAAAAAACACAATGAAAAAAAGAATCGTCGCAATCATTATTGGATCAAAAAGTGACGCACCGCAATGCCTAGAGGGTGCATTGTGGCTTCAAGAGCAACAGACTAAGGGCTTAGTCCATGTCTACCGAGCATATGTCAAAAGCACGCACAGGCACAAAAAAAAGCTGCTTTGGCTTCTCGACAGTCTTCACTATGCCGACCCGGAAAAAAAGGTTGATGTCATTATCGCCGGCGCAGGCAAGGCTGCGGCTCTCCCGGGAGACATTGACGCCTATCTAAGAAACGAACTCGGCGACACCAGTATAAAGGTTGTCGGCGTGGCCTTCAAAAGCAAAACCAAAGGGGACGACGAGGCTGCGGCCTTAAGCATCACCAAGGTTCCCGGCACTCAGGTAACTTACGCCGGCCAGGGAGAGGCGGGATTCTTAAAGGCCTGCAAAATGGCCTTAGACGACTCGCTACCGGAAATCCATCTAGCGGAAATTCCGCCCAGCCTAGACCTGAACCTTGCTCAATTCATCGAGCTGGCAGAGCAACAGTAGTAAACACCTCCACGGCTCGCCTGAGTGAAACAAGCCCGGGCGAGCCGGCAAATCAAAAACACAAACCAAAGAAAGAAAATAAATGAAAACAAAACCAATGCTTAAATGCAATTTCCCGTTGCTGGGAACGCCCCATCAAGGCAAGGTCAGAGACATGTTCGACCTGGTTCCCTACATGCTCATGGTCGCTACCGACCGTATTTCGGCCTTTGATGTGATCTTGCCCAACGGCATCCCGCGCAAAGGCGAAGTCTTAACCCAATTGTCGGCGCTTTGGCTGAAACAGCTGGCCGGAGTCATGCCCAACCAGTTGGTTTCCTGCGACCCGCGCGAATACCCGAAAATCTGCCGTCCATATAGGCAGGAATTGGATGGCCGCAGTATGCTGGTCCATAAAGCCATACCATTTGAGGTAGAGTGCGTTGTCCGCGGATACCTGGCCGGCTCGAGCTGGAAATCGTATCAGAACGACAAAACCATCTGCGGTATTCAGCTGCCACCCTGGCTCAAGGAATCGGATAAATTACCTGAACCGATATTCACTCCTGCGACCAAGGCTCCGGGCGGCGCTCACGACGAGAATATCAACTTTGAGCGCATGATAAGAATAGTCGGCTGGAGGAACGCAACTCTTCTGAAACTGGCAAGCCTGGTGCTGTACGACCGCGCCCAAAGACTGGCCGAACCGGCCGGCATTATCATCGCCGACACCAAGTTTGAGTTCGGACTTGGCCCTGACGGCGAGATCATCTTAATCGACGAAGTTCTGACCCCGGATTCATCCCGTTTCTGGCCGGCTGATCAATACAGGCCCGGCGGTCCCCAGTCGAGCTTTGATAAACAGTTCGTCCGAGACTACCTGGAAGAGGTCGGCTGGAACAAACGGCCGCCCGCGCCAAAACTACCGGAGCGAGTCGTTCGAAAAACCAGCGAAAAATACCTAGAAGCCTACGAACGCTTAGCCAAGGTACTGGCATATCACCAGGAGGAATAAACACAAAGGACACTAAGCTTAAAAGCTCGTGTCCTTTTTTTTATGAAAAAATTTTTATTTACTTAACTCCCCTATCTTTTTCTCCATCTCCGCATTCCCCGGATTCAATTCCAAAACTTTCTGATAATATTTTAAAGCTTCTTCAGTATCGCCCTTGGCCTCATAAGCGACGGCTAAACTATATAAGCTGTTGGAATGCTTTGGAGAAATTGTTAAAACCAGCTTAAACCTGACTATGGCTTTATCAATTTCTTTATGATTAAAATAATATCTGCCCAGTTCATAATAAACCTCCACGCTCTCAACCTCGCCCGCCAGCTCATTCAATAGCGCCAGGGCTTGATTATCTTTTTTATTGCTTAAATAAATTTTAGCCAAGCCGAATTTAGCTTCATAATAATCGCTCTTTAGCTCTAAAGCCCTATTATAATATTTTTCCGCATTAACCGGGTCGTTATTGTTGGCATAGGCTTTAGCCAGCTCGGCGGCCAAGACCGGATTAGTCGGTTCAAGCGAAACGGCTCGGCTGAAATATTTAACCGCCCAAGCCTCGCTGCCTTGAGTTAACGGCCTGATATCGCGGTATATCATGCCCAAGGTTTCCTGGGGTAGGACGGAGTTAGGCGCTAAAACCTCGGCTTGCCCGGCTAGCGCCAAGGCCTGGGCGATATTCGCTTGGATATTCGCGTTATCTCTTTGTTCAATCGGTTTTAGAGCTTCCGCCTTAGTTTTATTTAAATAAAAATCGGCTAGGCTTATCCTAAAATTATAGCGGTAAGGATTTAATTTAACCGCGGCCGTTAAGTTGGCCTGGCGATTCAGCCTTTTTGAGGCGAAAATATCGGCGATAAAAAATCTGATTTCAAAAACCAAGAGTACGGCCCAAAGCGCGATTAAAAAAAATAAAACTAAATAAAATAGCCAATGGAATATATCGATTTTCTTTAAATCAATTATTTTTTCTTTAAAAACAACCTGATTCCGGCTTTGCCAAAAGGCGATGATTAAGCTTAAACAGAACCAAAAAATAAAATTTAAAACCGTGTTGGTAAAAGAAAATAACCGGGCAAAAAATATTAAAATAAAAACGATCAACAGGCCGGCGATTAGATAATAATCTTGATTAGATAAGGCCGCCGGCAGGCCTTTCAGATGCTGCCTGATTAAAACGATATTTAAATAAATCACTAAGCTGATTATTAAAAAATAGCTTAGCGCGGTCAAACCGCCGGCGGTTGCCAGCATCTCTAAAAAATTTGAACTGCTTTTATCAAACCTAATCTGCCAAAAAGCGCTTTGGTTTAATTCGGCCGGACGGTAAAGAGAAAAGCCGTAGGCAAATGTTCCCGGGCCGCTGCCAAGCGCCGGATACTGCTTAACCGCTTCTTCGGTGATCGCAAGAGATTGATCGTGTGTCAATAAAATTTCTCCGGGTAAATCCTGTCCCGTGGCTCTTTTTACTAAATTTACATTAGGCCAAGCCAGCATAACCACCGCTATTAGCAATAAAATCGCGGGAATTAACAGCTGGTAATTTAAGATCGCCTTAAGCTTGCCTCTTTGATCCAGCCAGTAGAAAAAAATTATTAAAATAGCGCCCAGACCGAGTAGAGCCCAAATTAAATAATAATTAATGAACAGTAAAATTATTAAAAAAATCGCTAAAACTGCGCTGAAAAAAATATGGCTATGCTTTTTAAGACTATTTTGAGTTAAAAAATCAGCCAAGCCGATTGAGACGAAGGCTAAAAAAATTCCCAAGGCGATGAGCGAACTGCCGGCTAAATTAAATAATCCGGCTGAAAAAAAGTTTACCCATCTATCCGCGGCCGCGCTTAGCCAGCCGAAGACGGAGAAAAGAAATACAACGGCAACGACCGCCGAAGAATAAAACAATATTTTTAATAAATCAATGATTTTTTTTGTGCTGTCGGCGATCTCGCTGTTAATTATTAAAAAATAAAGGATTACCAGGCTGAATAAACCCAGCCAGGCATCGGTTGAGCGTCCGAAATAACCGAAAAAAGACGAGAAACGGTCAAGGCTGAGCCAAGAAGCGGCTAGAGCCAATAATAAAAAAATTAAGACCGGTAAATTCAACGGATTAATTTTCAATTTTAATTGTCCCGGCGCCAAGGCTTTAATCAGCCAAAGGAAAAGCGCCAGAGGCATAGTGAGCCAAAGCAAAAACTGCTTATTAAACTCAAAATATTCACTCGTCCAAGGTAAAAAAAACAAAGGCAGGAGAAAAATTGTCGCCTTTATTAATATTACAACAGATTTATCTAATTTATTGATAATCTTATCTGCCATCACATTCAATGAAAAATTAAAATTTCAAAATGTAAAATGACAATGCAAAATGTAAAATTATTTTTATTTAGACATTTTAAACTTTTAATTGTCACTTTTAATTTTGATTTTTACATTTTAAATTTTTACCCCTCTTCCCTTATTGCCTTCCTGCCTTCTTCCCGACTATCAAAAATATCCTTGATAAAAACCGCTAAAGCCGTGGCCACCGGGATGGAAAGAATGGCGCCGATAACGCCGGCTAATTTAAAACCGGCCAGCATGGCTAGAATGCTGATGATCGGATTCAAACCCACCGCTTTTTCCATTATTTTCGGATAGAGAAAATTGCCTTCTATAAACTGTATGATATAAAATAATATTATAACGAAAACAGCCAACAGCGGCGCCTGGGTAAAAGCGATAAAAACCGCCGGCAGCGAGCCGAAAACCGCCCCCATATAAGGTATGAAGGAAAACAAACCGACTAAGATAGCCAGTATCAAGGCGTAATTAACCCCCAAAATCAAGAGTCCGATGTAGGTCGCGATGGCTAAGACCAGCCCTAAAATAAGCTGCCCCCTTAACCAATAGCCCATCTTAATTTGCACCCGGTTAACCAACTGCATGATATAGGACTGATGCTTTTCCGGCGCCACGGACCAAACCAGTTTCTTCATAGCGCTTTCCTCCACCACCATGTAAAAAGTCAAAACTAAAATTAAAATAAAAGAAACGATGCCGCCGAAAATATTGGTTACCGTGAAAAAAATTCCTGAAGCCGTTGTTTGCAAATAGTTGGACAGAAGATCCAAGGACCCTTGGAACTTATCGGCCGCGCCGTATTTTAACGAGTAGTCTCTTAAATCGCTGAATTTTGAATAAAGAGATTCAAAATAGCGCGGGAAATTACTGGAAAGATCGTTAATTTCTTTCATGATTACCGGAATAATCAGATACAAGGCCATTCCCAGGATGGCGAAAACCACGAAATATAAAAACAGCACGCTCAGCGAACGCGGGATTTTCTTTTTCTTGAGCCAGTCAACCCAGGGATTTAAGGCGCTGGCGAAAACCAAGGAGACAAAAAAGAGAATCAGGATATCGCCGACTAAATATAAAAAATACAGCAAAACAAAAATCGCGATTATTTTTATTATGGTGGAGCTGGAAATATTAATATTGACCGGATGCTTGTTGAACTCCATATCATTATAATTAATCTTTATGCTATAATTATAAAACATTAAATGAATTTCAGCAATAAAAAAGAGCCTTGGCGGATAGTTCGTTAAATGGTAACGAATCTCCGCCAAGGCGTTGATGCAAGGTGCTATTGCGCCAGCAGACGCTGCGATATTGCACGGATATGTTGCGTACCCGTTTCGGGCATTTGAGTTATAAGCTTTCTGGCCTCAAGCCGACCCCCTTCGCTCAAAGCGTTGCGCGCTAAGAGCAGCAACGCCGTCGCCATGATGGCGGATACAGCTGGCGAGACACATTTTGGAAACCAGCAAAAGAGCCTGCAAGTTATCGCCAAACTGGGGTGGTTCCCTCGGCTAACAAAATAGCCAAATAGCCATTTTAAACCACGCGCCGCGGCGGTTCGTCACTAAGACGACCCCACGGCTTTTTTTAATTGCAAATTAAAAGCGAATTAAACACGAATATATCGCTAATTAAATGCGAATTCAGCGAATAAAAACAGGCGTGGAGTAATTCCCGCGCCTGTTTTGGGCAAATTATAAAATTCGCTAAATTCGCATTTCATTCGTTCTTATTCGCTTTTCATTCGCGATCTACATTCCCATCATTGACGGATCCATGCCGCCCATGCCTCCCGGCATGCCGCCATGGCCATGGTCATCTTTCTTTTCCGGCTTGTCCGCGATAATCGCCTCGGTGGTTATGAACATAACCGCCGCGCTGGCCGCGTTTTCTAAAGCCGAGCGCACCACCTTAGTCGGATCAACTATGCCGGCGGAAAACATATCTTCAAATTTATCAGTCATGGCGTTATAGCCCATATTCTTATTGCCGGCCTTATATTCTCTCATGATATTATACAAAACCAAAGAACCGTCCTTGCCCGCGTTGGCCGCGATCTGCTTAATCGGTTCCAGGATGGCGGTATCTATCATAGTAGCACCCGGCGTATCATCTTTTTTATCCGTCAGCTCGGAAAAGGCATTGCCGGCCTGCGCTAATGCCAGCCCGCCGCCAGCCACTACGCCCTCGGCAATGGCCGCGCGAGTGGCGTTCAAAGCGTCTTCAATCCGATCTTTCTTTTCTTTCATTTCGGTTTCCGTGGCCGCGCCGACTTTAATGACCGCCACGCCGCCGGCTAATTTAGCCAGCCGTTCTTGCAATTTTTCTTTATCATAATCAGAATCGGTTATTTCCATTTCCTTTCTAATCTGCGCGATACGATTTTTTATCTTTGCCTGATCGCCCTTGCCTTCAATGATGGTGGTATCTTCTTTTGAGGCTACGACTTTGCGCGCCTGACCCAAGTCTGATACATCGGTTGATTCCAGTTTCAGCCCGACTTCCTCGGTAATGAATTTACCGCCGGTTAAAATCGCGATGTCGGCCAGCATTTCCTTCCTGCGATCGCCGAAGCCCGGAGCTTTTATGCCTAAGACATTAAAGGTGCCTCGTAATTTATTGACTACGAAAGTAGCTAGAGCTTCGCCCTCAATTTCATCGGCGATGATGACCAGATCCTTCTTGCCGGATTTCGCCATTTTTTCCAAGAGCGGCAAAATTTCCTGAATTGAAGCGATTTTTTTATCGGTTATTAAAATAAAAGGTTCGTTAAATTCGGCTTTCATTGATTCCGAATTGGTAATCATATAGGGCGAGACATAGCCTTTATCAAATTGCATGCCCTCCACCACTTCTTTGGTTACGCCGAAAGATTGGCCTTCTTCAACCGTAATCACTCCGTCTTTGCCGACCGCTTCCATGGCTTCGGCGATAATATTGCCGATGCCTTTATCATTGGCCGAGATAGAAGCGACTTGAGCGATTTCTTCTTTGGTCTTGATAGTCTTCGACATCTTTTTTAAATTGGCCACTATCATCGCCACCTTGTCTTCAATGCCTTTTCTCAGCTCAATCGGACTGATGCCCGAGGCCACCATTTTTAAGCCTTCGCCGATCATGGCTTGAGCTAAAATCGTAGCCGTAGTGGTGCCGTCGCCGGCCACATCATTGGTTTTTGAAGCCACTTCTTTAACCAGTTCGGCGCCGATATTTTCAAACTTGTCTTCCAGCTCTATCTCTTTGGCCACGGTCACGCCATCCTTAGTGATGGTCGGTCCGCCGTAGCTTTTTTCTATCACCACATTCCTGCCCTTGGGACCGAGCGTTACCTTAACCGCGTTAGCCAATTGGTCAACGCCTCTTTTTAATGCCCCCCTAGCTTTTTCGTCATAAATAATTTGTTTCGCCATAAAATTAATTTAAAATTTAAATATCAAAATGGAAAATGACAGTTAAAAATTTAAAATGTCTTATTAAAAAATAATTTTACATTTTAAATTGTCATTTTGATTTTTGCATTTTACATTTTTAACTTATTCTAGTACCGCTAATATATCACTTTCGGAAATTATAAGATATTCCACTCCGTCAACCTTGACTTCGTCCGGAGAATATTTTTTAAACATAACCTTGTCGCCGACTTTTACGGACATCTTGGCCGTCTGGCCATTGTCCAGCATCTTGCCAGAGCCTACGGCCACGACTTCGCCTTTTTCCGGCTTTTCTTTATCCACCGTATCAGGCAAAACTATGCCCGACTTGGTAACTTCGTCTTGAACGATTGGCTTCACGATAATGTGATCGCCTAAGGGTTTTAATTTCATAAATCTCATAACTCGTAGCGCGTAACTCATAACTCGATTTGTCATTGCGAGGAGCCCGTAATCAGGCGACGAAGCAATCTCACGAATATTTATTACACGCTCAAGTTTTATTAATTATTAATTTTTCTTTTTAGCACTTAAGCAGTCAGAGTGCTAACTGTTATTGTATTTTAGCCTCTGGCTTGATAGTTGTCAAGAGTTTAAATTTTGGCTTATTTTAGAGATAGAGCTCTAATAAAAAATCCGTCAACCTTGGGCTGACGGAAGTGAAGAAACAGAATTTATTTTGCGATGAAACCGCGAACTTCGACCCGACCGTCGAATCCCCTAGCCGCCTTAGTAGCGACATGCATAAGTAAACCGAGTTGATCTTCATCTTTAGCCGAAACCACGACATAGAAAGGATTATCTTTGGTAAATCTTTGCCCAAAACCATGGTCCCCCAAAGCAATACTTGCCAGTGTCTCAATTTCTTTTTGTATGTAATCACTGCTCAAACCCAGAGCCTTTCCACTAGACATAAAGCCGGCCGGTAATTCTTTTAAAGCACCGGGGTTAAACTTACCGGTGCCGTCAAGATAGATCGCTCGCTCATTATGTACCGGACCGGACATTTCTGCTGCGCTGGTATGCGCGTATTCGGCGCCTAATTTTTCCGCCAGTTCTTTACTGAAATGAGCCGCCAACTGGTCCGATGAAGTTACGCCAATAGGCAAGAATTCACCAGCTTCCTGGATTTGCTTGAATTTAATGGCGGCGGCGCCGCAACCGTCGTGGCTTTTTACCACTCTTATCTTGCCCTTATTCCGGCGGACGAATTCTGCCACCTCGTCTTCTGAAGCCAAAATAAGATCTCCGGCAACGCCGCAGCGATGTTCGGTGCATCGGCCGTCAGAACAACCCAACTCTTCAGGCTCTTTCTCAAAGGCCTTCTTCGTATCAAGCTGTGCCATAATTTCCTCCATGAGTTTGCCCCGCTTTAAGCCTTGAATAAAAGGCAGCTGCTCCGACTTTTGCCAGAGCCTTTCTGTTTCCTCAGCATGGCCGTGTTCATGATTTGTGCTCATATTTTCTGTTCCTCCTTCTATTTTGTTTGTTTTCATTTTATCTAAACTATATACGAATTACAAATTTATTACAAATTTACGAATAATTAAGTATTTTAGTCATAAATTTGTAAATTTGTACAGGATTTGTAATTTGTATACTTATTCCAAATTTTTTAATTTCCTCCACCTCTTCACCGCCTTGGTTCTGGCCAATTCCCGCTCGAGCGACGCATTAATTTCCGCGAAATTCACTTTCTCGCCAGATCTGGCCTGCTTTTTCAGTTCTTCGGCGCGGCTCCGGCCGGCTTCGGCGCGAGCCAGGTCTATTTCTTCGGCACGTTCAGCGATATCGGCTAAAATTACCACCTTGTCTTTCTGCACTTCTAAAAAGCCGCCGGAAATTGAGATGATTTCGTCGGTGCCGTCTTTCTTTTTAATCTGAACCACGCCCGGCATTAAACTGGACACTAAGGGAATATGATTGGGCAAGACCGTAATCTCTCCCATCTTAGTCGGCAGGGTGATTTGCGAAATCTCCTCTTTTAAGATAATACGTTCTGGTGTGACAATCTCAAATTTTATGAAATTATTGCTCATTTTTGTTATTTTATAATTTTCCTTACCCACAAATCTACAAATCGGCTACGAATATTACGAATATTTGTATTATTTGTAGCAAATTCGTAGATTTGTGGGTTGGTAATAATTTATTTAGCCCCAACCTCGCTAATATCCCCTTTCATATAAAAATCTCCTTCGCTCTTATCGTCGTGCCGGCCGTCTAAAATTTCCCTAAAGCCGCGGATCGTATCGGTTAGTTTTACATATTTGCCCTTTGTGCCGGTAAAAGTTTCGGCCACAGAGAAAGGCTGGGATAGGAATCTCTGTATTTTTCTGGCGCGAGCCACGGTTACTTTATCCTCATCCGACAATTCTTCCATGCCGAGAATGGCAATGATGTCCTGTAAATCCTTATATCTTTGCAATACTTTCTGTATGCGCCTGGCTACTTCGTAATGATCCTGACCCACGATTTTCGGATCTAAAATTACGGAGGAAGAATCCAGCGGGTCTACCGCCGGATAGATGCCTAGCTCGGTCAGTCCGCGCGACAAAACCACGGTTGAATCCAAATGGCCGAAAGTCGTGGCCGGAGCCGGATCGGTTAAGTCGTCGGCCGGCACATAGACCGCCTGAATTGAGGTAATGGAACCTTTATCGGTTGAGGTGATGCGTTCCTGCAGTTCACCCATTTCCGTAGCCAGGGTCGGCTGGTACCCGACTGCCGAAGGCATGCGTCCGAGCAAGACCGAGACTTCGGAGCCGGCCTGAGTAAATCTAAAAATATTATCTATAAACAACAAAACATCTTTATTTTTTTCATCGCGGAAATATTCGGCGATCGCCAGGCCGGATAAAGCGACGCGGGCGCGCGCTCCCGGCGGTTCATTCATCTGGCCGAAGACCATGGCCAGCTTATCAATTACCTTGGCCGATTTCATTTCATTATAAAGGTCATTGCCTTCGCGGGTTCTTTCGCCTACGCCGGCGAATACCGAAACGCCGCCATGCGCCTTGGCGATATTATTGATTAATTCCTGAATAACCACGGTCTTACCCACGCCAGCGCCGCCGAATAGCCCGACTTTGCCGCCTTTTAAAATCGGGCAGATCAGATCAATAACCTTAATGCCGGTTTCCAGAATTTCGGTCTTAGTGGATTGGTCTACGAATTTCGGCGCCGGCCGATGAATCGGATATCTCTTGGCTGTTTTAGCTTCCGGCTGGCCGTCTACCGCTTCGCCCAAGACATTAAAAATTCTGCCTAAAGTTTCATCTCCTACCGGCACGGTAATGTTTGCGCCGGTATTAATGGCTTTGTCGCCTCGTCTTAATCCATCGGTCGGACCCATGGCCACGGTTCTTACCACTCCGGCGCCTAAGTGCTGTTGAGTTTCTAAAACCAGCTTCTTGCCGTGGTTATCGATTTCCAAAGCCGTATAGATATCCGGCAAATCGCCCTCAAAATAAACATCCACGACCGCGCCGATGATTTGCTTAATCGTCCCGGTTGTCTTAACGGGTGTTTCAATTTTAGTTTGTTTTTCTGGCATATTATTACAATAATTTTTAATTTTTAATTTAAAATTTTAAATGAATTTTTAATGATTTAAATATTAAAAATTCAATCAAAATTCAAAATTCATAAATCAAAATTTTTTAATTTTTAATTATCTGTCATTCCCGCGAAAGCGGCCTGTTTTCCTCTTCTGCGCCGAGGTCAGCACCGAGGAGTAATCCAGAAATTCCATACCTTCGACGAGAGATTGACTAATTATTAATTATATAATATATTATATTGTTAGGTTAATATCAATCGCACATTCCAACAAAACGGTGGCGACCGAATACGCGAAAAGGAAAAATCATGAGAACTGTCTTGGTAAAAGGTACATATGCTCCCTTCCTTATGAGCGAAAAAGCCGCGAAACGTGGCAAGCACATTATTCTTCTTGGGCACAAAGCAATCGGAACCGCTAACGCCAAGAAAGGCAACGGCCGTGCTTTGTCTAACGGCAGGAAAAATAGGAACTTCAGGCATGTCCCGGAAACCCTACTTGATTAACGCCAAGTGGCCTCGTTCTGCCGCCACCGACTTCAAAAGTTGGTGGCTTTTTTTATTTAAAGAACTTTCTTCTCTTTCTGTAATGCCGGGGCGGAGCGGAACGATAGCATGTTTTACTGTCATGCCGGACTTGATCCGGCATCTCATGAATTAAATGAGATCCTGAATCAAGTTTAGGATGACAGATTAGAGCTCCTTGCAGTCGCTCCCTCCAGTATAACAACACCACACTACTCCGCCAGCGCGTTAGCCCCGGCGCTAATTTCAGCTATTTCCGAGGTGACTCCCGCTTGCCTGGCTTTATTATATGATAAGGTCAATTCACCCACCATATCGGAGGCCGCGTCCGTAGCCTGATGCATGGCCAGCCGCCGCGCGCTTTGTTCGGAAGCGTTGGATTCCAGCAAGGCCTGGTACAGCTGAATTTCAATCAACCGAGGCAGCATATCATTTAAAACTTCTTCCGGGCTGGGTTCAAAAATATAATCATTGCTAACTTGCGCATTAGATTGCTGCTCGCCTTGTTTTTCCCCGACACTGCCTAAATCCTCATCTATTTTGCTTATATCTATGGGTAAGAGCTGTTTTAGGCGAGGCAGTTGTTTCGCGGCATTAACGAAATCGGTGTAAGCTACCAGAACTTTGTCATACTTGCCGGATAAATAATCATCAATAATCATTTTCGCCACCGCCGTGATTTCACCGACCTCGTCAATATAATCCAGCTTGGGAAAATCGGCCGCCACTTCAAAACCAAAATTTTTGTGCACCATCCCGCCTTTCTTGCCGAGTAAAATAAATTCATGGCTGATATTTTTACCATCGCCGCCAACTGCGTGTTTCTTAATTGATTCAATGGCTTTTTTTATAATCACTGAATTAAATCCGCCGCATAAGCCGCGGTTGGAAGTAATTAAAATAATGGCTGCCTTTTTTATTTCTTTTCTCTTGAATAACAACGGGTGGAGAGTTTGGCTGTCTCTGCCTCGCGCCAAATCTAAAACCGTGGCCCAGCTTAAATTTGCGTAAGCCCTGGTCTTCAGCACCGCTTCAATGGCTTTACGCATCTTCGCGGCCGAAACCATTTCCATAGCCCGCGTAATTTTCTTGGTATTGCCAATGGACTTTATTCTTTTTTTGATGTCGCGTGTATTTGCCATTCGTCTTTTATTGTCATCCTGAACTTGATTCAGGATCTACTTTTTTGCCGAATAGATTCCGGGTCAAGCCCGGAATGACATAATATATTATTTCACCAAATACTCCACCGTCTCCTTATAATCCTCAACCAGTTTCTTCATCTCCCCTTCCAGCTTTTCGTTTAACTCCTTCTTCTCGGCGATTTCTTTTAATATCTTAGCGCCGCTGGTAGCCGCGTATTTATGAAGCCCGGCTTCAAATTCCGCGATTTTTTCCACCGGCACATTATCCGCCAAACCGTTAATCAAAGCAAAGAAAATCAAAACTTGATTGGCTACGGCGAGGGGCGAATATTGGCCCTGCTTAAATATTTCCTGTAATCTCTTGCCGCGCTCCAGCTTAGCTTTAGTGTCCTTATCCAAATCAGAACCGAATTGGGCGAAAGCGGCCAATTCTCTGAACTGCGCCGCCTCCAGCTTCATTTTTCCGGCAACTTTCTTCATGGCTTTTATCTGCGCAGAACTGCCGACCCGGGAAACCGAGAGGCCGGCGTCCACGGCCGGACGGCTGCCCTGATAAAACAATTCCGGCATTAAATAAATTTGGCCGTCGGTAATGGAAATGACATTGGTCGGAATATAGGCCGACATATCCCCGGCTTGGGTTTCAATAATCGGCAAAGCGGTAATGGAACCGCCGCCGTATTCCTTACTCAACTTGCAGGCTCTTTCCAATAATCTGGAATGTAGATAGAAGACATCGCCGGGATAGGCTTCGCGGCCGGGCGGGCGCCTTAAAAGCAAGGAAATTTCACGATAGGCTACCGCGTGCTTAGACAAATCATCATATACTATTAAAACATCTTCGCCCTTGTCTAAAAAGTATTCGGCCATGGCGCAGCCGGCATATGGAGCGATATAGAGGAGTGATGCCGGATCCGAGGCTCCGGCCAAGACAACCGTGGTATATTCAAGCGCGCCCGATTGTTCCAACTTAGCCACCATGCTCGCCACTTTAGATTCTTTCTGCCCGATGGCTACATAAATACACTTCATGTTTTGGCCTTTTTGATTGATAATCGTATCTATAGCTATGGCGCTTTTGCCGATCTGGCGGTCGCCGATAATCAATTCTCTTTGCCCGCGGCCGATAGGAATAATCGCGTCAATAACCTTGATTCCGGTCTGAACCGGCTCCTTAACTCCCTGGCGGGTAATTACGCCCGGCGCGATTTTTTCCACCGGATAAAATTTTTCCGCCTCTATTTCCCCCTTGCCGTCCAGCGGCTGGCCCAAGGCGTTAAGCACGCGCCCGATAACGCCAGGTCCCACCGGCACCTCCAGAATTTTTTTCAGGCATCTTACCTCGTCGCCCGCTTTAATTTTTGAACTATCGCCCAAAATTATGGCTCCGACTCGATCTTCTTCCAAATTAAGCGCCACGCCATAAGACTTTTCATTTTCAACCAATTCGCGTTCATTCGCGTTCATTCGCGATGAATTCGTGATCTCCAACATTTCCGACATCATGACATCGGAGATGCCTTCAATTCTGGCAATGCCGTCGCCGACTTCAATCACCCGGCCGACGGTTTGCTCCTTCACGCTAGCCTTATAACCGGCGATTTGCTCTCTTAATTGTTCAACGATAAAATCTTTGGTATTATTCATATAAATTTTTAATTTATAATTTTGAATTTTGATTAAATTTTTAATAATTAATTATTAAACCATTCAAAATTAATTCAAAACTCAAAATTCATTATTCAAAATTTTTATTTTATCATCCTATCTTTTAAACCCTCTAGTTGCGCTTTCAGGCTGCCATCAATAATCTTATCGCCATATTTAATAACCACTCCGCCCAGAATATTTTTATCAACTATTTCGTCAACTTTGATTTCTTCCGCTCCGGAATGTTTGGCAATATAAGTTTTTAGCAATTTCACGGTTTCCCGGCTTAATTCGTTGGCGCTCAGTATTTCCGCTTCTACCTGGCCGCGTTCGGTCTGCCAAACCTTAGTAAATTCTTTTATAATCTTATCCGCCGATGCGATTTTATTTTTCTCTGCCAATATTTCCACAAACTTTTTTATAACAGGTTTAACATCGGCGGCCGATTTACCTTCGACCGATTCATATAAACTTAAAGCGAATTGTTTAGCGGTAATACGCATAAAAAATAATTTCTAACAATAATTGAAAATTTAGACATTATTACATTGAAAATTGTTTGAAAATTGAGAATTGAAAATTGAAAATTTTATCTCACTATTTTCCTAATTATTTCCAAATCATCTTTCTTGTCGAGCTTCTTGTCCAATATTTTTTCCACAGTTAAGACAACCAAGTCGGCCACTTCTTTCTTTATTTCTTTTAAAGTCCTGGCCTTTTCCGCCTGCATTTTCTGCTTTTCCTGATTAATAATTTGGCCGATCTCTTCTTTGGCGCGAACGATCGCCTCTGATTTTTTAGCTTCCGCTTGCTCGTTGGCTTTTTCCAAAATCAAGTTGGCCTGCTTTTTTGCTTCGGCCATGGTTTTATTAAATTCATCTTTGGTTTCCGATAATTTTTTTTCAATCTGCTTGGCTTCGTCCAAGCTCTTGGCGATCTTACCCGACCTTTCGGCCATGATTTTAACTAAAGGCTTAAAAGCAAACCAATACAAAACCGCCAGAACAATGGCGAAATTAATAATCTGCGCCAAAAATAGCCGCCAATCAAGATGAAATGTTTCTATAATATTTTCCATAATGAATAATGTAAAATGTAAATCTCAAAATGAAAAATGCTAGCTCCGCTAACACCCCGCAGATGCGGGGTCATTGCAGAGCAATGACAATGAAAAATTCAAAATGAATTAATAATTTTACATTTTTAATTGTCATTTTTAGATTTACATTTTCAACTTTACATTTTTAATAATCTCACCCCTGCCCCAGCCAACTAAGCGGGAGCAGTGCGTAAAACTACTAGCTGATGCTGAACGCGATGACCAAGGCGTAAATCGCGATGGCTTCGGCAAAGGCCGCGCCGATCAGCATGGTGACCAGGATTTTACCGGATGCTTCCGGGTTGCGGCCGACCGCTTCCACGGCTCTGGCGCCGATCAAACCAACGCCCAAGCCCGGACCGATCGCGCCCAAGCCGATAGCTAAAGCTTTAGCTAACATAACTGTGTCCATAAATTAGAAATTAGAAATTAGAAATTAGAAAT
This sequence comes from uncultured Gammaproteobacteria bacterium, assembly GCA_964560005.1. Lineage (GTDB taxonomy): Bacteria > Patescibacteriota > Patescibacteriia > Patescibacteriales > GWC2-42-12 > GWC2-42-12. The sequence continues at coordinate 214,013 of CAZLKB010000003.1, forward strand.
TTGGGAATGTTAAATTTATGCTCAAACGCTAATTTATAATCCTAATATTTTTAATATATTTTTAATTTGTTAAAATCCCTAGTGTTCTTCTACTGTCGCCATCATTGTTAAATAAGTCAGGATCAGCATGGCGAAGATCAAGGCCTGAATCACGCCGACCATAACTTCCAAAAACATAAAAGGTATGGGTAAGCCGAAAGCCAGGATAGCGGCCATGGAAGCGACTAAGACTTCGCCGGCGAAAATATTGCCGAAAAGCCTGAATGACAGACTGGCGATTTTGGCTAATTCACTGATAATTTCCAGCAAACCGACGAAAAACTTAATCGGATTGACTATTAACACCGCTGGATCCTTAAATACTTTCTTGGGAATTTCAATCAAGGCCTTCAAATTGATAAACTTATTAGAATAATTCCAGAGGCCGATCGCGACCATGCCGAAGATATGGCTGGCGGCCACGCCGATAATAGCCAGGGCAAAAGTGGTATTCAGGTCGGCCGTGCCGCCTCGAAAAAATGGAATAAACAGCTTTCCGCCATGCTCGGAAACTACCTGGCCGATGGAGCCGATGCCGGGCAACAGCCCCAGCCAATTATTAAGCAATATAAAAATAAAAAAACTAAAGACAAAAGGAAAAAATTTTAAAGATCTCTGGCGCGAACCGGTTACCGAATCAAATGTATCTAGAAGCATTTCCATAACCGCCTCTAGAATATTCTGCAAGCGGCCCGGAATCAGTTTGACTTTTTTTCTAAAATATAACCCAAAAATCACTACCGCGAAAACGACCAGCCAGGTATTAAGCAAGGAGTTAGTAATAGAAAAATTGCCGACTTGATAAATTTGCTCGGCGTATAGAGTATGATGTTCCTGAATCTGCGTTTGCGCCGAACTAGCTTCAGTGTTCAGTTGTTCGGTAGTTTGCATAATATAAATTAAATTAATTTTTTGGCTCTCCGGTTCTATCCTTGCCTAGATTATCCGGCTTAACAAATTTTTTTAATTCTCGGCTGGTGCTTCTAATCAAGCCGATCATGGAAATAATAAAGGCTATGCCAATACTGGAAAGAAATAGCCAAGGCTCGGTCTGATATTTCTCGTCCAGCCATTTTCCCAGATACATGGCAATGATAACCGGCGCGGTAATCCAGACTGATAATTTCAAAAACATCATTATGGCCGGCTGCCACCAAGCCGTTTTATCTTGGTTCTTTGGCACATTTCTCCCTTTTAAATCACCTACTCCGTCCATATTTTTTCTTGCTTATTCGCATCTGCCCAATTTGCCTGCCTGCCGGTAGGTAAATGGTGCTCGCCCGTCTCGCCTAAAGGCGAAGCCGAAGCGGACGAAGCGATAACTAAAAAAATATTCAAGGGCGTCATAGTCCTTGAATTTCTTCAAATTATTCGCTCCTGCCTGCTGGTCTAACTACTCGTATATTACATATCAAACAGGCGGAGCTGCCCACTTATTTTATACAGTAAAAAATAAAAATAGTCAACTCATAAAATCTCGTAACCCATAACTCACAACTCGTAACTGCTTTAGCACGGCATTTTGAGTTACGGGTTACGAGTTATGAGTTGCGAGAAACTTATATCTTAAACAGCTTCCTGGCATTGGCCGTACTAACCTCGGCGATCCTTAAAAAACTTAGATTTTTTATTTCCGCGATTCTTTCAGCAACTTTTTTTACTAACAGCGGTTCGTTGCGCTGGCCGCGGAAGGGTTCGGGCGTCATGTAAGGACAGTCGGTTTCAATCATAAATTTATCGTTCGGTATCCGGCGAATCAAATCATCCCATTTGGCGGAAAAAGTTATCAAGCCGGTAAAAGAGACGATTAAGCCTAAGGAAAAGTACTGCCAGGCCAGCTCCTCGTCGCCGGAAAAACAATGCATCACTCCCCAGACCTTGTCTTTCGCCATATCGCTCTTATAGTCTTTTTTAAAAGTTTTTAAAACCTCTAGCATATCATCGTGCGCCTGGCGGCAGTGGATTATAGCCGGCAATTTAAGATTATGGGCCAGCCTGAGCTGATCGTAAAAAACTTTTTTTTGCTTCTGCTTAATCGCGGTAGCATCGGCCGTAATGTCAAGCTGATAATAATCCAAACCGATCTCGCCGATGGCCACGACTTTTTTAAATTGTCCTAATTTTTCGTAGACATCATAGCTGAATTCCTCTTGGCGCGTATTAAAATCATAGTCATCGCCGGAAATTTCCCGGGCATGAGTATGCACCGGGTGCAGGCCAACCGCGGCGTAGACGCCTTTTTCGTATTTATTGGCGTATTCTAAGGCGCGCTTTGAAGTCTTAACTTCCGAACCGACTAAAATCATCCAGGTGTCGCCCGCCAAAGAACGGCGAATCACTTCGTCGGCATCGTTTTTAAAAGCGTTAAAATTAACGTGAGCATGGGTATCGATGAGCATAAACAACTTTGTCATTCCCGCGAAGGCGGAAATCCATTTCCTTTGTCATTGCGGGCTCAGACCCGCAATCTAGAATTTTTAATTTCCAATTTTATAATTTTTAAATAAATCTTAATTTTTAATTTTTAAAATAATAACTTTGGCTATTTTACTGTTTGAAAATTAAAAAATTTAATCATTAAAAATTGTTTGAAAATTGAAAATTAGAAATTGAAAATTCTTGATTTACTATTCCCTTATCACTTTTATATTCTCCATATCTCTTAAATCTATTAATTTAGATGGTTTCGCGTTCGCGCATTCTCCCGCGTCAATCGCCAGGTCTGGCAAAACCGTAAAATATTTTTCCAAGCCTCTTACATTATCCAGAGGCGGCTCGCCGGTTTTATTCAAACTGGTGGAAACGATAGGAAAGCCAGCCTTACTAATCATTTTAATCAAAAATTCACTTTTTGGCAATCTAACGGCCAAACTATTTAAGCCGCGGGTTAATTCTTCAGGCAAATTTTTCCTGCCTTTAAAAATAACAGTGGTCGGCCCGCTTTTTACCCCCTTAATAAAGGGGGTTAGGGGGATTTTTCGTACTCCCCAAACCTTTTTTAAATACTCCATCTGTTCCTCGCTAACTTCACAATACTCTTTCAGCATGATAAAATCACTTATTAAAATTATGAATGGCTTTTCATCCCTGCCGCCCTTTATCTTTTTTATCTTTTCCACCGCTCGCGCATCGCGCGCGTCGCAGCCCAGACCATAAATCGTATCGGTCGGATAAGCGATCACTAAACCGCGCTTTAAATAATCCACGATTATGTCTATTTGTTCTGGAGTTATTTTATTTATGTCTATTTTTATGGTTTGCATTTGTCATTTATCATTCCCACGAAGGCGGGAATCCAGAATTTATTTTTTTTTTCAAAATTTTCACTACCCCATTATCCGCGTCCACTTCCACCAAGTCGCCGTCATGCAAAACCTTAGTGGCAATTTTGGTGCCGATGATGCAGGGCTTTTTAAGCTCACGCGCAACAATGGCCGCATGACAGGTAATACCACCTTCATCAGTGACAAAGGCGGCGGCTTTTCTCATTGCTGATATAAAATCTGGCGTTGTCATTGAACTAACGAGAATTTCACCACTCTTAATTTTAAAAATATCTTTATTCTTTAAAATAATTTTGACAACACCACGTGCTTTCCCTCTATAAGCAACCTGTCCAGTAAAATGGTCTATTTCTGATAAATTTTGCTCTCCCTCAAGAATAAAATTGAATTTTTTCTCCAGTTTTTTTAAATCATTGACGGTTATCAACTCATCTCCATTTAAAACTAACGTTTTCTTTTTTCTGACTTTTAGCTGGCTTTTAGTTGGGATTAAATTTTTTCTAATCTCATTTAAACTTATAAAACTGGAAAGTTCACCTAGCTCGGGATAAATTTTTCTAAGAGCTGTTTCAATTGAGTGGAAAGCGTCATATTCCACTTTATCTATTTTGCGTCTTATCCCTATCATAAAATTTCTTTCTGGTTCGCTGTAGCTCATGTCGTTCGGAATAAACAAAGAGGCATAAATCAGCAACCAAAAATCTCCTAGTACCTCCGTAAAGACTAATAAATCCTTTCTTGTTGGGTGAGGGTTGGCATAAAATTTCTCCAGTACCGGAATCTGACGCAAGTGTTTCTCGGAAAAAATTTTCAAAAATTTTTGTTTTTCGGCCATCTTATCTTCAAAAATTTTTCGTAATTCTTTATCAAGCGGATTCTCATTTCTGTATGCTTTAGCGAGGCCACCTTCAATTAAAAAAATGTAGCGCGGGAAAGTCTTAATTTTCTTTCCAAAAAATTCCTTATATCTCCCGCCCCATACTTGGCAGAGAATTAAAGGAAAATCTCTGACAAAGGCCTTCGGAATAATTATCGGTTTTCTCTTGAACATAATAGTCAATTATCCATAATAGTAACCAAACAAAATTGGAATATGAGACTTTCGTAATTCTTGCGTCCACCTACCTCCCCTTATTCACGTGCACGACTTTGGCCGGCGGGAAGCCGTTGAAGTAAGTTGAGGAAGCGATGGAGTAGGCGCCGATATTCTCGGCGTATAAGAGGTCGTGGATTTGCAAGTCAATGGGCAGTTCGTCGGAGGTGGAAATAGTGTCAAAAGCATCGCAGGTTGGGCCGAAAGTGGAGCAAACCTTAGTCTCGCCGTCTTTAAAAGCGTGGAGCGGATTAAATTGATGGTCGAAAACCTGGCCGGAAAAAGTATGATAAACGCCGTCATTCAGGTAATAGCAGGTTTTGCCGTCGCGAATGGCCTTGCCCACGATTTTTGTTACCACCACGCAGGCGGTCGCTACCATAAACCGGCCAGGTTCGGCAATAATCTGGACATTGTCATTTTTGAATAAACGCTTAAATTCCGAATTCAGCTTTTTAGCCAAGCTGGCGAACGATTGCACCTCGACCGTGTACTGCGCCGGAAAACCGCCGCCGATGTCCAAAACTTTTTTCCTCTTGCCTTCTTTATCTATAAAACCGATCGGATATTTTCTTAAATCCGCTTCTTTAAAAATTGACGAAGCTAAAGTTAAGGATTGGACATAGTTGTCAAAATTACAGCATTGGCTACCCACGTGAAAACTGATACCTTCCACGCCCAGCCCGTAACTTATGGCTTCGGCGATTAAATCCACGGCTTCGCCCGGATGAGCGCCGAACTTTGACGACAGTTCTACCACCGAGCCGGTATTGGGCACGCGGATGCGCAAGACTAAACCGGCGTCCGGCGCGTGTTCTTTTATTTTTTTCAGTTCTTCGGAATTATCAAAAGTAACCAAAGGTTTATATGGATTCAATTCTTTCAACGTTTCCACCGGCTTAATGGTATTGGCGTAAATTATTTTGTCCCAGATAAAATCCTGCCGCTCTTTAGCCGGTAAATTCTTAATATTTTCGTGCACGGTCATAAACTCGGGAAAAGACGCCACGTCGAAGCTCGCACCCATATCATACATGGTTTTTACGATTTCCGGATTGGAATTGGCCTTGATGGCGAAATAAATTTGCACATCCGGCAATCTTTTTTTGAACTCGCGGTAATTTTCCCTGATTTTATCATGGTCAATAATGAATATCGGCGTGCCATGCTTGGCCGCCAAGTTCTGCAATAATTTTTTTTGTTCTTGGTTCATATTATTTTTGCCCCTTTTAACAAAGGGGGTTAGGGGGATTTAAACCCTCCTTCTAAAGGAGGGTTAGGGAGGTTTCCGCCGGAGGCGGATCCGCCTTTGGCGGAAAATTAACATTGATTAACCCCCTTAATCCCCCTTTATAAGGGGGACGGTAATACTTTTAATCTATAAACAAAAAGCTCTCAAATTGCCAAGGATCGGGGTTAGGCTTAGCGGCCGGATTTTCTTTAAAATAAACTACGCGATTTTTCAGCGGAGTCCAGTCGGAGCGAGTAGAAATAAAATTACCTAAATAAGGTTTAGCAATGTCTAAAACAAAATCATGGGGCAGGTCATCGGGCAGATTCAGCCCTTTTCTCGGATTTTCCAGCATCCATAAAATCGCCGCTATGACGCCGGCCGCTACCTGTAAAGTGGTGGCGTTTTGGCCCGGCACCAATTCCCTAGTCTGGTCAATGGATAGGGCGCTCCCCGTCCACCAGCTCTTATAAGCATGCCCCATTATTAAAGCACCCAAAGTATCGGTGCCGGTAGTGATTTCGTCCTGTAAAATTCTTAATTTGGGCGGTAAAACATAATTCAAGCCCCTTAATTCGCAAAGCGAGGACAAAGTTTCATGACAAGGCATGTAAGCGTAATGCACGGTCGGCCGATAAACGGCCTTTCCAGCCTCCCAGACAGTAAGCCGGTCAGAGATGCCAAAGGCTTCGCCATGGCGAATTACCATGCCCACGATTTCTTCGTTCGGTATCCAGCTCCTTACCCAGGTGTTAATTCCCATCTGCGCCAAAAAAATCTGATTTTTCGGCCCATAAGACGGCAGATGCGCTAAAGCCGGCAAGGTTTTCTCGTGCGTACCCCAGCCCATTTCAGCCGGCGCAGTGCCTTCTTCCCTTAAACCTTCAATACTCCAAGTGCCCACGAATTCGTTAACTTCTTTCGGCCGATTGGTAATCTGCGTGTCCCGCTCGCTGCAGTGGATTACTTTAACGCCTAATTTCTCCGCCAGCCTGGGGAAGTCTCTTTTTTTTATGTAATCATATAATTCTTCTTCCTCCGCCTGACTGACTTTTTTTTCTTTAATTAAGCTTACGGCGATATCAATCAACCCTTGCTTGACAAAATGTGAAATCAGACCCGGGTTAGCGCCATGGTCTACCACTGCCGTGGGTGCGTCATGCCAATTTTTCGACATTTCCCGAAGCTTCATCTGCCTAAAGTAAAGCGATTTTTCAAAAGGAGTCTCTTTAAAAACTCCGCCCAAAGAATCCCAAACCTCAACCGAAGCGTTAACATATAAAACATTATGGTCGTGGCACCAGCCGATAATGTCATCGGCGCCGATATTCCAAGCCAAATCCACGACCAGCCCGCCGTCGTCAACATATTTAGCCAGAGTTTTACCTAAATCTTCTTTGGTAATCCTCTCTAAAGCAAAGTTCAAGCCATTATCCGTGTACTTTTTTAAAGCTCTGGTCTTGTCTTCAAAATCAATAATCGTAATATTTTTTAGCGGCGCTTCAATTTTTTCTAAAAAGATCGGCAAGGTGCATTGTGCCACCGCGCCATAGCCGATGATAAGAATTTTTTCTGAGAATTGTTTTTTCATAAATTTAAAATTTAAAATAAAGTATTTACTCATGCCTTTAATTAAATTATAGCTTGTATTAATAAAAAAGCAAGCAGAAAATCAAATTTTCTACTCTAAAATAACCGAAAAAAATGTTTGTGAAAAAAGCTATGGACATTTTCTGATATTAGTGCTATGATTTTTGATTATTTTGTTCATTGAGAATTCAGCGCTAAATGCCGAATTAAGAGCCATAAAAATGCTTGTGCTTTTAATTCGGCATTTACAAAAAAACAACGCAAACACAAAAATAAAAAAATGAGTAAAAAAACTGTTGATTTCGTGACGCATGCAGAAAATTACCCAGGGTCAAATCCGAGCCTGACGGCGACCGGGTGCCTGGATGTACGAAAGATAAAAGAGTTAGTCTTAAGTCCGACGCATGTATACTGCGGCACGGGCAGGCGCCACGAAGAAACCCGCAGAGAACTCGGCCTTGAACTTGTGCCGACAACCTGGACCCCGGCGATTGGCGGGGCGGAATCTTCAGCCGTTGTAGATGACCAGGAATTAGTCATATTGGCTGACGGCACGCCTATTCCGCGCAAGAACTACAAGCCAACGATTGACTTCGTGACTTCAATGCTGGTTTTGCTGGATCAGGCGCCCAATCACTCCGTCATAATTTCCGGACGGCACAACTTAATGATGCTCGGGGTAACAGACCCCCGGCCGGCAACCGTGTATCGCATCAGCTTTAAGGGCAAACCTACAATACATAATGTGAAAATCCAGGAGGTCAAAAAAACCGTCGATAAAGGAACTTAAGCTGCCTATTCTTAAAAAAAACAAAAACAAACCAAAACAAAACAATGAAAAAATTAATAATACGGCGATCCGGTAGCGGGCATAATCCGAATAGCATCAGCCGCGATGAGATGGTGCAGGCATCACGCCAAGGCATGATGATGCTACACGCCTTGCATCCTAAGATTGTTTTTTATGAACTAACGATCAACGCTGTCCTAACCGCTTTTGCATTCTGCGCGGGCATGAGTACATTCCCAGCCCTTACGCAGGGCATCAATATGGATCCACTGCATCGTAGCTCGGCTGACGAATCGCTTGGCTTTTGCCGCGATACGGTTGAGTCCATCTTCAATCAAATTAAGGACGGTGAAACGGGAATGGCGTTTTTAAGCGACCTGTTCGTTTCACTGGCGATTCACGCTTTCAGCGATACCCGCATTAATGAAGAAATAGAGGGAATAGTTTTGTACCAAGACGACGGCGAAATCCGGGTCACCGGAAAAATTCCAGCCAAAAAACGAAAAACGGCCCTAGAGCCGGCTTAACCAACAGCGAGGTCGCGGAAGTCAAGACGCATAACTATGCGCTTCTACTTCCGCCCTCGCTCTTTTTTTATTAAATTTTAGAGTAAAAAAATAGTTAATTTTCTACAACGTCGTAATCGGCCTACTTTGCGTAATATAAAATTTATTTTTCACCAAGGCCCATTCAATATCCTGCGGCTTCTTATAATGAAGTTCTATATTTTTACAAATTTTCGCCAGCTCCACGATTTGCTTGCCGGTTAATTTCTGCTTGCCGCCCTGCTTAACCGACAGCTTTTTATGTACATTACCACTCTTGACACCATGCGTTATCATCATGCTTTGCTCCGACACATTGATATCTAAAATGGAAAAATCGTTTTTATGGATAACATAAGTATCCGGCGTGATCTGGCCAGAAACGATAGCCTCGCCTAACCCGAGTCCTGCTTCTATCACCATTTGATTATAATCCTTGGTTACCGGATGAACGGTGAAGCAAATGCCGGACACTTCGGACTGCACCATGGTCTGAACGACTACGGCCACGGACACTGACTTCTTGTTCATTTTTTGTTCAAAGCGATAGAAAATCGCCCGCGGCGTAAATAAAGACGACCAGCAAAGCTGGACATTTTTTAAAACTTGTTTTTCGGTAGTATTTAAATAGGTTTCCAGTTGCCCGGCCCAAGCCGCGGCGGAACTATCTTCCGCGGTGGCCGACGATCGCACAGCCACATATTTGGCTTTTAACTTTTTAAAATTGTCCATTACTTCCGCGGCAATATCTTTCGGCATCTTGGCTTTTAAAATCATGGCGCGAATTTCATTTGACGACCGATCCACGGAATTTATGTCCTGATGATTGACTTTTTTTAAAGTCGCTTCAATTTCCATATCCAAATCGGTTTCTTCTAAAAATCTATCAAAAGCCGAAGCTAAAACCACAAAACCGGGCGGCACCGGTATACCCGCCTTTGTCATTTCGCCTAAAGAAGCGCCCTTGCCGCCGGCTATTCGCACATCTTTTTTCGTTAGTTGTTTAAAGGTTTTGGTGAACATACTATTTTTATTTTTAATTTATACCATCCCCTTGAATTTTCCCATTAATTGCGGTATAAGCGGCAGAATAACTTTGGTAAAATTAATCAAAAACGGCGCCACTTGCGAGTTATTTAGCCAGCCCGAAAATGAAGATTGTGAAATGTAAAGTAAAATCAAACCTAAAACCAAGCCGCCCTCAATAAAGCCCAGAGCCACGCCGGCCAGTCGATTAATTGTTTTTAAAAAAGGAATCACTGATAAAAGGTCAAAGGTTCGGTCTAAAATGGCGAAAACAAAGCCAATCAGCCGATTGACCAGGGTAAAGAGAATAATAAAAGTAATGATTTTCCCGGCCACCTCATGGCCAAAAAATAAATATTTTGCCCATTCAAAAACCGTCGGATAAAAAATAAAGGCCAGCCATAGCCCCAGCACCATGCCGAGGAGCGAGCCGATCGTCCTGATCAGCCCGAAAAACAGGCCATAAAAAATAAAACCGGCAAGAATCAGTAATAGAATAACATCAAAGATGGGCATAGACTTGGTATTGTCATTGCGGCCTCCGAGCCGCAATCTTCTCTGTCAATTCATAGATCCCGGGTCAAGCCCGGGATGACAACCTAAAATTAAATTCTCGGGAACAGCGGCTCGCCTTTCTTTATTTGCTTCTCGCTGAATTGCTTAATGATTTTTTCGGAGACCGTAGGCATAAACGGCTTCAGTAGATTGGCCGCATTTAAAATATCCTGGGCAATGGGTTTTAAAATGTTCTCAATCTCCGTTCGTCCTGAGCCTGCCGAAGGATTCTCTATTTTCCACGGCTTGGTTTCACTTAAAATTTCGTCGCTCGCTCTTAATTTTGCCCATAATAATTTAAGCGCTTCATCAAATTTAAAAGCTGCCAAATGATCGGCATATTCCTTGATTATTTTTTTATCACTATCTAGTTTTAATTTTAATGCCAAATTATTTTTTTCTATCAAATTAGCGACCCGAGCAGCTAAATTACCCAAGCCGTTGGCTAAATCGGCGTTATATTTGTCATTGAATTTTTCAAAGCTGATATCCCCGTCGTGGCCGAATGCCGCCGCGCTCATTATCAGATAGCGGCTGGCGTCAACGCCGTACTTTTTCACCAGATCAAGCGGCGCGATCACGTTGCCTAAAGACTTGCTCATTTTCTGGCCGTTGATTTTAAAATAGCCGTGCACAAAAATGGCTTCTGGTAATCTCAATCCCAGGGACAACAGCATGGCCGGCCAAATCGTGGCATGTACTCTTAGTATATCTTTGCTCATCAGTTGAACGTTTGGCGGCCAATAATTTAAATCCCCCTTGACCTCTTTATTAAAGGGGGCGATAGAACCGTCCCAGCCAAGACCGGTCAAATAATTTAAAAACGCGTCAGCCCAAACATAGACGGTATGAGATTTATCCCAAGGAATGGGTATGCCCCAGCTAATGTTCTTTCTGGAAAAAGAAATATCTTCTAAGCCTTCTTTTTCGTAAAAACTGATAATTTCGTTTTTTCGATTCAGGGGTAAAATTTGTAATTCATCGTTTTTTATTTTCTTAAGCAATTCATCCTGATATTTTGACAATTTAAAAGTGTAGCATTCCTCGCTCATTTTTTCCGGAACTAAATTATGATCCGGGCATTTGCCGTCCACTAAATCTCGCTCGCTTTTATACTGTTCGCAGCCGCGGCAATAAAGGCCCTGGTATTTTCCTAAATAAATATCGCCCTTGCCGTACATATACTGCAAAGCCTCTTGCACGGCCGCCGCGTGCTTCGGGTCGGTGGTGCGCAAAAAATTATCGTTGGAAATATTCAATTCTTTCCAGGCCTGTTGGAATTTTGCCGAGATCTCGTCGGCGTACTGTTTCGGTTCCATTTTCATGGCTACGGCTTTTTCATTGATTTTGGCGCCATGCTCGTCCGTGCCGGTTAAAAAAAATGTTTTATCGCCTTTAAGCCGGTGCCAGCGCGCCAAAACATCGGCCGCCACGGTCGTATAAGTATGCCCGATATGAGGCACGTCGTTAACATAATAGACCGGAGTGGTAATATAAAATTTTTTTGACATAAATATGACAATTTTTAATTTCTAATTTTCAATTTTTAAACAATTTTCAATGACTTAATTTTCAATTTTAAAAACCAGGGGCATTGAAAATTGAAACATTAAATCATTGTTTGAAAATTGAAAATTGAAAATTGAAAATTTTTTAACTATTTTCCCACAATAACCACGAACTCCCCCTTCTGATCGTTTTTATCCGCTTTAATTTTTTCAATTATGCTTTTTAAATCGCCACGATAAACCGTTTCATGCATCTTGGACAGCTCGCGGCATACCACTACTGATGTTAAATTTGCCATTTTACTTTTGTCATTTGGATTTTGACATTGATTTGTCGTTTGGCATCCGTCATTTGTCATTTTCTCCAGCTCGTCTAAAAACTTCAAGATTCTATGCTTAGATTCATAAACCACTACCGGATACTCGCTGGTTGCGATTTTTTTAATAAAAGTCTGCCGCCCCTTTTTATGCGGCGGAAAACCCATAAAAATAAATTTATCCGTGGGTATGCCGGAGATTGATAAAGCGGCCGTAACCGCCGACGGTCCGGGCACGGCTTCAATCTGCACCTCGTTATTTAATTTCTCCAAAATTATTTGGATCAGCTTGCCGCCCGGATCGGAAATGCCGGGCGTGCCGGCGTCGGACACCAGGGCCAAATTTTTGCCGCTTGCCAGCAAATCTATTACTTCATTTTCTTTGCTTAAACCGGAATGCTGATGGTAAGAAATCGTCGGAGTTTTTATATTATAACGTTTGAGCAAGACCGAAGTAACGCGCGTATCTTCGCATAATATAAAATCGACTTCGCCTAATATGCGAAGCGCTCTCATGCTGATATCCTCTAAATTGCCGATTGGCGTGGCCACGATGTATAGGGTGGACATAATAAAAATTAAAAATGCAAAAATCAAAATGTAAAATTATTGTAAAATTATTTCGTGAAAAATTTTTAAAATTTTTCACTCCATAATTTTTAACTTTAATTTTTAAATTTTACATTTACATAATCTCTTCCTTCCTCTCCTTAACATACTTGGTCCAATCTTCGGCGATACCGACGAAAACCTTAAAGGGCGCTTCAATAATAAAGTCTAAAATTAAAACAAAGAAGTTAAGCCGGGAAAACTTCTCGTTAAGCCATTTGCCGACTTCAATTATCGGCACATAGAAAAAGTCCGTCACAAAGGAAAAAATGCTTTCTTTGCCTTCAAGAATGTACATCTCGCGGGCGACTTTCCTGATTCTTAAGCTGAAAAAACTTACTAAAGTCAGAAAAAATAGGAAGATCACGATGCTGACGAAAGTAAAATGAATCCTGTTCAATATATAAATTACCAGGCCGAAAGTTATAAGGAAAGTAGCCGCGTAAATCACGGTGAAAACCCCGCTAATGCCTCTTTTCCGTTTAGCCGGCGGCTTTAAAATTATCGGCTCTTTTTTCTCTTTCTCTTTAAAGACAATTTCCTCCACCCCCTGAACGATTCTGCGCGTATTGGCCTCCGACGGCATTCTGGTAAATAAAACTATTAAAAATAAAAGTAGCGGCGGAAAAGCGACATTGATAGCCAAAGAAGTATAATTCAATATTTCTCCCAGCCAAAGAGTAACCGGTATTTCCAAAATCAAGGCCAAAATCATTTTAGTCAAGAAAATATAAATAATACTTCTAACCGCGGCTCGGCGCAATTTTACCTTGGACTCGTGATATCTTTTCAGGGTGAACTTTTTAACCAAGCGCGGAAAGGCCTTGGGATCTTCTTTGATATCTTCATAGACCCTGACCGGATCGTCGGTAATCACATCATTTAAAATCGTATAATAAACCGAATAATGGCCGACCAGCTTGTTTATCTGCGCGGCCAGAGGGTGGTTCATCTGCTCGCTAATCGCCTTCCCGGTGTCTCCTAAACGGTTGGATAAATAGGTAATTTCTTCGTCCGTGGCTTTTTCCCAGTTTGCGTTAAAATATTTAAGCAGTAAAAACTCCAACATGTCGTTATCAAATTTCATGAAAATGCGATGAATGCTCAAATAAATCTGAATCTCTTTATCCGGCCGGTAGATTGAATCGTCCGGTAAAACCACATGCTTTGACAGCAATTTAAACATGTTGTTGACAATGGTTTGCGATACTGGATCAACGCATAATTTTTCTTCTATTTCCGCCGAAGCCACGGCTAAAATCCATTTGCTGATTTCATTTTTTTGCCGGTCGTCGGAGATTTTTGACAAACTCTCCTTCCTTAATTTTAAATATTTATCTATCACTAAAGCAATCTCCGATATTTTAGTTTCCGGTAATTTATTGTTTGGCAGATAACCGGCTCTAATCAGCTCAACTAAAAGATTATTGGCAATATCCTCGGCCTCAAGCGTTTTTAACTGCGCCTCAATTATTATTTGCCTTTTTAGAACCCTTAAAATTGAGCTTTTCCGCAACAAATACTCCTCTTTGTAGTCAACTGAATTACGGATTTTTTCATAATAAAAAGCCAGCCTGGAAATCAGGTCGGATACCTTTATTCTCGGGACATCTTCCTCGTCTTCCGCCTTATTTTGTTCGCGGTAAATTACCTGGAATAACCTCTTGGCATCTTCGTTGGGCGTAAAAACCACTTCTACTTTTCTAGACATTGTAGGGTTTATAGGCATATTTTTTATTGAATTTCCACAACCGTTCTGCACTAAATTAGTAAAGCGATTATTCGAATGTGCCCCATTTGTAGCGGGGCTCCGCCAATGGCGGATGACTTTATATTAACATTTATCCCATAAAAAATCAACTACTAAAAAGCGACCTAGTATTTCCTAGGCCGCTCGCAAAAAATTTTTAATATTACATCTTAAAATACTTTTCCACTTCTCTCTTGATCCACCAGATCTTATAAGCCAAGTAGAAAAAGGCGTAGGCTATCACTAAGATAAATAATCCGATCACCAGCTTCAAAACGAAATCCGTCCAAACGATTAGGATACCCAGCATGACTAAAATCAAGCCGGTAACAATTAAGTTGATAATTGTCCATCTAACTTTTCTTTGAATTTTTTTCAGTAAATTTTGCATAAACTCTATTTATAATGATTTATAATATTATTATACCATAAAATTCATCTGATAGCATAATCAACGATTAAAATTTACTATAAATAATGAAAGTGATATAATCATAATATAATTGAATCATAAAAATTTATGAAAATCATCAAAGAATTTAAAGAGTTCGCCCTAAAAGGCAACATGGTTGACCTGGCGGTCGGCGTAATCATCGGCGGCGCCTTCGGTAAAATTATCGCCTCCATCGTCAACGATTTAATTATGCCGCCGCTTAGCTTAATCACCGGCGGAGTTAATTTTAAAGAGTTAAAAATCGTCTTAAGCCGGGCCGCCGACGGTACCGTTGCCGCGGCTTGGAATTACGGCAATTTTCTCCAAACCACGATTGAGTTCCTGATTATTGCCTTAATTATTTTTCTGATGATAAAAGCCATGAACAAACTAAGGAAGAAAGAAAAAGAAGAGGCGCCAGCGCCCGTGATTCCGAAGCAGGAACAGCTACTGGCAGAAATCAGAGATCTATTAAAGAAATAAAAGCGAATAAAAAAACGACATATATTACTTGTCATCCCGGGCCTGACCCGGGATCTTATGGTTAAGCCATAGATCCTGAATCAAGTTCAGGATGACATTTAGTATATTGTCGTTTTTATTTTCCTCTGGCCGCCTTGGTCCGGTCGTTCCTGGTTAAATAAATTTTTCTTAAGCGCACGCTCTTGGGCGTAACTTCCAGGTATTCATCGGCTTTCATAATGCCCAGTCCCCGCTCCAAAGTAATTTCATACGATGGAGTCAGCCTGATGGCTTCGTCCGAACCGGAAGCGCGCATATTGGTTAACTGCTTGCCCTTAATCGGATTAACTTCCAGGTCATTGCCCTTGGCCACATTGCCGATAACCATGCCTTCATAAACTTGAACATTGGCGTCTACATATAACTGGCCGCGTTCCTGCAGATTCCATAAGGAAAAAGCTAAAGCCTTGCCCGCGGCCATGGAAACCATGGAACCGAGCTCGCTCTTGGCGATTTCGCCGACATGAGGCTTAAAACCGATGGCATGGGTGTAAATAATCCCCTCGCCTCTGGTATCAACCACGAATTCATTGCGATAGCCTAATAGTCCTCGGGTGGGAATTTCAAAAATCATCCTGATGGCGCTATGCTCCGGCTTCATTTCTTTCATTAAGCCTTTCCGTTTGGATATTTTTTCAATAATGACGCCGGATAAATCTTTGGGCGCGTCAATCATTACTTCTTCAAAGGGTTCAAGTTTTATGCCCTTTTCTTCTTTAATAATTACGGTTGGCTGGGAAACTTGCAGTTCAAAGCCTTCTCGCCTCATATTTTCCAGCAAGATGGCGATATGCAACTCGCCCCGGCCGTAGACTTTATAATAATCGCCGGCAGTAAAGTCAATTTTTAAACCGACATTGACTTCTAATTCTTTTTCCAGGCGCTCCTTAATTTGGCGGCTGGTGACATACTTGCCCTCGCGGCCGGCGAAGGGAGAATTATTGACTAAAAAATTCAAGGAAATCGTGGGCTGATCTATGGCGATAGCCGGCAAAGGCTCTTGATCGTCCGAAGCGCAAATGGTTTCGCCGATATAGATATCAGGGAGCCCCGCGATCATCACAATATCTCCGGCCACGGCCTGTTTAACCTCTTTTCTTTTCACGCCCTCAAAAGTATATAGTTTGCTGATTTTACCGTTTCTAACCGCGCCTTCCGGTTTTTTTATGATTACATTATCCCCTTGCTTAACGATACCTTCATAAATCCGTCCGATAGCCAAACGGCCGATAAAATTATCGTAAGCCAAATTAAACGGCTGAATTTTAACCGGCATTTTTTCCGCATTTTTGCTTCCGGCCGGTTTAACTTTTTCTAAAATTACATCCAAAAGAGGCGTTAAATCGCGGCTATCGTCTTTCATGCTTTTTTTGGCGATGCCTTGCTTGGAAATAGCGTAAACCGTCGCGAAATTAAGCTGTTCGTCCGAGGCGCCCAAATCTAAAAATAATTCGTAAATTTTTTCCAAAGTCCATTCCACTCTGGCCGCCGGCTTGTCAATTTTATTAATTACCACGATCGGGTGAAGCCCCAGCTCCAGAGATTTTTTTAAAACGAACTTAGTTTGCGGCATGGGCCCTTCCTGCGCATCCACCACTAAGAGCACCGAGTCAATGGATCTTAAAACCCGCTCCACCTCCGAACCGAAATCCGCGTGGCCTGGCGTGTCCACGATATTTATTTTCGCGCCTTTATAAAGCACCGAAGTATTTTTTGAATAAATAGTGATGCCGCGCTCCACTTCCAGGGCGTTTGAGTCCATGCTGACGCCAGGCTCGGTCATCCCGGTCTGTTGCATTAATTTATCGGTTAAAGTGGTTTTGCCATGGTCAACATGAGCGATAATGGCGATATTTCTAATTTCCATGAATTCTTAAAATTATCTATTTATAACTCGCGCCTACCCTACAAATTTACAAATCGGCTACGAATATCACAAATAATATTTGTACTATTTGTAGCTGATTTGTAGATTTGTGGGTTGTAAAAAAACTGCCACACAAAGCGGCAACTTTATATTTTACTATAATACATCTTTTAAATAAAGTCAAGGAAAATAAAATAAAAATAAATTTCTTGACAACATATGCTAAATCATCTAATATGTTGTCAGTCAAATTAACGGAAAAAAATAAAAATAAAATGAAAACAAACGCAAATGAGGAGGCCGAGCGTATAGCGCTGGCAATAGTCAAAAACACCGCTCATAATAAGGGTATATTTTTTAGGCCGAAGGACACTGTGGAGGACCTGAAAAAGATGTCCGAGGAAATCGGAATTTCCGTGATTTATCTGGCCTACTTCATCGCCCGGGAAATTCTGGGCGAAATCTTTTGGCGCTGCACCGGCGTGAAAATCCAAATTGAAGTTTTCAGCCAGCCCGGTTTCAACGGCTATAATGCCGGCGCAGTGGCTTTAACCCTTCTAAAGCACGACCATGACGCCAGGAAAATCGCCCGCGCTCTGAAAGAAGAGAGCGTGAGAGCCAGTCAGCTCCCGGAAAATCTGCAGAGAATATTTGATGAGCAGGTGAAATACGCCGGCATAAGCAGTCAAGAGCTGGCGATCTTCTACCGTCAGGAAATCGTTCCAACGGTTTCGGCGTCGGGAAGCCAAACCAGCTCTTTTACCAAGGAGGCTCGTGGCGGTTAAGAAGCCGCTTTCGCGTTAACCCGCGTCCGATTAAAACTCGGACGCTTTTTTATATAGGACATACGCGTTTGGACTCGAGGCAGGTGGTTGTTTTGAGCGCATACGAAATTGTAGCGATTTTCCGCCAAATCATTTAGCGGAAAATCACCCAAATTTCGTCCTAAGCGAAAAATAACCCCCACCTCGGGCTATCCGGAGTCGCGAATATAAATATGCCATTCTATGACCAAACGCGTAAATCCTGTTATAAAGACTCTTCTGCCGCGCTTTCCCCTGCCACATACCCGGTGCTCCAGGCGGCTTGCAGGTTATAGCCTCCGGTCGGGCCGTCTATATCCAAGAGTTCGCCAGCGATAAATAGATTATTAACTAGCTTTGACCGCATGGTGCGAGGATCAATTTGTTTTAAAGACACGCCTCCGGCCGTAACCATAGCTTTATCAAAGTCTTCAAGCGCTTTAAAAGTCAGCTTGAAATGCATAAATATTTTTATCAAGGCCATCCTCTCGGTTTTGGTTATGGCGCTGGATTGCCTGTCGGCATTAATTGATAATAATTTTAATATAACCGGCGTTAACCTGGACGGAATTAAACCCGCCAGGCTATTGCTAAATAATTTTTTACCGTTTTTCACTAAAATACTTTGCAATTTTTTGTCAAATTGAGCGGCATCAATTTCAGGAAAAAAATCAAGTTCCACTATTAAACCGCTAACTGATTCAGTGCCAACGAATCTGCTTAAATCCAGAACCGCCGGCCCGCTTAGTCCGGAAGAAGTAAATATAATATCTCCGATAACAGAAGCTAGTTTTTTATTACTATTCCATAAACTAATACCCGCATTATTCAAACTTAAACCCTGCAACTCTCTGATAAATTTCTCTTTTACCAAGATCGGCGTCAGCGCCGGCCTAAGCGGTAAAATCGTATGGCCTAGTTGCCTTAACCATTCATAGCCGGAACCGCTTGACCCGGTCGAAGGATAAGATTTTCCACCGGTGGACATAATATAATTTTGCGCTTTAATTTCTTCTCCATCGACTAAAATGATTTTTTCTATCTTTCCATTTTTAGCAATAATTTCTTTAACTTCCGCGTTAAGGCGGATTTCCACTTCTTTTCTTTTCACTTCATCAAGTAAAACCTTAAGTACATCGGCGGCCTTATCGCTCTGCGGAAAAACTTGATTGTTTTTTTCTGTTTTCAGTCTTAGCCCGCGGCTCTCAAAAAAATCAATCACCTCGGACGCGCCGAATTTATTAAACGCGGAAATTAAAAACTTGCCTTTAGGGCCGAAGCGCGAGGCTAGCAATTTCGCGTCAGTTAAATTGTTGGTTAGATTGCATCGTCCGCCGCCGGTAATTAAAAGTTTAACTCCCGGACGATGATTTTTTTCAACCAGAAGCACGCGCGCGCCCGACTCTCCGGCTCGTATCGCGGCCATTAAACCGGACGGACCGGCGCCGATTATTATGACATCATAATTCATATTTGGTAGATTGTGCTAGTTATAGCCGTAGAGTTTTGGCTAAATTTATTTATTTTTGAAGCGAGGAATGACCGGCCGGCACATAATGAATTTGATCCGCAGCGAAAAAATAAATGAATTTAGCCAAAACTAAAATCATTAATTAGCACAATTTCTATTTATTTAATTATACCACAAACAACTGACTGCCTTGACAGCCGGTTGACAATAATCTAATATTTAAAGTTAGTTAAGTCAACCGGAAAGCACCTTATAACAACATCAAAAATCAATACAGAGAACGACAGGAGAGATCATGCAAAAAATAATTGAAAAATCGGTCAGCCTGCTTATTATGACTCGGTTGAAAATCAAACCGGACGGTCCGGAAGAATTGGTAGCCGTACTTCAACGGCGAGGAGAGTTTAATCACGAAACTATGGGACCGGAGTCGTGGCCCGGCGTTGACCAGCTCACGGTTCATGGGAAAATCAAGAATAGCGAAAGCGACAAGGGCGCGCTTTGCCGCGAAACCCGGGAAGAACTGGGAGGAGACTTCGTCAGTGGCAAACTGGCCTGGGAGGCAATCACCGCTAATATGATTGAAATCGGCCGGGTGGAAAAACCCGATAAAGTCATAGTTCACTACGCTATTGAAGTTTTAGCTCTGGCTTTGCCGTTATTCCGTCTTAACTCTTCCACCGGCGGTCTGCGGCTAATCACGAAGTCTGATCTATCTGACATCCAGGCGGTTCCTAACTGGAACTGTAATAAAACGGACGGAGTCTACGCCAGAAGGACCTTCGCCATGTTTCCGGACGAGATCAAGGCGCTGAAACAAGCCTTCACCATCTTCGACAACCGGACAACTGCAACTCCTTGCGCAGAAGTTATTGAGGATGCTGTGCTCGCAGGACATCTACGCAAGGTGGCGCAAGTGTCATTAAACCCAACGCCATCGGCCGCTTGATAAACACGCCGCAATGATTGGAAAACCAATTCTTGCGGTTTTTTTATTTTTGCATTATCTTAATTAAGAAATAATTTTGTCTTCTTAAAATTTTCCTTATCATTTTCTACTACCTGCCGGTTTTCCGGAGATTTTGGCATAAGTTTATTCAGTTTAAAATAGTTATACCGATATTATACCATTTATCCCGCTAATAAAAAAACGGGTGACTTTGATTTAATTTCTCAAGGTTACCCGTCTGGGCTACTTATTGCTTGCGTCTGCAAGCAACCCCTCCCATCATGCCCAAGGAGGGAGTCGCCGGACAGCACGTCTTAATTGTTGTTATTGTTGTTTGATCTGTACATAAAATAGGCGCCTTTTTAATGAGCCATACTTCACTTTAAGGTTAATACAACTAACCCTCGTGGATCGTTTAACCCTCGTGGATCGTTGTTCCGTTATTTTGATAATAGCACAGCTCTTTTTTTCTGACAAGGCTAAGATTACAGGCTAGATTAATACAGCGCCATTTCTTCCGAGCTGATATTAAAAATTTCTTTGCCGAAATAATGCGTCCTTAACTCCGCTAAATTCAAAATATGGTGCTTGCCGCCTTTAACGATTTCATAGACTCTTATCTCTCCCCGCTGGCGAATTAGCTGGCCGTTTAAATGTCCGCGCGTCTGATATTTAGACAGCTCTTCCGCTGTAGTTTTTATAATCGCCCGGCCTCGGTATTTCTCCAGCTCTTTTAAATTCGCGATCTGTTTTTTCGCTTGGTCTTGGATAATATAAATTTTACGATCACCGGCCCGCAGTAAAGTCCCGTCCGGATAAATTTTTTCGCCTAAAACCCGCGTATCGGCCGCGACCGGCCGAATTTCCGCTGTCTGGTTCTCGCTAAGC
This sequence comes from uncultured Gammaproteobacteria bacterium, assembly GCA_964560005.1. Classification (GTDB taxonomy): domain Bacteria; phylum Patescibacteriota; class Patescibacteriia; order Patescibacteriales; family GWC2-42-12; genus GWC2-42-12. Next base: position 235,283 of record CAZLKB010000003.1, read on the forward strand.
TGGCTGGCCGGCTGATTCTGTATCGGTAATATACCCGACCCGCCGCTATTTTGAATTATCGGCGCCGGCGCGATTATAACCGGCTCTTCTACCGGCGGATTATTTCCGGACACTGCGCCGGGGTTAGTGCTGATTGAACCGGTAATTTCCGAGGCGCCGGCGCCGGAAGAAAAAAACATGGATAGAATAATAACCAATAATACTTTTTTCATGGGATTTTTGTGATTATATTTTATTTATTCCGTCAAAATACCGTAGCTTGAGCTATAATAGCCCGCCGTCGTGCCGACCGGCACTTTCATTCTAACGATTATTTTAACCTGCCGTCCGGCGGCCGCTCCGTTGTCAATCCCGGCTATGTCGGCGCCAGCCGCCGGATAAGCCGCGTTAGCCGTAATGTCGTGCCAAATCGTACCGTTATCCACGCTATATTGCATGTTGGCGGCGGCGTCCAGAGCGGTTCCGCCGATCCATTGATTAAATTTCATTTTCAAAGTAGTTTCCGCCTGATTCCAGACCGTGATATTAAATTCCCATTGCCAGCCGTCCGCGTATTGGTTATTAGCTCTGGCCGAAGATTCGGTCATTGTTAGAGAATCCAAAGTAATGCCGCAAGGTAGGGTGGTGAAACTGCCGTCGCTGGTTTGGTCATTTTCCGTGGCGTCAATATTCTCGGCATAAATAACATAATGGTAAACGGTGGCGCAGGCCAGGCCGGTTAAATCTATAACCTTAGTAAAGTTCGCGCTTACGGTGCTAGACGCGGTTGAACTGGCGTAAGCGGTATTTAATCCATACCTGACCAGCGCATTGCCCGCGGAATTAACCTGAAAAACTATTTGCGCGTTAGTTGAATTAATATTTTGTACCGGTGCGGCGTCGGGCGTAATGGTCAATAAAACCGTACCGCCGATATCATCGTCGCCGCCGATCGCCGCTCCGTTTTTTGGCGTCGGATTGCTTGACTGCATGAAATCAACATTATTATTATCGCTATCTTCTCCGCTGGATGTCCTGACAATGCTTCCGCCTGCCAACGGGTTAGCTGCCGCGGAGCTGCCTTCATAAAATAAAGCTGCGCCAAAGCCGACAAAATCAATGATATCCAAATCGGTGGAACTGGCAATATTGTCATTATTATTCACCAGATAAATTATATTATCATTGGTTAAAGAAAATGTACTGCCCGCCGCCAAAACATCGGCTAAATCCTTTAAACTCTGCGTCGTTGACGCATGATCTCTAACGATCAATAAATAACCTCCGGCAGGAATAATACTATTATTCACCCCGACGCCGGAAAAAGATTTTTTATATAAGCTGGCGCCCGAGGAATTTGTTTTCTGGATAGACCAGCTACTTAAATCAATGGGTGCGGCAGTTGGATTATAAAGCTCAACCCAATCATCATAGGCGCCTCCGGCGCTAACAGCGCCTTCAATGCTGACTTCATTTATCACTACATGATCAGCTAAGGCGGCTTTAGCCTGATCAGCCAGGCCAAGACCTAAGCCGATTAGAAAAAATAAAAAAACGCCCACGGTAAATCCATTAGGCATTTTGCCCGCTTCACAGAGAAGCAAGCCTCCCCTCCTTTGGTTGCTCATAATTTTGTTTATCGCCAAGCCGGCGATAAAGATTAAGAATTATAATTAAATTATAAAATATAACAAAGAAAATTGTCAATTAAATTAATATTTTCTATAACAAACCAACTATATATCTTTAATGATTTGTTTATGCTTTAAAAACTTAATCATATTACTGCTTCCCGCCCATAGCTTAAGCGCGCTTAAAAAGCCTAAGAAATCCTAAAATAGTCAACCGGTTTAATTCAGTTATATTTTACCACTTTTTTCCTGCTTTAACAATTTTGACCGTTGTAATTTAATTATAATGAATATGGCTAAAAAATAATATAAAATTATCCAGCCAATGGACAAATAGCTGATTTCTAAAGAACTGTGCGGCAGGCTAGCGAAAAACCTTACCGCCGCTAGAATATATTTGGTTAAAATCAAACTGGGCAGAAAAAAAATAAACGACCAGCCGGGCAGAAAAAAACTTATAGGCAAGGCCGCTAAAATTAAAACGGTTAAAATCGGCAAAGCCCAAAGCACGGCTAAGTTGGCCAAGGGCGCAATCAAAGAGATCTGCGAAAAATTATAAGCCAAGATCGGCAAAGTAAATACTTGCGCGGCCAAGGTAATCAAAAGCGCATCGCTTAAACCTTTTAATTTAGGCAACTTAATCTTTTCCCATAAGGCTTCAAGGATTGGATAAGCATAAACCAGGCCGGCGATAGCTAAAAAGGACAACTGAAACCCCACGTCATCGCGCAACAATTTTGGATTAATAATTAGCAGTACGGCCGCGGTTAGAACTAACGAATTAGTCATTTTATTCAGCCGGCCCAGCTTTAAAGCCCAAAGCACTAAGAAGCCCATCAGTCCGGCGCGCATGGCCGATGCCGGCAAACCCACTAAGACAATATAACCGGCTAAAAACAATGTCGCCAGATAAAAGGCATACCGACGGCTAAGGCCAATAGCTAACAGCACCACCATCACTATGGCCGCTAAAATGCTAATATTAAAGCCGGACACGGCCATAATATGGGTTAAGCCGGCTTTTTGAAAATCATCTCTGATGCTTTGGGGCAAGCCTTTTTGCCCGCCGAAAACGATCGGCCGGGCTAAGCTGGACTCCGGTTCGCTTAAGCCGAAATCAATTAAACCGGACATAATCTTCTTAAAATTAATAATATTCCGATAAAATATATTTCCTCCGCCCGCCCGCTCAACTTTTATCTTAGGATAATAACCAACCGAATAGATATCATAGCGAGCCAAGTAGCGGTCATAAGCAAAACCCTTGAACTCTTCCGGCTGGACTAATTCACCGGTGATTTCCAGCTCATCGCCGTATTGAAATTCCGGATATAAATTAACGGTCAATAAAAGTTTGCCGGAAACTTTTCTGCAAAGCCCGGAGTTAACCTCGGCGTTAGGGCAAAGCTCGCCAACCTTAATTTTTAATTTCTGGCTCGTTTCCCTGATGTCCGGTTCGTCGGCTATAAACCCGCGCACTACCACTTCTTGATCGCCCGCTTGTTCCAGAGATAAGTTATAATGCCAAACTTTATCCGGCGTATTTACCGGCAGGCTGGCGGAGTAGCGCCAAATAGCGAAAAATAAAATTGCTACAAATAAAAAAACCAAGCGAACGATTTTTTGTCCAATTGGTTTTTCATACCGCCAAAACAGAAAGGTTAGAATCAAAAAAAATACAGTCAGGCCGAACCACCAAATTTTATACTGAAGCAGCCCGGCAGGCCCGCCCGCCGGCCAGGCGGGAAAAAACGAAGCTAAGGCAATGCCTAAAATAAAAACCAGGCAGCCGATTAAAAAAACTTTGCCTTTAGAAAACATTACCCCTCCTTGTATATGCATAATGAACTATATTTTAGGTCGCTGGGAAGAGAAGCGGTTTTGAGCGAATATGAAATTGTATTATTTTTTCTTTAAATTATCCAGACCCAATATATAATAATTTAAAGAAAAAATACTCAAATTTCATCCTGAACGAAAAACCGCTTCTCTTCCCAGCGACCAGTATTAAAAATCTATATAAACGGATCTTTCTTGGTAAAATCCGGCAACATCACGGCAGGGCTGGACGGCGCTTGCGTCCAGCCGTTGTCTAACCCCAGCTCCACCATGTAATCAAAAACTTTTTCAAATTCTTCCGCTTTCAGGTTTCGATTGATTTCTGGAAAATCTTTGGCCTTAAAAACCGGCTGATACTGGCTCATTAAGCTGACGCGAATATTTTTATCAATTTCTCTGATATATTCTAAAACCCTGAAGCTATTCTCAATTTGCCCGGGCAAGACCAAGTGCCGGACTATGAGGCCTTTGACCGCCAAACCCGGCCTTGATAATTTCAAATTGCCGACCTGATCAAACATCTCTCCGATTGATTCTTTGGCCTTTTGAACATAATTTTTTACGCCTGAATATTTTAAAGCCAAGCCGTCGTCACCATATTTAAAATCAGGCAAATAAATATCAACCAACCCGGCTAAACTTTTAATCATGGCCGCGCTTTCGTAAGCGTTGGAATTCCAGACGATCGGCAGTTTAAGGCCTTGTTTTTTTGCCCGCGCCAGAGCAAGCTTTATCGGCTCCGCCCAAATCGTCGGGCTGACCAAGTCAATATTAAGCGCGCCCTGCTTTTCCAGATCCAGCATGATGCCGGCCAGCTCTTCAAGGCTATATTTTTTACCAGAATTCCCTTGTGAAATCTGATAATTCTGGCAATAAACGCATCTTAAATTACAGCCGGTAAAAAATATGGTACCTGCTCCTTTCTCGCCGACCAACGGCGGTTCCTCGCCAAAATGCAATCCATGCCAAGCGATTTTTACGAAATCAACTTTAGCCATATTTCTCATTATCATCTTATTTCTTCCACCGCTTCAGCCGTGCTGACCCTTGGTCTAGCCTCGGACTTTTCGTCCGGATAGCCGACCGGTAACATAATAATCGGCCTTAAATGATTAGGTAATTTTAATACCTTAGCCACTACTGCTTCGTTAAATTCTCCCACCCAGCAAGAACCCAAACCCTGTTCGTGGGCTAAAAGCGCGGCATTTTGAATACCAGATGCTATGTCGGTAATCAAATAAATGCTTTTTCCCCGCTCGCCGTATCTCGCCATTTTCTTTTCATCCGTACAAGCGACAATCACTAAGGGCGCCCGGGAAATAAATTCTCTCGGAAAATTATATGCCCCAGCCAGCTGTTTTTTTATTTCTTGGTTAAAAATGAAATAAAATTTCCTGGCCTGAAGGTTGCCGGCCGACGGTGCCCAGACAAGAGCCTCCTTAAGTTTTTCCACCAACTCTGCAGGAATTTCTTTAGCTTTATACTTGCGGATGCTCCGGCGTTCTTTAATAATGTTTAATATATCAGACATATTTTTTTATTAATTATTTTGCTTGTTTATTCATTCTTAGATACGCCTCCATAAAGCCGTCTAGGTTTCCGTCCAAAACGCTTTGGATATTGGAGGTTTCGTAATCTGTGCGATGGTCTTTAACCAGCTGATAAGGCTGCATCACATAGGAGCGTATCTGCTTGCCCCATTCAGCCTTTTGCGCCGCGCCCCGCATTTTTTTCTCTTCGCTGTCCTTAGCTTCTTCCGCCAATTTAAACAGTTTGGCCTTTAAAATACGCAAAGCGGTTTCTTTGTTCTGATGCTGGGATCGCTGGGTTTGGCAGGTTACCACCAGGCCGCTGGGTTTATGCAAAACGCGCACCGCGGTTTCCACTTTATTGACATTTTGCCCGCCGGCGCCCGAAGCGCGGAAAGTGGTAATCTCCAAATCGCCGTCTTTAATTTCTATATCTTCGGTTTCCGGCAGTTCCGGAATAACTTCTACTAAAGCGAAAGAAGTATGGCGCATTTGCTCGGCATCAAAAGGAGAGATGCGCACCAGCCGGTGCACGCCAGATTCGCTTTTTAAATAACCGTAAGCCCAGCTGCCGATAACGCGGTAACTGGCATTTTTAATACCGGCTTCATTGCCGAGGTTGCGATCAGCTAATTCAACCTGCCAGCCCTTTTTTTCCGCAAAACGCAAAAACATGCGTTCTAAAATTTGCGCCCAATCTTGCGCGTCCACCCCGCCCGTGCCGGCGTGCAGGGAAATTATGGCGTTGTTGCGGTCATATTTTCCGGAAAACAAAACAAAAAACTCAAGCTTCTCATAGTTTTGCTTGAGTTCCTCGTATTTTTTGTTGGCATAATCATCAAGGGAGCTATCGTCTTTATCGGCCTGCCCTGAGCTTTGCCGAAGGGCCACCAATTGTTCCAGGTCAGTTATTTCTTTTTTTAAATTCTCCCATTCTATAACTTCAGACTCATAACTTTCCGCCCGTTTGCTTACGGCGACGGCAGTTTCGCGGTTTTGCCAAAAATTCGGCTTTGACATTTCCACTTTCAATTCATTAACTTTTTCTTTCTGCCGATCCAAGTCAAAGCAACCCCCAGGTATCCAGGAGCCGTTCTCTTAATATTTCCAAATTTTTTAATAAATTTTCCATATAACCATATTATACTTTTATGACCGGAAAATCAAGCAATTGTATTTGGCTATTACAGATTTTGTAAAACAATTAGATATGTTATAATATAAACAACTTTAAAGGAGGTTTAATTATTAAATCATAAATTATGCCGGAAACAATTTTTAGACCTGAAATGACCGAGACACAGCCTCAAAAAAAAGGAAAAAGACGATTAGACAAAATGGGTGTTGAGGTCACACCCCTTGAAGACATGGAAGAAAAAGAAAGAAATAAGAATGAAGAGTGGCGAGGCCAAGAATAAACTATTTACTAAAATACAGCCGATTAATCGGCTGTATTTTAATTTAACTTGATAATTTAGCTGAAAACGAGCATTAACTTGAAACCTAAATTATTTCGCTTCTTCCAGTTTCACTTTTACCATCTTTTCTTTGGCTTGATGCATAACCTTTAAAGTTATTTCATCGCCTGGTTTTAGCTTGGCTATGATATTAGCCAGCGGATTATCCTCGGTTATTTTTTTATTATTTATTTCCAAAATAATATCGTTTTCCACTAAGCCTGCCTTGTCCGCCGGACTGCCCGGTATTACCGCCAAGTCGGTTGGGTTTTGGCCCCGAGCGATAATCGCGCCATAATCAACCGATAATTTATTGGCGTCGGCAATCGCCTGATTGATTATGACATATCTGACGCCCAGCCACGGCCTGACCAGCCGGCCGTTTGCTTTTATACTTTCTATAGTACTTTTCACTTCGTCAATCGGGATGGCAAAACCGATATTTTCTGCGCCTTGCGCCATAGCCGTATTGATGCCAATGACCTGGCCGGCGATATTTAAAAGCGGCCCGCCTGAATTTCCGGAATTAATAGAAGCATCGGTCTGAATAACGTTAACCAACTGCTCCGCACCAAGACCGAAAGAACCGGCTGTGACCGAACGGGCTAATCCGGAGATGACGCCGGTAGAAACCGTATTTCTGAATTCACCCAAAGCATTGCCGATAGCAATGACGGTTTGCCCGACCTTTAAATTGGCGCTCTGGCCTAATTCCACAATTGGTAAATTGCCGGCATTAATCTTTAATACTGCTAAATCAATCGTCGGGTCCTGGGCAATCACTTTGGCCGGATATTTTTTACCATCATTCATTAAAACCGTATATTCGGCTTCGGCGTCAATAATTACATGCTTATTGGTAACGATAAAACCATCTTTAGTGATTATAAAACCGCTGCCGCCGCCAATTTCCCGCTTAACCATGCCGCCGCTATCCTGGCCTGGTCGGTTATTGTTTTGCTGCATGTCCGAACCAAAAAGGTCGGGGAAATCCGAGCCAAAAAACTGACGGAAAAAATCCGAACCAAATGGATTATTATAATATTCTTGGATTTTGGGCAGATTTTTCGTAATAATAATGCTGACTACAGCCGGAGACACTTTATCCACGGCGCTCACTACGGCTGATTCCTCGCTAACCACCTTAACCGTTGGCACGCTGCCGCCGGCAACGGTCTGGCTGATTTTTGATAAACTGCCCAAATTCAGCCTGCCCGAGGCTAAACCGCCGGCAAAAAAACCAAAACCGGCGCCGAAAAGCGAACTTACCAAAATAGAAACGACTAACATCATTACAAAAGATTTTTTTAGATTATTTTCCATAAATTTAAATTAAAAATTATTTAAAATCTGCCAAATTTTATTGGCCTGACTATTTATAATACGATTTCACCGATAATTTTGTTGCATTTTTAATTTTTATTATAATATTTCTTAAAAAAAGTTTCAACCTCAATCGCCGTGTTACGATATATTTTTCAAAATTTTTGCTTTTAACTTATATGTATTTCCATGTGAAAGCAAACCTACATATGAAGCTACGGTTTCCGGAGAAAATTTATTTTTAAGATTCTTCAACATTCTCCGCTTGGTCGCAGTCCGCAAAACCCTATGATACGGAAAACTCACCCAGCCCAAAAACTCAACGCCAGAAGCAAATGTTGTTATAAAAACTTTATTGGGATGAAACGATAATTTCAACCGCTTCTCTAAAAACCCCGATATTTTAAAAATTAATTTTTTCAAATAAAGCTTATTTTCACTTAAAATTAAGAAGTCATCGGCATATCTAATATAATATTCCACCTTTAATTCTCGTTTAGCATACTGGTCCAGCTCGTTCATATAGATATTAACCAAGAGCTGGCTGGTTAGATTGCCGAGCGGCAAACCGACGCCGATTTTACTGTTTGTATTAAAACTGTCTATGACTTGTGAAATAAGCCAAATAGCGTCATTGTCTCTAATATATTTTGCTAAAATATCTTTCAGAGTTTTGTGATCAATGCTGGCGAAAAATTTTCTGACATCGCACTTTAAAGCCCAAACGGTTCGGGTATAATTATGCGAAACGATTCTCGCGTATTCCCTAAACCTGTCTATGGCGCGATGCGTGCCTTTATTCAAGCGACAAGAATACGAATCAAAAATAAATTTGCGGTCAAAGTATGGATATAGAACTCTACAGATCGCGTGATGGACTAGCCGGTCGCGCACGCTGGCCTTATGAATATCTCTCGGCTTCGGGTCATTAATTTTAAACGCCTTATATCCACCGTGCCGATACGTTTTATCCTTAAGTTCGCGATGAAGCGTTAAAATATTATCCATGAAATAAACCGAAAATTCTGCCACTTCCTTCCGTTTTCTCTTGCCGCGCAAAAATTCTCGCCAGGAAATCAACAAATTTTCTACAGATATGATATTATTATAGATATGGCGAAATCTTTTTACTCTCTCTCTCTCTCTCTCTCTCTCTCTCTCTCTCGAATAATGCCTCCATTCTCCAGCGCATCAAAGAGGCATATTTGATTTGGATGAATATTTCGCCGCATATTCAGAAGGGAGCGCGCTATACGATCGGCGCACGGATTGAAAATAAATTACTTGATCTTCTTGAGTTCGGCTATATCGCCTATTTTGCCGCCAAAAAAAATAGATCGGAAAAAATATCAGAATGTATTTTAACTCTAGATACGCTCAAATTTCTTCTTTCCGTGGCCTGGGAAGGTAAATTGATTTCTAATAAGCAATACGAAGACGTCGCCCTAAAGCTGGACGAAATGGGCAAAATGCTTGGTGGCTGGAAAAAAAGTTTGAATAATCCGGAAAAGAAAAACCGCGCGCTATAAGCCGCGGAAAGAAAATACTTACGCAAACGGAAAACAAACTTGTTATCAGGATTCCACCTGTTCTCGGAATTCGCATTGTTGCCATTGAGTTTCAGCTGATCGCCATCCCAGCTCAGGTCGAAAACGTCCGGCCGGCCATCACGGTCGGTTATATATGCGGCGCCATCCGAAACACTGCCTAAGTAGTCCGTAAAATACGAAAGACTTCGGGCTGTATTTTATTCGGGATCTAAAATCCTCGAGCGCCTCATACCAAGTTTTTTCTTTTTTTGATGAAAAGCAAATCCTCCGCAAAAAGCCGCCTGACTTTAATCAAAGGCTAACCGCTTGCGCTCTCAACTTGCATCCATCGAAAAGGTCTTGAAAAGCCTTAGCCGTTCAATATAACCAATCTGTATTCAGCTTACCAAAAAATTAACTTAAATAAAAGTATCAAAAAATCCAAGTTTCAAAGTTTTAAAAAATGCAAAAAATCAAAATATCTAAGTTTCCAACTTGCGCAAACGGAAAACAAACTTGCTACCAGGACTCCACCTGTGCCCGGAACCCGCACCGCCACGGAGCTCCAGCCGATCGCCAACCCAGCTCAGGCCGAAAACGCCCGGCCGGCCACCACGGCCGGCCATCTGCTTTATAGCGACTAATATCCATTCTTTCCCGGAATATTGCAATCTTAGGTGCGGGCCGGTCTCGGCCGGGCAAAGCTCTAAGCCTAGTTCTTTAGCCCTCTTATATACCTGGTCCGTGGTCGCTCCGCCGGGAAAGCCAAGATCTTTGACCGTAATACGAATCAGGCCGGTACTTTCAGCCTGTTTTAAAGTTTCAATTTTTTCCAGCAAATCATCGGCATAATCAGAAACATAAATATTTTTTGCTTTCATTTCTTTTTTGAGCTGGTCTTTGGCTTTCCCACCGATTTCAATATTGTATCTTTGAATCTTGCCTTCTGGAAATTTAGTGTAAATATGTTCAATTCCGTATTTTTGAATCTGGTCAAAAATACCGGATTCTAACTTGCCCACGTAGGCCTTGGTATTTTCATTAATTTCTTCGGCGTTATGGGCGATCTGTCCAGGCGAACATTCAAACACAACCGACGCGTCTGTCTCTGGGTTTCTCTGTTTTCTCAATTCCTCTATTCTCGGGTCTCTTTGATAGCCGAAGCCTTCAATGGGCGAGTCAATTTCGTAGAGGAAGGCCAAATCATCTTTGGTTAGGCTCTGATTGAGCCTGGTTTTATTCTCAATCTGGGTTAGGAGTTTCATGTCGGCTGATGCTTTGCGATATCTATCCGCCCCGGGCAGTTCATTCATTTTCGCTTCGGCGATTTCCGTCATATTGCCCTCGAGATTCTGATCATTGTCGGCCACGCCCCTGACCTCACCGATACTGTCTCCCTGCATACGGATAGCGATTCTTGGTATAGTTGGCTTGCCTTGTTTATCGTAAGTGTAATAGACGTAGAAGTCGCCGCCCTGCAATTGCGTCTCGGCCGTAGCAAAACCTTTAGTGCACCAAGCAGTGCCTTTGTTTTGAAGAGATGACCACAGCGCCGTGGGTTCTGTTCCTTTGCCGTATTTAACCCATTTGCCCCCGGTTTCTTCTCTCATTTCAGAAGTAATCTCCCCGGCTTGCTTGATGCCTTCAACATACTGCTTAGCGAAAGAAAACTTAGCAAAAGCCTCGGCTTTCTTTTTTGTAATAAGTTGGTCCGCCGGCGTTCCCGCGGCAACTTGGGCGTTTTGCAGGCGCTCAAGCATTTCCGGGTCTTTCCCGGCTTCAATCATCTGCTCAACATAGGCCAGCGCGCCTCGATCCACATCCGGAAAAAGCCGGGTGCTGCCTTTTGAACGCTCCGTAAATTCGCCTTTGTCTTTATCGTAATCGCCGAGATTTAATACATTGCGAAAGGCGTAATACCTGAACCAAACCGGATACGGCTCATTCATATCCGAGAGATACGAAATCCAGTTATCAAGAGATTTTTCTAGGTCGGCCACCGCGATTTCTCCTCTTCGCTCGAGTTCTTGCTCCCCGTAGTGAGCCTCAATGCCCATTTCTCTGGCTGCTCGTTCCTCCACTCTGGCCGCGCCCTCAGCCATCTTTTGCTTGTTGGGACGAACATATTTAGCCATTACCATCTCGCGGAGAATCCCCAGAGCGCGGGGGCGGGATTCGCCAGCTAACATTTTTCTGGCTTGTTTCTTTTCCGGGTCAAGCGCTAATTTTTCCAACCGGTCAAGATAATTTTGGATGCGGTCGGCTGGATTTTTGGGCACTTTTTCACCGCTGCGAACTTCCGTTCGTCTAGCCGCCGTTTCCACTTCCGGAGCAGTATGGAGATTATATTTTTCTTTGAGAAAATTGGGGTTTTCCATATAAAATAAGCTTATCTAAATCTATAAATTTTCTCTTCAAATTCTTCCACTTTTTCCTTTTTCACCCTAACGCCATCTCTTTTTAGTAACTCAATTTTCTTCTTCACCCCCCGCGCATATCCGCCTAAAGAGCCATCGCTCTTTACCACCCGGTAGCAAGGCACCCTAGGCGCGTTCGGATTTCTACCGCAAGCATTGCCCACGGCGCGGGCGGCTCCTGGTTTTCCAATAAATCTGGCAATCTCTTTATAAGTCGCTACCCGGCCGCGCGGGATTAATTTTAAGGCTCGCCAAACTTTTTGATTAAATTTGGAAAACTCTATACTTTTACTTAACTTTGACATTTACTGAAAGTTGGATTAAATTATATACAAAGGTTAGAAAACAAAAAAAGTAAAGTAATGAGCAAAAAAACTGTTATTCAAATTGTCGCCGATATCCTCGGCGTTCCTCCTAGGGAGGTCAATAAGCAAACAACCATTCCTATGGATCAGGAGAACGAAGTCGTTAGCAATATAGTGGCAGGTATCATCGCAAATCTAATGCTACGAAGAAAACCTCTGCTTACTGTTGGTGAAATAATTAAGGAGGTCTGCAATTAATTCATGCCCCACGACTCGCCAGCGCTATAATAAAGCCAGGCGGGTTTTTTTATATGGCAATTTTATTTATTTAATAATTTTTTAACCTCTGGCGGCAATTTGTTGATGTCTATGTTGTTTAAGTCAAGCTTGCCGGCCGAATCTTTTAATAAATCCTGTATGGCGCCGTCAGCCGGCAAACCCAAGATGTCTTTATATTGGCTATATATCCCTTTTACCAGCGGCGGCAGATAAAAGATGCCTAAAACTATCGGCACGACAATCAATAAAAGGTAGATAATACTCATGACCTTTTGAAAATTAATGTAGTTCTTTATCTTCTTGGTCAGCCGATAAATTTCTTTACTGTACTCCAGGTTTTGTTCCAACAGTTTTTTTATCTGCTCGGTTTCGTTTATTTTATTTTCTTCATTCATATCCCACAAATCTACAAATCAACTACAAATATCACGAATGCTTGTAGATGACTTATAGATTATTAAATTGATTATTTGTATTATTTGTAGCCGATTTGTTGATTTGTGGAAGGTTATCTTACTTCGCACTTTTTTACATATTTTCCGCCGATTTCCGCCATTTCCTTCATCTGCCTGGCGTTATACGGCACCTTGCCCTGAAATTTTTCATTGACTAATTCGCCCCGGCTAATAAAATTTTGCAAATACCATTTATCAGCGCCTTTTATTGTTTCTCCCATCTCGCCAATATCATCTTTATCTAATAAGTCCGGCACTACCGTGGTTCTAAATTCATAAGGCAGGCCGCTAGTCATAATCAGTTTAACACTTTTTATAATATTATTAAAATTCACTTCCGCGCCCGTAACCTCGCCATACTTAGCCTTAGAGGCCTTTAGATCCATAGCCACATAGTCAATTAGCTTTTCTTTGATCAGTTTAGCTAAAACCTCGGGGCTGCTGCCGTTAGTGTCAAGTTTGACTAAGAAACCCAAAGCTTTGACTTTCTGGACAAAATCTATTAAATCTTTCTGTAAACAGGGTTCGCCGCCGGTTATAACCACGGCATCAAGCTTGCCTGTCCTGGACTTAAGGAATACAAAAAGGTCATCCTGCTCTATATGAGGATGAACTTTTTGTTGCCCCGCAGGGTGCGGGGTATATTTTAACTTGCTGACCGCGGTGGGCCAGACAAGCATGGGGTTATAGCAAAACTGACAGCGGAAATTACAACCTTGGGTAAACACTATGGCGCTGATTTTCCCCGGATAATCCAATAAACTAAATTTTTGCAACGCACCGATTATCATATAATGCGAATACTACGAATCAATGTGCAAATACTACAAAAAATTAAGAACCACATTACTGCATTTGTAGTATTCGCATACCTTTTGTAGTATTTGCATTTTAATTTTAGTTTTCGTTGGTTTTATAGGTTTTACGATTGTGATACTCGGCTTGTTTGCCGTCATTCCACTGCTGAACCGGCCTTAGATAGCCGACCACTCTTGAATAAACTTCACAAGCTGTTCTCTTGGTTTCAATAGGGCTCATAAAATCAGTTTAAAATGCAAAGTGTAAAATTTAAAATGACAATTTAAAATGTAAAATTATTAATTTTTAACTTTACATTGTCATTTTCCATTTTGAGATTTGCATTTTTAATTTTTATTTTTTATATTAACGCTCGTTCCATTTCCTTGGCCACCTCCTCCTTCGGCAGATAGCCGATTTCTTCGTCGCACTTGGGGCAGAAAAAATGCTCGCCGGGAAGATAGCCGTGCTTGGGACAAACGGAAAAAGTCGGCGTGATGGTAAAATACGGCAGGCGATAGCGGCTGACGACCTTCTTAACCAGGCTCTTAACCGCTTCGGCCGAGGGCAAAGCTTCGCCGATAAAGCCGTGCAGAACCGTGCCGCCGGTGTACTTAGTCTGCATTTCGTCCTGCAGGTCAAGGGCTTCAAACAGATCGCTGGTATGGTTGACCGGCAAATGGCTGGAGTTGGTGTAATAAGGCGCGGCTTGCTGGGTCTGAACCGCCGCTTCATTGGCCACGATGATGTCTTTATACTTATCTTTATCTATCCTGGACAAGCGCCTGGTGACGCCTTCGGCCGGAGTAGCTTCCAAATTATACAAATGATTGGTCTTGCCTTGAAAATCTAAGACCTTATTTCTCATATAGTCTAAAACCTGCAAAGCGAATTCTCTGCCCTCGGGCGAGGCGATGCCTTTTCTCACCGGCATAAAATTTAATAAAGCCTCGTTCATACCGATTATGCCGATGGTGGAAAAATGGTTGTTCCAAAATCCGCCGAAACGCTCCTTGATGCCGCTTAAATAATATTTGGCGTAAGGGTAGAGGCCTTTATCCGTTAAATCTTCCAAAACCTTGCGTTTTACCTCTAAGCTTTCCGAGGCGGTCAGCATTAAATTGTTCAGACGTTCAAAAAACTCCTCTTTAGTCTTTGATAAATAACCGACTCTGGGCAAATTAACGGTCACCACGCCGATGGAACCGGTTAGAGGATTGGCCGCGAACAAACCGCCGCCCCTCTTCCTTAGTTCCCGGTTATCCAGCCTTAATCGGCAGCACATGCTACGCGCGTCCTCCGGATTCATGTCGCTGTTAACGAAATTTGAAAAATATGGAATACCGTACTTGGCCGTCATCTCAAAAATCTTCGTGGCCACCGGCGAATCCCACTTAAAATCGTTGGTAATATTATAGGTCGGAATCGGAAAGGTAAAAACTCTTCCTTTGGCGTCGCCATCCATCATTAGCTCGGCAAAAGCCAAATTTATCATGTCCATTTCCGGCTGAAATTCTTTATACTTTTCCGGCATAATCTTGCCGCCGATAATCACATTCTCCTCGCCCGTGGTCGGTCCGGGCGTTAAGTCCATGGTAATATTGGTAAAAGGCGTCTGAAACCCGACTCTGGTCGGTACATTAATATTAAACAGAAACTCCTGCAGCGCTTGCTTAACATCTTTAGGGCTTAAATTATCGTACCTGACAAAGGGCGCCAAGTAAGTGTCAAAATTGGAAAAAGCTTCGGCTCCGGCCACTTCCCCCTGCAGAGTATAGAAAAAATTAATAATCTGGCCTAAGGCGGTTCTTAAGTGCTTTGGCGGCTTAGCTTCAACCTTGCCGGAAACCCCGCCGAAGCCTCGAATTAACAGTTCGCGCAAATCCCAACCGGCGCAATAAGGGGCTAAGAGCTGTAAATCATGCAGATGCAAATCACCGTTTTTGTGAGCCTCTCTGATATTTTGGGCATATACCTGGTTTAACCAATAGTTTGAAGAAATCGCCGAAGCTAAATGATTATTTAAGCCCTGCAGGCTGTAACTCATGTTGGAATTTTCTTTAACCCGCCAATCGCTTTGCTTTAAATAGCCTTCCATGAGCTCGTCCGAATTGATCATGGATTTCATTTCCCTGAGGCGCGCGCGCTGGTCGCGGTATAAAATATAGGCTTTAGCGGTTTTGATCTGGCGGTTCTTAATCAAAATTTCTTCCACCAGGTCTTGAATTTCTTCCACCGCCGGGATGCTGCGGGAATGAAATTTTTCATTTAAAGTCGCTACCACCTGGTCGCTGAATTTCTGGGCCAAAAACATATCCGGCTTGCCCACGGCCTCCGTTGCTTTATAAATCGCGTTCACCAGCTTAGCCTCGTCAAAAGGCGCGATTTCGCCTGATCTTTTTAAAATTTGAGTAATGGTATTTTGCATGGGATGATTCTTTGTCATTCCCGCGAAGGCGGGAATCCAGAAACATGTTCATACAATTTCCTCCTGGATTCCCGCCTTCGCGGGAATGACAGAAAGAGAGTTAAAAATGTTTCTTATTTCTTACTTTTCACCGTCTTGCTTTCTTGCTTTTTTGACTTCTTAAGTAGTTTATTCAGCTCTCGCCTAAACTCGTGGGCATCTTTAAACGATTCATAAACGCTGGCGAAACGGATATAGGCGACCTGATCAAACCGTTTCAGGGTTTTCATGACAATCTGGCCGATCTGATCCGAAGTGACCTCGTTTTTCCTTAAAATCTGCAGGTCTCGCTCAATTGAATTGGTTAATTTTTTAAAATTATCATCCGTAATCGGCCTTTTCTCTAAGGCACGCTTTAAACCTTTAACGATTTTTTCCCTGGAGTAAGATTCCTTGCGGCCATCGCGCTTAACTACCACTAAATCCAAAATTTCCACTTCTTCATAGGTTGAAAACCTGAAACCGCACTTAAGGCACTCGCGCCTTCTCCTGATAGACAAGCCGTCTGAAGCCACTCTTGAGTCAATTACCTTTGAATCTTCATAGTAGCAGACCGGACATCTCATAGAATAACGAATTAAATGCGAATTTAAAGCGAATGGAAACGAATTTTTACCATACTATTATTTTCATTAGCGTTTATTCGTTTTTATCCGTTTATCTTATATCTTTTTAGGGTTAAATAAAAAGCACTCGTAAAAACTTCGGATCAGTTGAAAGTGCTTTAACTATTTTCCTAGGAATTAACCATATCTTGTAGTAGCTAATTTAATTATACCACTAGGTATAGTATGGTCAAGTTTATTTAGTTTGGCTAATTTTAGTTGAGTTTTCAAAAAAAATTATACCTTTTTCCATTATTATTTCCAATCCCGTATTTTAGGGCTGTGGATATGTGGATATGTCGTTGTCATTCCCGCGTAGGCACCCTGCTTCCCTCCTCCGCGCCGAGGTCGGCAACGAGGAGCAATCCAGAAGCGTTTTTTTTGGCTATTTACCTTACCCTTTAAAAAATTGGTACAAAAAATATAAACTATTTGGCTTGTACCAATTTTATTTTCTCCTGCCTGCTCATCTTCTTAATCCGACACTCTTTTTTAGCCGCTAAAGACCGGCTTTTCATTTTAAAACAATAAACTAACTTAACCGGCCGGCGCCCTCTGGTATATTTTGCGCCTAAAACAGCGGTTTGGTGTTCCCGGACTCGCCTTTCTACATCCGTAGTTACGCCCGTATAAAAAGTTCCATCCCTGCATTGTAAAATATAGACAAACCACATAGATTATTCATAAATTACCTGTACTCGCCCCACTTCCCCGCTTTCCAGGCGCACTTTTATGCCGTGCGGATGAACCGATGAGCCGGTTAAAATTTCAGCTACAATGCCTTCGGTCAGTTCTCCGCTCCCCTGATGGCGCTTTTGCACAATCGCCACCTTAAGCCCTGGTTTTATGTTGTCTCGGCTTTGTCCGTTCATAACTTATTTACTTTTAAGCCAAAGCTTTTTAAAATAAGAAACCGATAATGTGGAAAGTAAAAAACCCAGGGTTGGCACAATAGGGTTGATAAATGGTTTAGGCAGTTCGGCCGCAATAAAAAACAAAACAATCACGGCGTAAGTTAAAACCGCGACTAAAATTTTACGGGAGAGGCTGGTTTCCCAGGCCTTATCCGCTTCAACCTTGGCATTGCGTTTTTTAATTTCTATAATTTCATCTTTTAGTTGTTGCAGTTCGTCCATAATATAATTTTAATCCATTTAAATTGATGATGCAATCTCATAAAAACATGAGGACATTATTTTCATAAAGCGATAAGTAAGAAACTCTATTTATTCAACTCTATATAGTAATTTTTTAAATCTTGGTTTTCCGGCGCTAACTTTAAGGCCTGATCCAGATATTCTTTGGCTTTCTCCAAATCCTTTTTATCGCGGTAAAGCAACGATAAAGCCAGCGGCCAATGATAATCCGTCGGATTTAACATAAAACCCCGCTGATTTAATTTAACGGCTTGATCAAGCTGGCCTTGGAGGTAGTAAATATCCGCCATACTCTTATAGAGATTTAACTGAAAGGGGTCAAAAGAAAGAGCTTGTTTATAATATTTTAAGGCTTCGGAATAATCATTTAATCGGCTATAAGAATAACCGACTCTTTCGTATAAAACAATTGCTTGTGCTTGAATTTGGCTTTTATGCTCTTGATTTAATTGTGGATTATCTAATGGCGGTAAGAGACTTATGGCTTGTTTTAATACATGAATCGCGCCTGCATAATCCTTCTGCCATGTTTTCATTCTGCCTAAATCTTGATAAGAAGTTAATAGATAAGGATAATCAGCAATCAACTTATTAAATATTTCCTCCGCTTTTTCATAATATGCTTCATTTACGTAAAAACCAAAAAGGGCATACGCGCGTGCAGTAGTCAATCGGGTTAGATATCGAGTTTCTGCCGGTTTAATAGAGCTAATCTGCGCTTCAATATTATCGCTTAAGGCTAGCCGGTCATCTAGCGCCAAAGCTAAGGAGAAGCAATTTAAGCTATGATGAATATATTCTTCTTTATAGTATATCTCTTTGGGATTATAACGAACCGCCCGCTCCATCTTATCTATTAAACCCTGACAATCACCGTTTTTTTCCGCTTTTTTAGCCATCATATAATAATAATCCGCTCTGACTGAATTAATGTTTTCTAAAAAAATAAACAAAAAAACTACTGCCAGAAGCGCTAACCAAATTAGTATTTTCGATAACGTCATTATTTTTAACTTAATTTCATTTTTTCCTCCGCTTCCAACTATCAACCAAAGCATGGCCAAAATCAAAAATAAATAGACCTGGCTAGTCAAAATAGAGAAACTGAATAAATTATTAACACAATAAGCTACCAAGCTGGCTAATAAAGCGACCACCAACCAAACTTCTTCCCCCAACTTGGATTCCCGACTTATCCGGTTAATTAAAAATTTTACTACTTTAAAAACGAAGTAAATATAGAAGCACAGCATCGACGCCAGACCAACCAAACCGTATGATAAAATTACATCAAACGGCCAGCAGTGCGCCCTGTCATTATAACTGTTAATAACTTCGTAGATCGCCCAATCAGGCTGATAATATTTTATAAAAACCTCATCTAATGTATCCGGGCCGTAGCCTACTAGTAGTCTTTTATAATTTTCTCGCCCAATTTCTTTAATTGACGCTTGCCAATAATAAAGCCTCATTTTATTGGAGCCACTCCCTAGGTCGGCTATGCTTTTAAGCCGATAAAAATAAGTTGTGATAGTAGCATTTTGGAAACTACTTACCTTAAAAACTTCTAGGCTAAAAATTAAAATAACCGCAATCAAGATCAGACCAGCCAAGCTGATAATCAACTTCCTATTTTTTTTAATTAAAATAAAAAATAAAATAAACAAAATCGCCGAAGCAAACAAGCCAAGCCAGGCCGCCCGGGAGTAAGTATTTAAAAGGCAAATAAATTCAGCCAGAATTACCAGCCCAAAGAAAAATTTTGATAATAATTTCTTGACGATAAAAAAACATGTGTAAAAACTTAATGGGATTATTAGAATCAAATAATGGCCTAAAAAATTAGCCTGACCTAAACTGGAAAAAATTCTTCCAGTAGCAAATGCTGGCTCTTTCCAGGTCAATGGGTCAAAGCCGAATAGCTGAAATAGTCCATAAAAACAGACTATCGCGCCCGCCGCTACGGCCGTAACAATAAGTCTCTCAATCTGCTTAAAACTATGGGAGTTTAAAATCAATAAAATAAAAAACAGTAAATAATTCACTAGATTAAAAAATCCTTGTTGGCGCTCATAACTGCCCCAAAAACTTAGGTTTGGATGAATTGACAGAAGTGAACTGATAAAAAATGAAGCCAATAAGAATAAAGAAAATAAATAAATTTTTTTGCTACCTCTTAAATCAATGCGATCATTAATAAATATCTTGGCTACATAAACCAATAAAACCAAGCTTATGACACCACGAAAAGCGGCTATTCTAAAAAGGTCAAACGAATTGAAATTAGTCCTGGAAAAATCAAAAATTAAAGGTATGAAAAAAACAATAGCTAAAACGCCATACTCAATTATTAAATCACAACTTTTAATAATTCTGTCTTTCGGCATGCTAATATTATACCCTAAACCCCGCTAATAAAAAACAGCCCCGCATTTACGGGGTTGTTTTTATAAATCTTCAATAGGACCCTTTTAAAGATTTTTATTTATTGAGAAATACCTGACGGAGAGGCTGTATGTATCCCAGGATCCAAACCGCCGGTTAATGCTCCTAAACAGTATGTCAAATTATAGCTAGTGTATGGCCAAGAACCGGTTGGGGTATAAGTATACGCAGCATTAGCGGCTGGACAGCCAGCAACTTCGCTATCAATCGGCGACGGATTAGTCGGAACGTCAGCCATATAAGTTACGCCGTTAAATTGGACTGGCGCCGTAATGTTAGTAGGATATCCGCTAGCGTCATTATAGAATAGCTCCAGGGCGGTTTGAATTTGCTTGATATCGGAAACGCGCCTGGCATCTCTGGCTTTCATTCTAGCGTTATTCAAGGCGACTACGGCTAAAGTTGACAATAAGCCGATAATAGCGATAACCACCAATAACTCAATTAAGGTAAAACCTTTTTGTTTTCTCATTTGTCACCTCCCTTCTCGTTACACGAAAATTAGCCCAAGCATGGGAATTATATCGTGAAATTATTTAATTAACATATACCAATATATGCCTCACACTATCACATTATAGCGCGGGAATGGACTTATCCACAATTATACCATAAAAATCATAAATCTCATAATTCACAAATCAACAAATCTTATCACGAATATACAAATAAATAACCGTAAAATCTTATTTGTGACATTTGTGAGTCAATTCGTTGATTTGTGAAGGTTAATTTGTGAATACTTAAAAATCGCTGGCCATATTATACATAGGTAAAATTATGGCCGCCACCAGAATGCCTACGGCCACGCCCATAACCACCATGATAATCGGCTCCATCAAGGTCATCAAATTTGCCACCATCGTAGAGATCTCGCGACTATAAAAATTAGTGATTCTTTGTAAAATAACATCCATTTTCCCGGTTTTCTCACCCACGCTTAACATTTGAGAAACCATTTTTGGCACGGTGCTCGAGTTGATAAAAACGCTGGAAATAGAATTGCCGTCTTCCACTTCTTTTATGGTTTTCTCGATCAAATCCTGATAAATCTTGTTGCCGACTATTTCTGCGGTGACTTTTAAACTGTTGGTAATGGTAATGCCGCCGACGATCAGCGTGTTCATAGACCGAGTAAAACGCACCAGATAAATCAGCTGAAATAAATGCCCAAAAATCGGCAATTTCAATTTGAAAAAATCCAACTGTTTTCTGCCTTGCGGACGCTTGATATAAAATCTAAGGCCAAAATATAAGGCGCCGATTATAACTATTATCAACCACCAATAATCGGTCATAAAAGCCGAGGTGCCAATCAAAATCTTGGTGGTTAGGGGCAAATCTGTGCCGCTTTCGCTAAGTATGGCGGTTAGCTTGGGTACCACGAATATCATCATCACCACGCCGACCGCGGTTAAGGCGCATAAAATAAAGACCGGGTAAATCATCGCTCCTTTGATTTTACCCATCATGTCGTAATCCTTTTCCATTTCATCGGCTAAATAATTAAGCACTTCATCCAATTTCCCCGAGGTTTCACCAGACTTAACTACGCTGACATAAAAATTGCTGAAAATATTAGGACGCTTGCTTAGCGCTTCGGATAATGGCGAGCCGGCGTCAACTTCGTCGGTGATCTCGCTGACCGCCATTTTTAAAGTTAAATTGCTGGTTTGATCAATTAATATTTTAAGCGCCGGCACCACCGCGACATTGGCTGATATCAGTACAGAAAACTGGCGCGAAAAAACCACTATATCTTTTCCCTTAACCCGGTTTAAAAAGCTTAGGGTTGGATTTTTAGTAGCCGACATTTGCGAAATGGAAACTATAGAAAGATTCTTTTCTCTTAATATCCCCTCAACATAATCCTTGCTGTTGGCTTCCACCAGGCCGGTTTGGATTTTATTATCCGGAGTAAGCGCTTTGTATTTAAAAATCGGCATGTTAAAAATTTAAAATTTAAATATCAAAATGAAAAATTAAGGTAAAATTATTTCGTGAAAAATTTTATTTAAAATTTTTCACTCCATAATTTTTAACTTTGAATTTTACATTTTAAATTATCCCTTAATTGTCTTCTCTCCTAACTTCGCCGGATTCGGCTAAATTAATTAATGACTTCTCTAAAGTAATCATACCTTCTCGTCTTGATGTTTGCATGATGCTTTCCAGCTGATATATTTTACCTTCTCTAATTAAAGATTTAACCGCGGGATTGTTTAATAGTATTTCATTGGCTAAAACCAAGCCGCCGCCCCGCCGGCTAACCAGTTTTTGCACGATTACGCCCACTAAAATATCGGCCAGGTTATAGCGGATGGCTTCAGACGACGGCTTTTGGCCGCCGCCGGCCAGGATTTTTTCTAAAACTCTGACCGAACTGTCGGCATTTATCTCCAAAATCACCAAACAGTTGCCTGAAGCCAGTTCAAAAATCTTCGGCATCACCCGATTGAAAACCTCCTCATCCTTGATTTCGCTTAAATAGACAATGTCAATATCTTCGTTCAAGCAATAGTCCAGCCCATCCATCACCGAGTTAATATCCGTACCTACCTGCCTTTGTGTGATTAGGCTTTTTTTACTAGTAAATAAATATTCAATCGGATCTTCAATAGTGACAATATTCTTAACGCCGGCTTTATTAACTTCTTCAATCAGCGAGGCGGCCGTAGTGGTTTTTCCGGAATTATAAGCGCCGGCTATCACCAATAGGCCGGAATTAACTTTTAGAAAATTATTATAAACCTCGGGCAAGCCCAACTCCTGAAAACTTTTTACCTCGCCGGATATATAATGAAAAGATAGAGACAATAAGCCTTTTTGGTAAAAAACATTGATTCTAAAGCGAAAATTACCAATATTTTTTACTAAAATCAAGCTTTTATTTTCTTTTAATTTGGCAATTTCTTCCGGGTTTAAAAAAGTTTCCGCGATTTTACCTAAAATTTCGCTAGTCATCATTTCTTGATCGGTTGAGGCGGAAAATTGCCCGTTAATTCTTATCATCGGCTGGCTGCCTACGGCCAGATGCAAATCAGAACCGTTCTTTTTGGCCATTTCCGATAATATTCTATTTAACAAAATAGATGGTACTTCCATACAAAAGCGAATTAAAAGCGAATTAGTAGCGAATTAAGCGCGAATTTTGAGCGAATTAAAATTCATTTTAATTCGAAATAATTCGCATTTAATTCGCTTTAAATTAGCGATTTAGTATTTTCTTTATCTTCTCCACCACCTCCGACGGCATAAAATGAGCTTTAATCAAATAATCTATAGCTCCCATTTTCAGGCCTTGCTCAACCTCGTCCCGCTGGCTTAAATTAGTCAGCAAGATTACGGGAATTTTTGAAGTTGAGCTTTCGGCTTTAAGCTGTTTTAAAACATCAAAACCGTTAAGCTTGGGCAAAATAATATCCAAGAGGATTATATCCGGCGGCTCTTTTAAAGCCGCTCGAATCGCTTTTTCGCCGTCTTCCGCCATGGTTACTTTATAGCCCTCGAGCTCAAACTTGGCGGCGTACATTCCCAGTAGAAAAGAATCATCCTCCACTAAGAGAATTTTAATTTTTTCTTTTGGCATATTGTTTATATTAAGTATACAAATTACAAATCTGTTACAAATTTACAAATATTAAATAATACATCTATACTTTATTCGTTAATTTGTATAGGATTCGTAATTCGTATACATTTGTAATTTGTATGCATATTTAAGCGTTAACCGTCCTTAGTATCTCTTCTATGGTCGTTAATCCCAATAAAACCTTGATTAAGCCGTCCTGTTTCATGGTAATAAAATTCTGATCTTTTTTTAAATCATCAACCGTTAAATTCTTCTTATTATCTATGATGACTTGCCTGATTTTATCATCAACATCAAGCACTTCGGCTAAAGCCACCCGACCCATATAGCCGGTAGAGCCGCAGCGCGCGCAACCCTTGCCTTTAAAAAATTTCAAATTATTTATATCATACCCCGGCAGCATCTTTTCAATCACCGCCGCCGGCGTTACGGCTAATTCTTTTTTGACATCGTTAATGATCTCCTGGGACATTTTCTGCTCGACTTTGCAATGCTCGCAAATTTTTCTAGCTAGCCTTTGCGCTAAAACAATATTCAGGGTTGAGCCTAAAAGAAAAGGTTCGGCTTTCATATCTAAGAGCCTGGGAATGGCGCCCAAAGCATCGTTGGTATGCAAAGTGGATAAAACGAAGTGGCCGGTCAAGCTGGCATGAATACCCAACTCAGCGGTTTCATTATCTCTAATCTCGCCCACCATGATGACATCCGGGTCTTGTCTTAAGAGCGAACGCAAGCCTGACGCAAAAGTAAAACCGATTTCCGATCTGACCTGAGACTGATTTACGCCTTTAACATAATACTCAACCGGATCTTCCAGGGTGGAAATATTTATGCCTTCTTGGTTAAGGCTGGTCAAAATGGAAAACAAGGTGGTTGATTTGCCTGAACCGGTCGGACCGGTTACCAAGAACATGCCGTCGGTCTTATCAAGATTCTTTTTAATAATTTTTAACCCCGGGCCCATAAAGCCGAGCTCTTCCAGGGTCGGCGCTCCCCTGGTCACATCTAAAATTCTCATTACTATTTTTTCTTCGTCCAATAGCGGCAAAACTGAGATTCTTAAATCAATTTCCTGATTATTGATATTTACTCTGATTCTGCCGTCTTGAGGTATTCTGGTTTCGTCAAGCTTTAAGTCGGCCAGAACTTTAATTCTGCCGACTATCGCGCCATGAACATTCTTAGGTAGGATCAGCGAAGTATGCAAAATACCGTCAATCCTATATCTCACCCGGCTCTCGTGCTGCATCGGTTCAATATGTATATCCGAGGCCCGGCCTTCAACCGCGTGCCTGATGATTACGGAAACAATTTTGGATACCGGCGCCGTGGTGGCGATTTCCTCAACCTCGCCCGCCTGAAGCTTTCTCTTGGCTTGTTCAATAGCGTCTTCTTCGGCCTTAGATTTTAACGCTCCGGAAACCTCTTTGCCTAAAGTATTATAATGCCTTAAGGCCTGCTCCAGGCTCAAAGTTGAAATTAAAAAATATTCAGGCTGTAAATTCTGCTCCTTGGCCAAAAAATCTATGGCTTCAAAAGCTTTAAAATTTTCCGGGTCTAAAATACCCACTTTCATCTTTTTAGCGGCGATCTCAAAACAGATAATTTTATAATTTTCCGCCACCTCCAAGGGAATGGAATTCAAGGCCTGATCGGAAATTTTTATATCCAGCAAACTATGATATTTAAATCCATATACCTGAGCTTTTAATTTGGTTAATTCTTCAATATCAACTAAACCGCCTTTAACTATAGTGGCTTCCGGATTAGTACTAAAAGCCGGCTGCTTCTTCAATTCGGCCAAGCCGTTAACAGTGATTAATCCATTTTTAATCAATAAATTCACTAATTCGTCAAACTTGCTCATAGGTTGATTAGTTAGGCTTAAAAGGGTCTGGCTTGCCCGGATCGGCCTGCTCTCTGGGAATTAAAACATTTTCTTGCAAGGCCTTGAATTTAGCGCTCCCTAAGATGGTCAAATCAATCTTTAGCCGGTTTAACGCTTTTTCACTGTCAGAAATGGCGGTCATAGCATCCGTGGATAAATTAACCTTAGCCGAATCATCAATCAATGCCGGAGCCTGATAAGACGGCCTATTATTTTTATACAAAATAAACCCGGTCGCGCTGAGAGTTAAGATAATAATTGAAGCAAAGATAGCCGTTTTTTTGGCTGACATCCTCTTTAATACCAGCATAAATTAATGTTTACCGCGTTATGCCCCGGACAGGGGCTTAAATATTCTTCAACTGCTTAGATAATAAGAATAAATAACCAGACTGGCCTCATTATCCGATGCAAGGTAATTAATATCTGCTATATCATAAAGACGCAAATTATTCTCAAAAGTCTTAATGATATTTTTTAAAACCTGATAGTTAACCAAGCCCAGATCAATTTCTATTTTTACCAATTTAACTCCCGCGGGCAACGGCCCGTTGAAAATTCCCGCCGGCAGTTCCGATGTTTCGCCGGAATCAACTTTAACTCCGGCTTGACCCGGAAAATCGACCGGCTCAATTTTAATAGAATTTAAAATCGCGCTATTGCTTATTACAATTGACTCAATTTTAGGAATTTGAGCGACAATATTTTTTTCCACCGGCACCATCTCCGCTATCTTATTTTTGTCCGCCTCGCTTATCCGCCGATAAGACTGCTTTAAAGCATTAATCGCGTTTAGATAAGCGGATTTGGCCGCGTATTCAGTTTGCAGATTCTCCATCGCCATTTTATTGCTCTTAGATATGCTTTGATATTGAGGATAGATAAACCAAAACAAGCCAACGGTGAAAACAGCCAAAGCCAGAGCTAAAGCCAAATAATCAAAATAATTAATTAAAAAAATATTAGTCCTCTGCTTCAATAAGCTGTCGGGCTTATTTTCTTTTTTGCTGGTTGGCGTGTTATTTATATTTTCCATATTAATGACCGCCTCCTGGCGAAAAGGAGGTTATTCGGTAAAAATGCTCTTGAAAATTGAAAGATTTAAATCAAATTTAACCCCGGTCCGGCTACCCGCGTCGCCCGGCAGGAATTCGCCGCCGGTTGTTTTAACACCGGCTACTTTTTGATTATTTCTAAAAATATCAACTTGTTCGGAGATATTACTGAATCTTAAAGCCATGGCCGACAACGGGTAATTACCGCTAGTGTCTCCGGAAAAACCGGCATAATAAACATCTTGGCTGGTGTTATCCTCTAAAAATTTGAAGAAATTCGTCCAATATATATGCTGGCTGAATATTTTAGAAACCGTTTCCAGCCTGGACTGAAAATCAGTGATCTCTTCCAGCCCAAGCTCCGCCAGCCGCAGCTCTTCCTCCAGCCGGTCAAGTTTAACAGCTTGATCTTGAGTTTGAGCCTGGCTTTGTTTTTGATAATAGGTCAAACCCAGATAAATGAGCCCGATAAGCAAGACGGGAATCAGCGCAGCGTTTATTAAAATAATGCTTTTTTTACGCCAATCAAAAAAAGTTATTATTTCGCCTTTAATTAAATTTGTCTCTAAAACCTTGGGCGAATCTACATTAATTTGAATCGGCTCGGTTTCTTTAAGCGGCCTGTCTTTCATTTTTATCTCCGGCCTATGCTCTACGACCGGCTTAGGCCGAGATACTTCAATAATTTTCGGCGCAGCTTCTTCATTGATCTCCGCCAGATCAATTTTAACCGGCCCCCGGGCCATGCTTAATGCCGATATTTTATTTTTAATATATTTAACCAGCTGGCTGAAAAAACTTTCTTTAAATTTTTTGACCGGCCGGGGCGCGGCCAGTTTTTTTTCTTTTTCCGGGCGAATTTTGGGAGGTTGTTCAATTTTCTTTGGCTCTATTTCTTTAACCCGGTTAATCGGAGCTTGGATCGGGACGGCGGGAGTATTTATTTTCCTGTTATCGGGCGAGGCAGGCAGACTTCGGCCAATCTTTTCCTGATTGATAATCCGGTGATAATCAATTAATACTTCCTTTCGGCTTGGCTGTCCCTTAAATTTTTCTAACAATCCGGCCAACCAGCCTCGGCCGGTTTTATTTTTCACGGCATTTCCGTTTAAGGCGGACTGATTATTTTTTATGACCGCTCCGGTACTTTCATGATTTTTTATTAATTCTAAAATTTCCCGGCGCGACCGCCTGATTTTACTTTGATCAATCTCGGGTTTCGGCGCCGCTGCCGGCGGCTCCGGACTTTTGCCGACGGCTTTTTTCTTATTAATAAAAGAGAGCATGGAAAAAGCCGTCCCTTTGGGAATAGCTCTATTATCCTCGGGCTCCGACCAGTCAATTTTTTCTTTCCGGGAATTCTTGTTTTTTGACTCCAGGTCATCCTCTCGTTTTTTGGTGGCTAAAAAATCAATATCGGACATAAGTAATGAAAAGTTTAAAAATTAAAATGCAAAATGACAATGTAAAATTAAAAATATAGAGGATTTATTAATTTTACATTTTTAACTGTCATTTTAAACTTTAAGATTTACATTTTTAATTTTTCTTATTTTTCCATCTCTCTTAGCGCCAAGCCTATGGCTATGGCCATGCGCGGCGCGATTTCATCCAGCAGGGGCTTTAAATCAACCGGACAAGAAATTCTGGCCCAAGGATTGCCCGCCAACACCGTAATATTCAATATTTTAGACAAATAACTGATAAAGTTGATAAGTAGCGCCGAACCTCCGCTTAAAATAATCTTATCAACCTTCTTGCCGCTCTTATTCTGATAAAGGCTCAGGGCGTACTTTATCTCATTCACTATGGGCGAAATGCTTTCGGTTATAGTCTTGGGAATGGTATTATCGGCCGAATCAATAGAACTAATGCCCAGGTCGTACTTAAACTGCTCGGCTCTCTCTAAACCGATATTAAGATTATTCGCTATGGCCTTGGTTATTGTCCAACCGCCGATATCAACGCTTCTATTTAAAATCGGGACATTTTGGTCAATGATGTTAAAGCTGGTGGTTTTTGCTCCGATTTCCACTATCATAACATTGGATTTATCATTGCCTAAGAGCGAACGAATCAGAGCAAAAGTTTCGGTTTCCAGGCTCAGTAAATTTATCTGGGCGCTTTTAAAAATTTCAATATATTTTTTTACCAAGGCGCGCGGAGCGCTGGTTAATAAAATTTTAATATTATCTTTAGGGTCGGCCTGGTCGATATTGGAAATTTTTTTCCAGTCCAAAATCATTTCCTCAAGCGGCAAAGGAATCACCTTTTTCGCCTCCCAATTTATGGCCGAGGCTAAATCCTTCTTGCCCACGCCGGCGATATTTATAATTGAGGAAAAAACCGAAAAAGTAGGCAAAGCTGAGATCGCTTTACGGCTAAAAATTCCGGCTTCTGTGCAAATTTTATTGATTATAGCGGAAATTTCCTTCGGGTCTTTCTTATCCAAATCATCAAGGTTTTCGCTAAAACCATAGGTTAAAAGCTTGACCTTGCCGCTCTCCTTTTTAAGTTCTACTATTTTTATGCTAGAAGAACCAATATCTATTCCTAAATAGCTTTGGTTAGAAGAAAATAAACCCATTTTATTATGAAATATGAATTATGAAACATGAATCATGGCCTTATCTCGCCATAATTAATAATTCTTAACTCGCAATATATTTTATTTTGACACTTCCGCCCCTATATTATATAATTATATAATAATACCTCTAAAGAATAAAGTTTTAATTTAGAAAATTTATATTGTTATTATACCACAAATATTCAATTTAACAAAAATTTTCAACTTTTTTAAAAAATTCTTCTAAAATCAATGGATTTCCTGATAAAATATAAAAAAATCTTCTTGGCCTTTGTCTTTGTTATAGTGGTTTTTATTTTAGGCTATCTGCTCTATCTGATGTTTTTTAAACCAAGCCGGCCGCCAGCGGCTACCCAGCCAACGGCTACGACTACCCAGGGCACGGGCGGCCTGCCAACCGCCCAAACCGGTACCGGCCAAATCATTACATCCGGCCAGGGCGGCTTAACTGTAGAACCCGGGGATGCGCGACGACCCAGCCAGACGGCGCAAGGCGGCCTAACGGCAACGACCGAACTTAATCAAATCCCCAGCTTGGGCGCGGCTTTAGCGTCTGACGGCAATGATGTATTATATTACAACCGGCAAGACGGCAAATTTTACCGCGTAACCAAGGACGGAAAATCAACTTTGCTCGCCAACACGGTTTTTCATGAGGTGGAAAAAATTACCTGGTCGCCGGATAGAAATAAGGCTATCCTGGAATACCCGGATCAAGCGAAAATTATTTATGATTTTCAAAACAACCGGCAAATCAGCCTGCCCAATCATTGGCAAGATTTTGATTTTTCGCCCGATGGCTCACAAATCGTTATGAAGAGCCTGGCGGATAGCGCTGATAACCGCTGGCTGGCGATTATTAACTCCCAGGGTACTGACGCGAAGAGAATCGCCGCTCTGGGCGATAAAGACGAAACCGTTTATCCTTCCTGGTCGCCCAATAACCAAACCGTCGCCATGTACACCGAAGGAATCGGCTTTGACCAGCAAAATGTATTTTTTGTCGGACAAAACGAAGAAAATTTTAAAGCATTGACTATTGAAGGCCGAGGCTTTGAACCTCAATGGTCGCCCCAGGGCGATCGCTTGATTTACAGCGTTTATTCAAGCGATAACGGCTTAAAGCCCGAACTTTGGGTGGCTCTGGCCCAGGGCGATAATATCGGCGCCGGACGGACGAAATTGGATGTGCAAACCTGGGCGGATAAATGCGTCTTTGCCTCCAGAACCGAAATCTACTGCGCCGTGCCGGAAGAGCTGCCCGAAGGCGCCGGCCTATTCCCCGAACTAGCCGATAATACCAGGGATAATCTATATAAAATTGACACTCAAACCGGCTTAAAGAGACTGGTAGCCATACCGGATAGCCAGTTCACCATGTCCGATTTAATCGTCTCGGACGATGGCTCTAATCTTTATTTCACTGACGCGAATACGGGAACGCTGAATAAGATAAAACTCAAATAATTTTTAATTTTATAATTCTTAATTTTTAAATAATTTTTAGGGTCTTGTCTAGAAGATTTTAGCTCTTGAAGACAATTTTAGATAATATTTTA
>CAZLKB010000004.1:0-152571 GCA_964560005.1 uncultured Gammaproteobacteria bacterium
CCCCCCCCCCCCCCCCCCCCCCCCCCCCCCCCCCCCCCCCCCCCCCCCCGGCCCGTTGGAGAGGATTGGGGGGCGAAGTTCTGAACCCGCTTGAGATGCAGGACTTCGCCCATCAACCTATTCTCTATCCCCTTTAAACTTCAATCAACACTCTATCTTGATTTAATAATATCATGCCCTAAAATCTTGTCAAGCCTGGAACTTTAGCAAAAAAAATTTTATTGTACATGAATTTTTTAATAGTTATCCACAGTTATATAGACTAGGCATGCTCTTTAATTACATAACCGCTTAAGATCAGGCTGTTAAATAAATTTTTAAAACCTAAATCTTTTGACAATTTCCATTATTAATCATATAATTTAGGTATACCTAAATTTATGTTGAAAAATGTCAGTAAAAATCAAGAAGACTATTTGGAAATTATTTTCCATCTGATTACGGAAGAAGGGGTGGCTACTACCCAAAAAATCGCTGAGCATCTTAAAATCTCGCCAGCTTCGGTATCGGAAAATCTGATTAAACTGGCCCAGGGTAAATTAATAAAATATTCGCCTTACCACGGGGCCAAGCTTACTCGCAAGGGTAAAAAATTAGCTTTAAGCGTGGTCAGGCGGCATCGCCTGTCGGAACAATTTCTGGTAAAAAAACTCGGGATCAAGTGGGAAAGGGTGCATAAAGAAGCGCACCAGTTTGAACACGGAATTTCCAAGCTTACCGGCGAACAGATGGATAAAGTTCTAAGGCACCCCAAAACCTGCCCCCACGGCAACCCCATCCCCGACAGCCGCGGCAAGATTACTCAGGAGCCGTCCTATCCCCTGACAACTTTGAAAAAAAACGATAAGGCTAAAATTATAAAAATAACCGAAGAAGAGCCGAAATTTCTCTGCTATCTGGCGGCGCTCGGCTTAATGCCGCGAACCGAAATAACCATAGAAGAAATAGCTCCGCTAAGAGGCCCGATCATGGTAAGGGTCGGCAAAGCCACTTATGCTTTGGGTCGGGCTATAGCCAAATACATTTGGGTAAAAAAAATATAAACATGCTTAATTGCCACTCGGAAATAAAAAAAATTAAAAAAGATGTTGAATTTACTATCGCGCTGGCCGGCAATCCCAATGTGGGCAAGTCAACTATTTTCAATCAGCTGACCGGCCTGGGCGCCGTCACCGCCAACTATCCGGGCAAGACCGTATCCTTAAATATCGGTTCGGCTAATTATAAGGGCGTTTCCTTCGGTATCATCGACCTGCCGGGCGCCTATTCTATGAGCCCGATTTCCGAAGATCAATTAATCGCCAGGCTGGCTATTCTGGAGAAACACGCCGATATGATTGTGGCCGTGGTCGACTCGTCTAATTTAGCCCGCAATCTTTATCTGACTCTACAATTAATCGAGCTGGGCTATCCTTTAATCGTAGCGCTTAACCTGATCGATGTGGCGGACGAAAAAAATTTGCGTCTTGACGCGGAAAAATTAAGCCGGCTCTTAGGCGTGCCGGTGGTGCCGATCGTGGCCGTAACCGACGAAGGTATTGATAAATTGATTGATGTTTGCCTTAAAGTCAAAAATAAAAAAATCTTAATGAGCCCGCGGCTGCCGGAATATTTAGGCAAAGCCGCCGAATATATTGATGCTTTAAGCGCAATTATTAAAAATAATCTGCCTGCCTGCCCCTATAGCCTATCGGAGCGGGCCTTGGCGATAATGCTCTTGGAAAATGACCGGGAATTCATGGATTTTATAAAAAATCAAAAAGCCGACCGACAGGGCAAAGAAAAAATTGAAAAATTTTTTACTGAAATTAAGGCTCAAGGCGAAAAAAATATAGCGGAAAAAATCGCCGCGGCCAGAAATGAGCAGGCGGCGAAATTAGCCGAGCAAATTACCACTCAAACGAAAACCAAGACAATCTCTTTAGCCACTAAGTTGTGGAGATTATCTCTCTCTCCCGTATTCGGGCTGGCTATTCTAACCTTTGTTTTTATCGCGATTTTTTCCATTATGTATTATCTGGGCGGTTTCCTGTCGGCCAACTTTGATCAGTTTTGGTCAATTTGGGTTTCGCCGTATGTCAAAGCCGCGATTTTTTGGCTGTTCGGCCATAATGCCTTGGCCAATACCCTGCTTTGGGGCTTTGACGCCGGCATACAGGCCTCTCTCTCCGTCGGCATTCCCTATATCTTAACTTTTTATTTCATTCTGGCGCTTCTGGAAGACACCGGCTATCTTAATTCCGTGGCTTTTTTAACCGACAGCTTGATGCATAAAGTCGGTTTGCACGGCCGCTCGGTCATACCTTTAATCGCCAGCGCCGGCTGCAATGTACCGGCCGTCATCGGCACCAGGATCCTAACCACCACTAAGGAAAAAATTATCGCTTGCACGCTGATCACTCTGATTCCCTGTTCGGCTCGGACGGCGGTAATCATGGGCGCGGTGGCTTTTTTCGTGGGCTGGCAATGGGCGCTGGCGATCTATTTGATAAATTTTCTGGTGATCGTTTTAACCGGCCGGGGACTGGCCAAATTCCTGCCGGGAAAATCTTCCGGCCTGGTTATGGAGATGTTTCCCTTCAGGCGCCCCAGATTAAAAACCATATTAAAAAAAACCTGGTACCGGTTTAAAGAATTTTTAATTGTGGCTATACCGATTATCGCCATCGGCAGCCTGCTCTTAGGCGGGCTTTATGAAACAAAGTATATCTGGTTTATAACCGAACCCATGAATTGGCTGATCCAAGGCTGGCTCGGCCTGCCCGCCGTAGCCGGAATCTGCCTCTTATTCGGCATTTTAAGAAAAGAGTTGGCGCTGCAGCTTTTATTAACCCTGGCCATCATGCAATACGGCAGCGGTGTGCATGATTTATTATCCTTCATGACCAAGCAGCAAATTTTTATTTTTGCCCTGGTCACCACCCTGTATATTCCTTGCGTCGCCACGGTCGCGGTATTAGCCAGAGAATTAGGCTGGAAGATCGCCATCTATATTACCCTGTTCACCATCGCTCTGGCCGTAATCATCGGCGGACTGGCCAACCAAATTTTAAACTTCGTCCTCTAATCTCAAATAATAAATTTATAAAAAAAGACCCGCGAAGCTCTGGCTCGCGGGTTATTGTTAATCAGTCGGGTTGGGCTGAGGCTGGTGTTGCCCCGGTATTTCAATAGTGACCTTGATATACCGGAGAAGCATGGTGATGACGGATTGCGCCGCCCAGTCCAAAATAACTTCTTCCAGCGTCAGCCCGTGAAGGATAATGATATCCTTGGAGTGAGGTTCATGGGTTTCGGAAAAGGCCCAAGTAACCTGTGTAATTTCACGCTGCCGCTTCAGGTCGCCATAGTAGATGATATACATCTGGTCTGACAGCCTGGGAAAATATTGCTGTATCCGTTTTTTCAGCTTTAATCTTTCGCCTGCAACGATCGTTAATTTGGCGATAGATAAATGCCGGCCGCCCTGCTTTTTAAAAAGCCCTTTGAATCCCTCCCAGATCTCCACTGAATCTAACCCCTCGGGGAACAGGCGTTCAAGTATTTCTCTTTGAACCACTTCCTTGGTTCGCCGAATCGTTTTTCTCCTGGCGGTTCCTCGCCTACTTACTGTCATCGGACATGTTATGATTTTTTTCATTATATTTCTATTTTTGAGTTTTATGTTTGGTTTTAAGTAACTTTGAAAAAACAAATTTCTGCGTTATCAAAGCTGCTTAAAACCTTTTTTAAAGAACTAATATCGCATAAGCATAATATAATATTTATATTGTGTCAATAGTTATACAATTGCTAAAAAATTCTTTAATAATGTCCTCCCCGCACTGCCTTCGGTCGTGCAGGGTTCCCTGGTAAGGAAATAAATAAGGAGCCAACTAGAAAAGCCGGCTCCTTATATAATGGATTTATGTCTTATTCTGCCAGGGTGGTAAAAAACGATTCGGTGCTGGTAGCCGTATTGCCTGCCGCGTCTTTGGATTCTACTTTAAAATAATATTTCGTGGAAGTAGCCAAACCGGTTAAGCCTAAAGAGTGGCTGGCGACCAGACTGGTATTCTCCTGAACCATAATCGCTGTTGACGTTGCCAGAGGATCTAAGGAATAAGAAGCTTTACCGGTTGACGGTTCGTTGGTTGTCCAGGCGATAGTGGCATAAGTAGTGCTGGCTGTGGCGCTAACATCCGAAATAACCGGCACGGTTACATCCGCACAAGCCGCTAAGGTGGTAAAAAAAGATTCGGTGCTGGTGGCCGTATTGCCTGCCGCGTCTTTGGATTCTACTTTAAAATAATATTTCGTAGAGGTAGCCAGGCCGGTTAATGACAAAGAGTGAGAAGTGGCCAGGCTACTGTCGCTTAAGGACATTATATTGGTTGAGGAAGCCAGGGTTAGAGTAGCGAAATAGACCTTGCTAGCGGCCGGTTCATTGGTCGCCCAAGCAATGGCGGCGGATTGGCAGCCGGCAGTGGCGCTGACTGCGGAAATTACCGGCGCGGTTTTATCTTTACCGTCAGTCTCGCCGGCGCATTCTCCTAAAGTATCGCCATGCGCCAAATGAGCCTTGACCGAGGCGGTGCCCACGGTGATGGTTTCCTTGGCTTTATGACAAAGAGTCGTTTTATTATGACCCTTGTTCCCTTGCGGCGTTGTAATATTTTTTTCCACGCATTCGGCCATAAAGTCGTCGCCAACGCTGTCAATAGACATATTCCAGCGGATTAATCTCTTTTGCAAAGTATTAACTGCGTTTTCAAGCTGTCCGCATTTCTTTTCTATTTGATTCTCAAAATGATTTTGATTTTTTTCTTTGGCCTTAAAGCCGAAATTATGGCTGATGCTCGGGTACTCGGCCGCCAGATCAGCCAGGCTGATGTCGTTCTCTCCGGCCACCGGGTCGCCGACCCGGTAATTGGTGAAAAACGAATCCGGCAGGTCATCAATCAGTTTATTCCAGTTGCTGCCATAAAGCGCTTTAGCCAGAGCTTCGGTCTTGACCCATCTTAAAATGCCGCTGTCGCCGACCGCATAAACTTTCGGGTCGGTCTGAATCTTTAAGAGAACTTTACCCGGCTTATACTGGACATTTCCGCCCAGAGGATAAGAAGCCAGAGTTTCATCGCTTACTACGGTAATATTCTTAAAATCTTCAAACCAACTAAAAAAAGTATTGGCATTGGGAAAAACATAGCGCTGGCCGTCTTCCGCTAAATAATAAATTGTCGGGCTGGTTGCTCCCTTGATCAGGCTGCCGGCCGCGACGCTGTCGGCGGATTTGGCTAAGTTCGGAGAAAATAAGCTTAAAGAGCCTGCCACCAGGACAAAAATTACCAATGATAAAAAGATTTTTTTCATAATCTTATGGATTAATAATTATGCAGTATTATTAACATGGCAGGTAAAAATTGTCAACCGAAAAAATCGCCCCGACAATATAATTGTTAATTACTTGATTGCCTATCATTTCTTGCCTTAATAATCGCGAAGGCAATCAGAGAGCCGCCCAGCAATATTAAAATAACCGCGATAATTATGCCCGAATTATTAGACGCGGCCGCTCCAGCGCAGTCTTGGGGGCAATTTTTGATATTTTCTTCGCCTTGGCACTTGCCGTTTATTTGGCAGACCGCTTCCGATTTTATTTTAACCGGAGCGTCTATAACCGCGAAATCTTTAATTAAAATCTGCTCCGCGTATCCGATCCTGTTTAATTTTAAATTTATCTCATAACTGCCCGTCTGGCCGGCGGTTAAAATCGCGACCTGACGGTCAAACTGCAAATCTTTTTGCTCGCCGGTTTGCAGATTCTTAACCGAAGCGACCGGGTCAAAACCCTGAATCTCCATATTGGTTTTAATAAAAATCTTCTCTCCGCTGATGAAAACCGGCTTAGGATTTTTACATTCCTGATCGGCGCAAACGCTTAATTCGGCATTAATGGATTTCTTAACGCCGCTGACCGCCAATTTTTTTGTTTCTGATACTATGATGGTATTGTTTTGGTCAAAAACGGTCACTTGGGCTCCATAGAAACCTTCCGGCGAGGTTTGATCTATATGCTGGCCGCACTTGATTTCCTGGCTTTGGCCGGGTTTAAGATCAAATTCAATAAAGGACGGGGCCGGCGGAAATCCGGCCCGGGGAAAACTTATATCGCAAACTATTTTGCCCTTGAGCGGAATATCGTAATTATCGGTAAAAACCGCCGTTATTTTAATTTCTTCGCCAGGCAAAAATGAATCTTTATTAGAGGTAATTTCCAGGGGAGGCTTAGCCGCCGACGCTAATAGCGGCGTGATTAACAATAAAATAAATAAAATAAGACTTTTTTTTACTGACATAATTTTAAGATGAATTTTTTAAACCAATCTGGCGGCTATAATTAAAACTACGCCGCCCGACGGAGTAATTCACGCGCCGAACATCACCAAGCAACGGCTTTAAACTTTGGTTTTAAGACCGGGTCGCCGAACAAGCTGTAATAATCAATATAGTTGAAAACATTTTTATCCAGCTGCTGTTTAAGCTCCCCCAGCGTTAGGTCGTTATTTGAGCCTAATAATTTAATGGCTTCGGTGACATTGTTGTCAGAGCTGGACCAGGACACGCCGGTGGCGCCGACATAGACGATCGCGCCGCGCCGAATCATATGAGCGCCAAAGTTTTTTTGGCTGCCGCTTTGCCAGTAATCGTTAGTCAGGCAGGCGCTGTTAAACACGACCGGAACATCCAACCAGGGAATTTCGCTATATTCTAAGGTCTGCCACCAACTATATGGCGAACCATGATCGCCGTAGGTAATATAGTTTATTTTTTGATACGAAGCAAAGGGCGGTTTAACTGCCTGGGCGCAGCCGGTTCTTAAAGTACCCGTGGAACAGGCGGAGCTATAACCCGATGCTTGGGTTTTATTTTTAACTAGCTGGGCATAATCACAGGTAGAAGTAAAATCGTGGGCCACGGAAAAAGCGTAAAATTGCCCCGAATAAATTTTGGCTAACAAATAATCATAATTCAAATCTCTGGCTATATAAGACGAGGTATCGGCTACGGTCACACCATGGATGCGGCCGACTCTTAGCTCGGGATTGGCCTTAATACTACCGTAATCATTGTTTAATGAGCCGAATCGCACATCCCAAGGCTCACGGAATTGCCAACTATCATGACAGTCATAGTATTTAGAGTCGGGGATGCTCTGCGGAGAAGCTATGATGGTTAAGTATTGCGGTTTTATAGGAAATAAATTATTAATCGCCCAGGCCGCGTCATTATCCGCCTGAACCAGCCGCGCGGAAATATTGGCGCTGGCGGAACAGCCGCCGTTAGTCCCCGGATCGGTCAAAACCGTATAAGCGATGACTTCCTGCCTGGCGGCAGCCAGGAACGGGGCGGCTAAAGACATTTTAGAATAAAGGCTGTTTATAGTCCCGCTCTTTTGGGTAGCGTAAGCGTAGTTTAACTTAATGGTTAAATCGTCCGGATTGACTAATATCATTTTATCGCTATTGACCGCGGCGGCGTACCATTTCTGCAGGCTTTCCAGGGTATGGCTGACCTGGCAAGCCGCATTGGCGTTGATATAATTTTGCGTATCGCTATCCAGCGCTCCCACAGTATAGACGGTTTTGCCGCTGATCACGGATCCATAGCCCGCCAAATTCGCGCTATTCACGAAAATAATCGGGCTGTTAAGGCGCGAAGCCAAAACCGCGGCCATCAGGCCTGCTTTATAATTATTATAATCCACCGCCACTAAACTATTAAAACTAGTCCAATAAGAAAAATAGTCGGCCGGATTAATATTAGCTATGTTAGCTGGATTAAGGCCGGCGCCCGTTGTCTTAGCCGCGACTAAAAGATTAGTAACCACGGCGGCATTAGGTTCGGGGCCGATGGTTACCAGATGGGTCGGTTCATATAATTGAAAAAAATGTATGATTGAATCCATGTCAAAATTCGTTCCTTCATCATGGTAGATAAGCGATGGATAGGCATTAATAGTCGCTCCATCCTTCCAGGTGGTTACTGGCACCAGGCTAAGAATATTGCGCCAATTACTAGAACTATCCGAAATCAAAAACGATTCCCGGGCGCTGTATTTAGATAAATTTTTAACGTTCGCGGAAGCGGTACAGGACTGGTTTATGTTAAGATTAACCGTCTTGGCGCTGACCGAGGCATTATTATCAGTAACGGTTAATGTGATAATGTGATTATTCACGGATAAATCATTCTTGAATATTATATTGCCCGACCCCAGCGGTCCGTCCTTATTTGACGACCAAGAATAACTATAAGGCTTAACTCCTCCCGTAGCGCCGGCCTCCATGGTAACCATATTATCCAGCCTTAAAAAGGTACCGCCGTCAGCCGGAGAAATAATCTGGGCGTTGAGCGGCGCCGGCGGCTGTATGGTTAAATTTATGGTTTTAGTCCCGATATTACCCTTAGAGTCGGTGGCGGTAACCGTGATAATATGGCTACCGGCCGCTAAATTATTTTTAATGAATTCATCAGAATCGCCAAAAATGCCACTTACGATGCTTGATTGCCATTGATAACTATTAATCGGTTGTACGCCAAATTTGGCAGTAGCTTTATATGAGATGTCATCACCCATAGTATAAACCGCATTATTATTTGGCGATATTATATCCACCAAGATAGGCGTCAACGGATCAATTTGCACCCACTTGGAAATAACCGACTCCAGACCATTACTATCGGCAACCGTTAAGGTTATTTTATGTATGCCCAATGACAAATTGTCGCGCATAAAATAACTAAAATTATTAGATGAGTTATCAACCGCCAGCTGTCCGTCTCGGTCCGAAACAAATTTAAAGTTATAGGGAGGAGCACCGCCGGTAACCTTGCCATAAAAATACATATTATAGCCTTGTTCATTATGATCCCCATCAAATGGCTGCGGCAGGTAAACAGCCATTTCCACCACTTTAATATCAATGGAGTTATAAGCCTCGGCGCCTTTTGCGTCTTTGACTTTAACGGTAATACGATAATTGCCCAATGTCCAAGTGTTGATCAACAAGCTTAAAGCCTGACTAGTCGACAATACTCCGGCTGCCTGATCTGATGTCCATTCATATGCATAAGGACTGGAGCCGCCTTGGGCGGATGCTAATAAAGATAACCTATCCGAACGACTTACCTCTAATAATGACGACGCGCCCATGCCGCTAGATATATTGACTATCAGGTCGGCGCCCGGCTTAACAGTTATTTGCACGCTGTCTGTCGCCATAACCGACAACGAGTCGGTGACTTGAGCGGTAATATTATAGTCGCCCGCGATCCAAGCGGGATTATTAAAAAATATGTTTTCAGATTCTTTGGAAGAAAATACTCCGCCGGGGGTGGAACTCCACTGATACGTGTAGGGCGGGGTGCCGCCAATAATACTCGTCTGAAAAAAGCTAATTGACGTTTTATTGAAAGTTTCGCCAGCGGCCGGAGATGTAATGCTTAAAGCCATGCAAATTTGCTCTGTGGCCGGCTTTGAGCCAGTCGTGCCGCAGGCATTGGCATCAGTGCAGGCGCGGGTTTGTTTGCCGCCGACGCAGGCTGACCAGGCTTCACAAGTCCAGCTTTCCACGCAAGCGGCCGACTGGCAAGCCCCGTTTAAGCAGGTCTGGCCGCTGGCGGCGCAATTAACTGTATTACACCATTCATTAAAAGCATCCGCGTCGCAATTTCCGCATTTTTGCACCCAATTCGGCAGTTTGGCGTTGCACCTATCCGAGTCGGTTCCCGGGATACAATAAGACGCGCCGAACAACGGGGAAGTAAAAAATACCGGAAAAAATATAATGATGAAAAAACCGGCGGCTAGACAATAAAATAATGATTTTTTAGAAAAAAAGCTGATCATAAAATTTATAGCTATGGTTCATTTTGGCAATTCTCGTCGCAACCGTCGCCGCCGGCCGTGTTGCCGTCATCGCACTCTTCCGTTACGCCATCGTCGTTGGGCGGGCTTATTTGGATTATATTATCTCCACAATAAGTCAGGCCGCAGCTAGCGCCCCCGGGGTACTTGCTGTCGTCTTCATCATCGCAGTCATCGCCATACATTCCGTTATTTATAAAAATTGTTAGAGAGCACATGCTGGTATCGTTATAAATCTGCATGGTCTTGTCGCAAAAACCATCATCGTCATTATCGCAACCTTCATCAGTTTGGCCATTGCAATTATTATCAAGAATATCGCAAGTCTCGGAAGCAGTTGGATAAACATAATTCTTAGTATCATCGCAATCCATTTGCTTGTCGTCGCCACCGGCTTGGCCAGGAGAGCAATTGTCATAGCTATCGCCGTCAGCGTCAGCGCAAGCGGAAGCAATAGTAACTTTTATTGGGCTTAAGCCAGAAGTCGTTTCTGTGCCCATGTTTTCAGGCATAGCTTTATCATACACATGCAAACCATACCACCAGGTGCCGGCACCGGGGTTATCGGTTAAATCCGAGTCATGGGTATCAATATTTTGGCTGTCAATGGTTTGCCTTAAACCGGTTACTTCCGACCAGCTGCCGGCTGTGCCGGCATTATCGGGCGCGCGCCAAAATTCAATTCGTTTTAAATGTGAACCGCCCTCATCCTTGACTGAATAACTCATAGCTACCAAACCTCCTGAAGCTATGGCGGTAAAGGCAGTAACTTCGGGTCTGGTAGTGTCAACGCAGGCCTCCACGGTACATAATTCATATTGATACGATGAGTCTCCACCTAAAGTGCCATCGGTACAGGTACGGGTTTGGCCGGGGCTACAAGTTGAATTGCATGGAACAGAACTATTTTGATAGGCGGTTACCTGGCCGCCGGTAGGTATGGCGCCGCCCCAGGGCAAACCGCAACTCCGGCAATCTACGATACAGGTTTCATTATCGTAATCAGAGTCTCCCAAAAGTACATGATTAGTACAGGTGCGGGTTTTTTTTATATCATCGCAACTTGAACCGCACGGGACTATATTATCTAAATAAGCTTCTACTGATTGACCGGATGTGATAATGCCGCCCCAGGGCAAAGAGCACCAGCCGGGAGCTTCGCAAACGCCAGCAGACCTGGCGTTATCGGCTGATAGAAAAATATTTGAAGATAATAAAACCAAGATCAATATGAAAATCAACCTGATTAATATTTTGCCCGGCAAAGCTTTTCCCATAGATGAGTATTATCCAACGGTTATATTATACCATAGAATTCACCCGAGGTCATTGGGCGTCCAAAACTGACGAATTTATTAAATTCAAAAAATTTTCCATTTTAAACCGGGATTGCTCTTAATAAATGAACCGATCAATCCGCTGATATACGCCAGATATGATCGCTCGTTGCCTTTGATATAGCCGTAACCGGCGAAAGAAGCTAAAATAGCTCCGGAGCAATCCACTATTAAATCCCACATGGTATCAATCAAGCCGGATTTTTGCATATTCAAGCCAAAAATCTGATCCATGGCGAATTCAAAAATTTCCCAGACCACTCCGATTGAAACCGCGAAACAAAAAGAGAAAAGAGCCAGCCAAACGGGACTGCTCTTGATTTTATTAGCTTTAAATAAAATGAATAAAACTATAAAACCGATACAGCCGAAAGCTACGGCTGAACCGCCGTGCAAGAGAATATCCCACCACCAAAAGCGCTCATAAAAATTACCGACTTCACCCAAGAATATAGACGCGTAGACGAAAAAAATAATAGCAAATTCAAAATCCAACGGAATAATAATCTTGTACTTTTTTTCAAACCAGGCCGGCAAAAAAGTTAAAATTAAAGTAAAAGACGATATTAAGGCGTTAGACAAGCTATCGTAAAAAATAGAAACGACAATCGCCGCGACTAAAGTCAACCTTAAAATATTAACCATGATTTTTAACTTGCTGAAAGAAGGCATATGATTAGTCCTTTATGAGCCGGGCCGGTTAATTTTTCTATATACCTTTGGCCCTGAAAATAACCAGGAAAGTATTAAAAATTATTTTTAGATCGTAAATAATTATTTTCCAGGCCGGGTTATCGCGGACATAATTTATATACTCGGTTTCCAGCCTAACATGGCTTTCTTTGGATATTCCTTTTACGGCCTGCGCCTTGCCGGTTAAGCCGGCTTTAATAACGGTCTTTGTATAATTACCCTGGGTTAATAATGTCCGATAGATTTCCGGGTTGACCGGCCTGGGGCCGACTAGGCTCATATCGCCTCTAAATATATTAAACAGCTGGGGCAGCTCGTCCAAATAAATTTTTTGCAATATTTTTCCCACCCGCGATAAGCTATGTCCATCGCGCTCCAGCACTTTGGTGTGTATGAAAATTTTATTTTTCTTCAGGCGGGCGATAACATCGGGTTTAAAAATATTAAGTTTTATCAAATTAAAAGGCTGTCCCATTGATATCCTAGTTTCTGTATAAAATAACGGGGCGAAAATTTTCCCGGTAATTACATGCTCAAGGAATATCAGTGATAACAAAATTAGTAAAAACGGTGAAGTGATTACCAATAATAGAGCGGAAAAGATTATATCAAACAATCTTTTGAGCCTAGGCAGGGTAATTTTTTTAACATTATCCGGGTAATCCATGGCTATATTCTATCACAAAAAAATTATCATCTCAATTCTTGAAATAATAAATTCCTCAATATAATAATCTCAAACCGCTCCGGGTTGAAGCCTTAAAATAAAAGCCCACAGCGTCCCTCTCGGCTTATAATACAAAAATAAGGCTCATCAAAGCCTTATTTTTATTAAACAAAAATTGTGAATAACTTTAACCTACTTTACTGCCTGCTCCGCGTGATCGCAAATACCGTTTTTATCAGCGTCAATGAAATTGGCGCTTTTTCCCGTACCGCCATTATTCATCCGGCAGCCGCCATTCTGCCCGCTGGCGCTATTTTTCATGCCGCAGCCTCCGGCGCCGCCTTTGCCGCGCCCCTGTCCTAAGCCCAGTTCGGTGCGAATTTTTTGCGCCTCTATATAATTACCCTCGGCCATCAATTGGTGCATCTTAGTAAACCGGTCAAAGTTCTGCTCGGTTACCGCGCTGGCGGCGCGGCCGCCGTTGTTGCCGATTACCGAACGCCAAGCTTCATAATTATTACCGGCCGCGTAAGCCACTGAAGCGGCCAACAAAGCCATAACACCGACGCCCAATCCGGCTAAAAGATACTTTTTTTTCATATTTATTTATTAATTATTAAATGAAAGCTGGTGCTTTCACTTATAATACGCGGATCCCGGGTTTTTTCTTTCACTGTTTTATCATTCCGCAGAAGCCGGCGCCTTGAGCCCTGCCGCAACCGCCTGACCCCTGCCAGGGGCGCACTTCCTCGACGGTAAAATTATCCCCGGCGGCCAGGCCGATTAATTTAATTTTAAGATCAATTTCCGGCCTTAAATTATGCCTCCAAACAGCTTGAGCCGTATCAATAATCCAAATTTTTCCATCAAGGTCGCGCAAGCTATAGCTATTATCACTCCGAATGTTAATTATTTTTCCGGCTAATAATCCGTCGTCCGGCTTCTGCCAAACTTCTTTCATGTACGCTTCCCTGTTTTGATACAACGGCACCGAACTAAAAAATTTATCCGCCCGCCGGCTTATGCCGAAATAATTAAACAACCAACCGGCCGTGACTGCCAAAAACAATAAAACCAAACCAATCTTTATAAATGAATAACGATAACCCCGCCCGATATTGCGAAAATCGAGCGAAGCTAAAAATCCACCCAGAATAATCAATCCGATTAAAATCAGCGGCATTCGCCCGAAAAATAATCCAAAACCAAACCGGCCGCCATGAATCCATGGATTATCAGTCCAAAAATACCATAAGAGTCCAAGTGACATGATAATCAAAAAAATGAATAACATTAAACCCGCCCACTGCCCGCCGTCACGCAGCCTAAATCGCCAACCGGGCAAGGGCTTAAGGTGTTCATTTTTTATTTTACTCAATATTTTGTCGGAAATAGCGCTCATATTATTAATTTAATAATTCCTCTTTCACCAG
Organism: uncultured Gammaproteobacteria bacterium; assembly: GCA_964560005.1. Taxonomy (GTDB): domain Bacteria; phylum Patescibacteriota; class Patescibacteriia; order Patescibacteriales; family GWC2-42-12; genus GWC2-42-12. Next base: position 14,041 of record CAZLKB010000004.1, read on the forward strand.
CTTGGCGAATTTCTTCTTAGCCCGGTTAACCAGGGTGGCGATCGTGCCCATTGGTTTTTTTAGAATATCAGACATCTCGCTATAGTCTTTTTCTTCAAAAAACTTTAAAATAAGAATTTCCCGGTATTTTGGATCAATTTGCTCAAGAATGATTTTAGTTTTATTTTTTAGAATCTCCCGGTCAAACTCAGCCCCGGGGTAACTCTCGCGCACCAGCTCCTGCCACGGTTCAAAATCTTCCAGCTTTACCGTTGGCTTAACATTCGCTTTGCGGAAGGCGCTAATCGTTTGGTTGTGCGCGATACGATAAATCCAGCTGGAAAATTTAAACTTTTTGTTAAAATCATTCAATCGCAGATAGATGTTCAAAAAAACTTCCTGCAAAATATCCTCTGAATCCGTTGTGCCGCCGCCAAGCCTAACAACATAACGCCGCAAAGCCTCGGTATAGCGATTAACCAAACAGGCATAATAATCCGGGTTAATTAACGCTTTTTCGACCAAGATATCATCCGTATATTTTTGACACTCTGATTCTAGAATCATAGTTAAAGTATATCATTATTAATACGCTTTACAGAAGTTTTTCTTTCATGGCTGAAAACGACCGGCCTCCTTCTAGGGGTCGGTCGTTTATAACTTTATTTATCCGGCTCCGCCGGCTAAAACATGCTAAAACCGATTTAAACGAGTTTAACAATTATTCACTGATAAAAGCAATCCCGAAATAGCTGGTAGTGGCCGCCGGTTTAGAGATGGCGTAATCAAAAGAGTTGTTATGCCGGATAAAAGAAGCTTTAAGGCCAGCTTGCTCGGCCAAGAGCATTGCCATAGCCAGGCCGGCCGGCGAATCCACATAGTCATTATTTAAACCGTAAATTTTATCTATTAAAAAATTTTCTATTAAACTCTTGGTTTCTTCGTCTTTTAAATCCGCTTCCCCCTTGGTTAGGTAGTGGGAAAAGTCCAGCGAAAAAATAACCAAGCTGTTTTTCCCCAAGCGGCTTTTAAGCCAGCCGCTTAGTTTTTCAGCTTCAACTTTCCCGGCATAAGAAGACAAAACTATAGGCAGGACTCGCGCCTGGGGCAAATAATGCTTAATAAACGGCATGATGGCGCCGACCGAATGTTCATTCGCCAAAGCCGATGGGTTAGGCTCAAGCCGGTTATCGGTTAAAAATGATTTCACCAGTTTATCGTCGGCGAGCAAATCGCCTTCCGGCGTTTGCCAATTAACCGGCGCGCTAGCCAGCGGTTCGCGGCCGACATTACTGTGGTTTGGCCCGATCACAACCACCGTATCAATCGGCCGGCCGCTGGCCGTTTTTAAGAGTTCGGCGATAATATCGGCGCCGACTAAGTGATGCGGCACGATAATCGCGTAGACATCAGGTCTGGGCGCTATTTCACCGGCCTTTTTTACGGCCGGCAAAAATTGTTCCCGGCTATAAAAACTATCTTGCGTCTCCACTATGGGCAAACCTGAAATATTTTTTCGGTCAGCCGGAGGCGGTGATAATTTTAACGACTTGATAAACCAAAAACAAAGTAGAAAAACCAAGCAGCAGCTTATGCCGGAAATAATAATTATTATATTAGCTCGCTTATTCATTATTCGGTAATGGTTAGGCTTTGGGAATTAGAGTAATTGATAAAATCGGGGTTGATAAACGATTGGATAATGGCGGGTTCGGCTAAATAGGCTCCGCGATTTTTAACCCGCGCGTAATACTTAATATAATTCCCGGCGCAATAACTGTTGCGCCAATCCCGATTAATAAAATATTTCACCATTTGCCCGTCGGTGTTATAGGGGTACCAATAATTGCAGTCATAGCGAGAACCGCGATAATATATTTTCGTAACCGGCGCCAAGCCGCTCGGCAATATATCGGTAATCTGGTAATCGCCGGACAGAGCTGATTTCTTAAAAACCGGATAGAGCCTGACTTCCACCAAATCGTTTTCCTTAAAGCGCAGAGTTGACACTCCGTTAACATAATATTCGCGGGTGATGTTTATATCGCTGTCACGTTTAACTTTATTTAAGTCCAACTGTTCAATATAGCGCACGGAAATTCCCACTTCGCCGGTAATGGACTTAAAATTAAGGCTGGCGGCTTGCTCCGGCGCCAGTTGGAAAAAATATAAATTACTGCCGGTGACATTGGCTTCCTTGGTTTCGCCGGACAATTCGTAAGTCACCTTGGCCGGGCTGGGTTTTAAATTAGGCAGAACCTGCTTTATATAATTTAATTTTTCCAAATTAAACAGATTTTCGCTATTTTTATTTTCGCCGTATAAAACCTGATTCTCGTCTAAATATTTAAACAAGCCCTGAGCTTCTTTAATATCCAGCGAAGCGGCCAAGACGGCGGCTACGGCCGTAGCTTGAAAGACTTCATCGTAATTATTGCTGACGCGGATGATTATTTGCGGTAATTTTTCCTCGCCGTATTGCTTTAAAACTTCGTAAAAAATTGTCTGACTTAACTCTTTAGCTCCTAAATCAACCAGCGCTTGAGCTAGATACAGACGCTCCTTAGGGTTTAAGTCGGTCCGCTTGAGCCAAGAATTAATTCGGGTCAGAACCGGCTCGCCCAGTTCGGCCAAACCGAACAAGGCATAACTTATTTCTTCGCGGTTAGCCTTATCGTCTTCCAGTTTATTAAAGAAGTATTGGGCTAAAGAAATTTTGTCAAACGGCTCCGCGCCCAAGGCTGATACTCTGGCGGAAAATTCCAAATCTTCGCCGCTATACGGCAGTAAAGCCAGGCCGCCGGTGGAAAGCTGATAATCAAAAGGGTTAAAAGCCGGTTCAATAATATCTTCTTGGTAATATTTTTTTAAGGTCTCCCGGCTTAATTTACGAACATATTTTTGATCAAGGCGGTCGCCCCAGGACCAGCTTAAACTCAACAGCGGGTCATATAGTTCATTCCGTCCCAAATCGCTTAACACCACGGCTATGGGAAAATTATTAATCGCTTTTACCTTAGTTTCAATAGTCAACCGGCTGCTGGTAGAAGTCTGCCCCGCCAGCCGGGAACTAATCGCCTTTAGCGGCAGTTTAATGGAGTCGTTGCCTTTGGCTGATTTTAATTCATAAACGATTTTGTGCTCGCCTAAAGACAGCGCCGGTAAATTATAATAAACCGGCTTAAAGGCCGAGGCGGAAAGAACCGGTGATTTATCCAAACCCAGAGTCGGAGCTGACAACGAGAAATCAACTTTGTCTACGGCCGCCAAAGCGGTGCCATAGGCGCGCAGGCGCGCTGAAGGCTTATCCGCGGTTAAATATTCATCACCGATAGTAACTTCGGCGAAAACCGGCAAAGACACCGGAATTTTTGCCACGCTTACCCCGGCCCATAAATCTTTAGTCAGGCCCTGCGCGGTCACGCGCCAAGAAGTGATGTTATCAGGTAATTTAAATTCAACGGTTGCCCGGCCGCCGCTATCGGCGCGGACTGATTGAAAGACGGCGGCATCGGTAAAATACTCTCTGGCTCCGCCGCCCTTTTCCGCGTTATGAACCCAAATGCCATCGGCAATATAAGTATGCTCCGGATCAATGCCAAGATTGTAGACTTTGACCAATTCATGCTTTGTTTCTATCTCGCGCACCAAGACTTTTTCTTTGGCCGGAGACCAAAGCCAGTCGCCCACTTTCAGGCGGCCGGCGTCAACAAAATGATTATTGGCGAAAACCTGGTGTTCCGGAGTAATCTTGATTTTTTTATTGATGATCAGGTATTCACCGACCAAGTGCTCAACCACTTCTTCTACCCGGCCAGAAGTTAATTGCCGGCTGACCGGGTCGTTAAAGGTTAGAACCTGGTCGCCTACTACCATTTTTTCTATCGGCTTATTGGTACCGTCGACCAATAAGATATTGGTCCCGGCGAGGAAACAACCGCCTTTTTCCGCGCCGCTGGAATTATCCACCAGGCTGGCGTGAGTTGAAAAAGCGATTAAAGTGCCCATACCAACTCCGGTATAGATTGATTCTAAGGGGGCGGCCGTATCTTCGGCTACCGCGTAATAGGCTTCATCCACTAAATTTATGTTTATTTCCGCCGGCAACGGCTTATTATTCCTGTCGGTTACCGCTATATTTAATTTGACATTCTCGCCCGGCAAATAACTTTTTTTATCGGTTTGTATATTGACTTTTAGTTCCCTGTCCGCTGCCTTAAAATTAGCTGATTCGCCCCAGTAGCTCGCGCCAGTGGAGTGGTACGACCGGCCGTCAAAATAAACTCCAACCAAGTTGACATTCGGCACATCGCGGGATTCAAAAGCGAAGCTGTATTCGTTTTTACCGGCTACCTGATATTCTTGCAAGCCATTTTGTAGCTGCAGATAGAGAAAGCGGTTATTGCCGTTTTGCACCGGCTCATCATTTTTCTTGAAAATCGCCTTGACTTGATCGTTAATTGAGTAGGTTTTATTTTGCTGAGTTACGGGATCGGCTAAGTTCAAATGATAATATTGGTAATTAAAGCCGTCGTAGCGATTAAGAGAAACGCCGTCATAGTAATATAAATAACTGATTCTTTTGTCAAATCGTGCCTGGCTGTCAATAAAGCGATACTTAAGTTGGTAGGAAATTTCCGGTTCAAGCGGCTGGTTAAAAATATATTTGCCGTCTTGGTCCGTTGTACCGCTAAAGCTCCTGACTTTTTCCTCTCGCCTGTCGTAGCTGTAAGTCTTATAACTGGTTTTGTTGATAAAGTCGTAGGCCGTGCCGGTTTCTTTCTTGGTATATGAAATCTTTATTAAATCGCCTTCAATTCTAATCCCGGCCGCGGGCAAGTCGCCTAAGCTCCGGCTCCCCGACTGGTCGGCTTCCAGTTTAGCCAAATCAATTAACTTGGCGGTCATCTCCAGCTGGCCTTGGCCTTTGGCCGGATAAATGGTCTTGCTTTCCAGATAGGCTTTCGGGCCGTAAAAATTAATATATGTTTCAGCGCTGATTTCCGCCAATTCGGAATTTTCCGGAGCGATTGATAGCCTGCTTGATTTCGGCCAACAACCGTAATCATCCGGGCAATCAATATAATTTTCTGTATAGGTTAAATCAGCCTCCCCGTTCTCGTCGGTGGTAAATATTTTTACTGTTTTTTCCGGAGTTTCAAATTTAAGCGATAAGGCCGGTACCGGAGTGCCTTCAAAAAAACTGGCTTTAACTTTTAAATTAACCGTATCGCCGGCGAAAGCGGCGTGGCGATCCGGCACCAGGCTTAATTGAAAAGCCGGCTTGGTATAAGGCATGATGGTGATATAGCTTCGCCTAACCACGGTTTCGCCGATTTTTAATTCCAGGGTGTAATAATCCGGCCGCAAATTTTTTATCGCCATCTCGCCTTTAAAGCTATTCAAATCGCCGATGTTTAACTCCTGGGTCATAATGGCTATGGGTTGGTAATAATAATCAACATAGCCTTCTTTAAAAAGCGTTAAAGTGGCTTTTCCATTTAAAGATTCGGAGCCGCGGTTTTTAACCAAGCCCCAATATTTTATGGTGTCGGTCGCTTGATAGCGCGGCCGATCGGTATAAAGATAGAGCCAGTAATCATCGGCCGCGATCGGACGGTTCCACCACCAATTATGAGATATTTGCGAGGCCGGTAAAATCAAGATATTATTATCTTTGGTTAATTTAAAATATTGTCGCTTAGCGGCTTTTTCATCGGTAGAGCTATTTAATATCTCAGCCGGCGTATTAAATACCGCCACGCCCTGCGCGTCGGTTAAAACCGACAATGGATTATCAAGCAATTCCAGTCTAACCCCGCTAACCGGACTCTTGGTCAGGCTATTATTTAGCCAAAAAATCGTCTGGGTTTTTGTCACATTGTAATAAGCTGATAAATCGCTTACTTGCAGCCAGACCTGCACTTTACTGCCGTTGTTTTTTAATTCGGCCAAATAAAATCCCGGGGGCATTTTTTCCGGAAATTCTATATATTTTATCTGGTTGCTGACTTTCACCGGCACGGTAAAGGCGCTGGCCTTTTTCAATTTGGCCGTATCCAGCAAGAAATCGTCCTTACTATAAGACCACCAGGGCAGGTTATCGCGTTCACGAATTGACTTTAAATATTCCTGCCAATCATTAAAACGAAAAGTTTCAACTTCCAGCTTATCGGGCGCCGCGTATGAAGATACTTGTATGATCGGCGGGTATTGGGAGTCGCTTTCAATTAAGCGGTTATAAACTCCATACCAATCATTGGATCTAGAGTCGCTAGCCAGTTGAGTTTCAAAAGTAAAAATATAATCGGAGGCCAGGGTTTCCGCCGATTCGGCCAGCGGCAAACCGCGCTTAATCGTAACTTGATATAGAGTTCTGAAATTTAAGTTTGTTTCCGGAATAAAGACTAAAGTACGGCCATGCCGTTCAAACTCGCCCTTAACCGATGGATTAATGGAAAAATATTTTTCGTAATCGTAATAATTATCGTGGCTAAAAGTTATTTCAACGCCGGAATTAACCGGAACATTCGTGCCGGCGTCGCGAGGAATGCTATGAAGCACTTTAAAACTATCTTTAACCTGATAGACCCAGGAATAATCCCGTTCTTGGGTTTGATTATTTTCGTCAACAAAGGCCGTGGCCAAAGCAATCCGCACCAGCGTATTAGCCGGCAGAGCCCGGCGCGGCGCTATCTGCCATTCGGTATCGGAAATTTTTTTAAAATCATAAGGAAAATCAGGCTGAATCCGCAAATTATCTTTAATTAAATTCACATCCAGCGGTTCTTTGCTCTTTATAACATAAACCGTATCAGCCTTAACGCCCAAGCTGTCAATATTTAGCGGTTTTAAAGTAAAATTATCGCTGGCATTAGCGACGCTGATAATCAATTTTGAAAAGCCGCTAAACAAATCTTGGCTTTCCGGAGTCTGGCCGCCGGAAGGACCGGTTGTTCGCGTAGAAAAATAAAAAAATGCTGTTGCTGACGCGACTAATAAAATTAACAGCGAAGCCGCGCCTACTCCGGGCCAAATTCGTTTATTTTTCTTATCCGGCTGGAGCGGCGAGGAAGGCTCGGCCGGGGGCATATTTTCCCTTACCGGCGGATTATGTTCGTTTTCCATAAAATTATTAATTAAAAACTGATCCAAAAATAAAAGGCGCCGATGAGGAATATAACTCCTCCCCAAAATATCTGCCCGCCCTTAAACATTTGAGCTTTTTTATTAACACGACCAGGAAGCACGATTTTTTCAATTCCTTTAAACAATATTGCCCAGCCTAAAATAGTTGCGGCGACCGGCCAGTCGGCGACCCAAACATTGTGTGCAACAACGGTAGCTAAGCCCAATAAAAAAGTAATGACTAATAATCTGCTTCATCTTTATTCTAACATAAAAACCGCCATTATTGAAAGGGCGGTTTTAAACTGGCTCCGATTTATTTTTTAGCATCATAAGGATATTTTAATTATTTATTGACAATATGTTACCATAAATTATTATTTTTTTCTATCGTTTATTCTTATTGAGACTTGCTTAATAATGAAAATTGCGGTTTTATTTTTCATAAAAAAATTAAATTTATATTACTTTATGCACCTTCTCTATGTTTTTCCAGAATACCACAACGGAAATAATATAAATAAAATAGCTTAATATTTCAATTAATGAAGGATTGCTGTTATATCCGAACAATCCCTTTAAAATACTACCGATAAATCCATCCTCATTTAGGATTGAATTAATGTCCCAGACGTGTTCTATAACTATGGGAATTATTCCCGCTTCTTCAAATTCGTGGACACCATGGGCCACGAGCCCAGCGGCGAAAAGAATTAACAAGATGCTGGTGATATTAAAAAATTTCTTTAAATTAATTTTCATTGAACCGACGAAAATTGCATAGCCGAGAAAAATCGCTGCCGTAATGCCCGCCAAAGCTCCAAGCAAATTATTGCTGGCCGAAGTAAAACTGGCCGCCCCCAAAAAAATAACCGTTTCTATGCCCTCCCTTAAGACGGCGGTAAAAACCAATGAAAATAAACCGAATTTATGAGCCTCATTAAGTTTCGCGGTCACGCTCTGTTCTAATTCCTGAGTAATATGCTTCTGTTTCATCATCCATAGTATCATGGTGGTCAGAAGCAACGCACCAACCAACATAGTAACTCCTTCAAATATTTGCTCCGCTCTACCGGTAAATCCGCCCGCCAAATTAATAAATAACCAAGCGCCAATAATACTGGCGAACACGCCGAAAATGACACCCATATAGACGGCGTTATTATATTTTGTTTGTTTTATTCTAACGAGATAACTCAAGATAATTCCAACTATTAAGGCGACTTCTAGCGTTTCTCTAAAGGTTATTATTAAACTTTGAATCATACTTTTTTTCTACTAAATATTAATACCTTAATTTTTAAATAATTAAATTCTTAATCTCCTACTAAATTAGTCGGTATTAACATAATAACATACCTTAAATTTATGTCAAATTTAAACTTCTTTTAATTTCACCTAAGACCAGCGGTTCGAATGCAAATGTGGAGCAAAAAAAATAACGCTTAATGTAAGCTTTATTTTTCGGCGTACTCAATCTTAATAAAAGAGTATTTTATTCATAAACCAAGCGGTAAATAACTCCGGCCGAATCATCGGAAAAATAAAGAGCGCCGTCTGCTATCATAATATCGGCCGGCCGGCCGTATTTCCGGCCGTCTGGCCCGAGAAAACCGCTGATAAAATCATCTATGCCTTGAAGCTCGCCGCCGTCCGACAATCTTAAGCGGACGATCTTATAACCGGTGGGCGTACTCCTGTTCCAGGAGCCGTGGAGAGCTACCAAGGCATCGCCCGATAAATCCTTCGGCCAGCTTTGAGTAAAAAAAGCTATGCCCAAGGGCGCCGAATGAGCCGGCAAATCAATCAGGCTGGGGGTTTCAAACGGCTCAAGGCAAGGATTCCTAATATAAGTATTCTTATCAAATTCATCGTCATGAATATTTCGGCCGTAACAATTCGGCCAGCCGTAATTTTTTCCCCGAGCTAAAATATTAATTTCGTCAGGCGGTAAATCGTCGCCCAGATTATCTCGGCCCATTTCCGTAGCCCAAACCTGGCCGTCAGACGGATTAATAGCCATAAAAACGGCGTTGCGAAGCCCTTTGGCGAAAATTTCGCTGCTACCTCCGTCAAGATCCATAGCTAGAACCGCCGCGCGCCGCTCGTCCCCTTCCCGGCAGACATTGCAGGACGAGCCGACGGAAACCAGTAATTTATCCTGGTAAATCAACAAGCTTCGGGTAAAATGTCCGCCGCCGGACGGCAACTCAGCCAGCCGCTTGATAAAATTCGCCGTAAAATCCACCGGATTATAATCATAGGTAACTACTTCACTTTCCGAAGCCAAATAAAGCCGGCAGGAACCGGTCTGGGTTTTAAAAAAGGCCAAGCCGTGCGGTTTGCTTAGACCTTTCAAAACCGTTACTGTGCGATCCGACCGGCCATCGGCGTTCTTATCCGGCAGAGCCACAATTTGACCCGCGGCCGTTAGGCTGGCCGCTAAATTTCCGTCGCAATCCCTGGCTAGCGAGCGAGGATTATTGAGATCTTTGGCAAAAAGCGATAGGCTGGCCCCGGCCGGAATCCGGAGAGGAAATCCGGCGGCGGTTGAAGTAGCAGAATTTGAACTATCAGCCGTGAAACTGCCGGCCTGATCCAGATAATCAACAGAGGCCGAGTCCGAATTTTTAAACGCCAAATAAGCGCCGCGCCAGCTGCCGGTTAAACGCCAAGCCGCGAATATGCCCGCAACCGCGGCCAATATAATTAAATATAAAATTATTTTTTTGTTGCGCATAAATATTCCAGCTTGCCGCTATTTAAGGTTCGCTTCCAGCTTATCCTTTCTTGCTCGACTGAGCGCTTTTAACCTGCTCTTGGAAAGGCTGGTCCAACTCAATACGCCGATAGCGGCTCTTAACGCTTCCTTCTCTTCATTAAGTAAATTTTTATTCAACAGCTTTAATAAAATAGTAACGGCTTTTTTGTCATCCATAGATAACTTTATTTATATTTTCAAGCATTATATTTATTCGCCGATTACCTTTAGGTTCGGCAAAGCGATTTTTATTTGGCTAAGATCTGTTTTAGAATAATTATTGCCCGTCAAATTTAATATCTTCAGCTTAGTTAAATTTTTTATTTCCAGCGGCAAGCCGGTTAACTGATTATTTGAAAAGTCCAGCTCTTCAAGCAAGGCCAGCTGTCCGATTTCCGCCGGGATGCCTGTCATTAGATTATTACCGGCCTTGAGCTTTTTCAACTGCTTCAAAAATCTAATTTCTCCGGGCAAAGCGCCGGTCAATTTGTTGGCTGAAATATTTAATTCTTCTAAACTTTCCATTTTTAATACTTCCGCCGGCAGCCTTTCTAGCCCTTGATTGCTTAAATCCAGAACCTTCTTGGAATTCGCGGCCGGAGCCGTTGCGGCTTGATTGTCGCTTAAATTACCCGGCTGATTATTCCCGATTGAATCGGTAGCCGTTCTATTTTTAAAATAAATTAAACCGCCGCCGATAATGCTTACTACAATGATGGCGATAATTACGCCGACGCTCATCTTAAAATTTGATTTCGCGCCCTGAGGCATAGCTATTTTTTCTTCATTCATAAATTTTAGATTATCTTTATTAAGCTTAAATTAGTATTATAACTAATTTGACTTGCTATTGTTTTAATAAATACAAATCATGCCATAATTATACGCTTTCTTATTGCGAATGCAACTCCGGCATAAAAGATGACCTGTCTCGCTCTATAGGGGTGGGGTCACCTTAGGCTTTTAATGAGCCGCGAAATCCCCTGGCGCCGTAGTAAGAATCCGCGCCGTTATGATAGACGAAGACATGGTCATAGCGGCGATCTGCGAAGATGGCGCCGCCGAGTTTTCTGATGTCAGACGGAGTTTTTAACCAGCTCGAAGTTTTTATGTCAAAATTTCCCAGTTTCTGCAACTCCCGATATTGTTCTTCCGTTAAAAGCTCAACGCCCATAGCGGCCGCCATATCAATGGCGGTATTTTTTGGTTTAAATTTTTTTCTCGACTCCAACGCTTCACGGTCGTAGCAAATATTTCTGCGGCCTTTAGGGCTTTCCGCCGAAAAGTCTATAAAAATATATTCACCGGTCTTTTTATCATAAGCAATAATGTCCGGTTCGCCGCCGGTACTTTCCATTTCATTAAGCGACCACAGTTTCCCGATATTAGCTTCCAGCTTGGCTTGCACTTTATCCCATTTTAAATCTTTATGGCGATTCATGTTTTTCTCAAAACGGGCTTTTAAGACCTGGAGTAGCCCCTTGCGTTGTTCTGACGATAGCTCTTTTTTATTGCTTTTATTGTTGTTCATTCTTTTATTCTTAACTAATTTTTTATCCGGAATTATCCTGTTAAATGATCTTCAACCTAGCTATTACTTCATATCCACCACAACCTTAAACCCGCCGTAAGCAAAACGCTTCATATCAAAAGGCATGGGCATATTTTCGTACTTTTTCCCCTCCTTATCCATCTCGGCCATGACTTTTTTATTCACCTGATCGCGATGCGCCTTGGATTTATAGACAATATAAGAAAACCAGACGGCTTCATTTTTCTTTGCCTTTATCATTTTCGGAAAAGTGAGCGCCGGAGTCATGCCGCCGGTGTTGGGGCGCATGTCATCACCCACGCATTCCTTATAATCAAGAGCGCCGTGCTTTAGCCAAACCCTGGCTCCTTCTCGCGCCATCTTGCGGTAGGCGGCGAAATTCTTCTTCGGCACCACCAGCACGAAACCGTCAACATATTCTGCCATATAATTAAATTTAATTATTATTTACCCTTGAAAGCTTTTTCCAAATCGGAAATTATAATTTTTTTCATTGGTAAAAAAGCTTGAGTTACCCGATCAATCTGTTCGGGCGTGCCCTTTCGCATCATTTCCCCCATCGCGGTCGGAACAATCTGCCATGACAGCCCATATTTATCTTTTAGCCAGCCGCACTGTTCGGCCTCGGGCACGGCGGAAAGTTTCGACCAATAGCGGTCGATTTCGGCTTGGTTTTGGCAATTTACCATAAGTGAAATTGCCTCGTTGAATTTAAAATTATGCTCGCGCGCGCTATCCATGGCGAAGAATTCCTGTCTCGCGAGGAAAAACGAGCCATGCATGACTGTACCCTGTATTTCCGGTTCCATTCCTGCTCCATATCGCTCAATCTCTCCTACTTTCCCTTCCGGAATGATAGATGAATAGAAATTCATCGCCGCCTCGGCTTTTCCCTTACAGTCCGGCGACATTAGGGAGTATTCCTTCCTTTATAAGTTCAACTGTATTCAAGGTTTTATATTTACCCATTTCAAACTCACCGCCGCCTTTAGCCACTAGCGGCATGCCGCAATCAACCAGAATCTTGGCTGTATCAGTCCAAATCTCTACGCAAGATCCGCCAATTTCTTTTGTGCCTCGATGTATTTTTAATTTCATTAGAGTTTTATTTCTTTAAGTTCAAGCTTAAAGCCATCTTTAAATACAATCATTTTGCATTTATCATCAAATGACTTAGCTACCAAACTAAATTTAATATCCTCGTCCGGATTTATTATTAAAAAGAAACCGATTTTCTCAATTCCTGATTTAGCTAAATCGTCGTTAATTTTATCAATAAAATTTTTGATATTTGGATATTGAACCATCGCCATCAGCTGTTGCCCCGAGTTCGAGTTTACAAATGTTAAAACGGCTGGTTTTATTGTTATGCCTGAAACAATTTTAAAATCGGTATAAAATGCCTCTTTGGCTGCATAGACGAATTTACTATAAACATAGGCTTCGAGTACTGCTTTAAGGATTGACTCAGATGAGCCAATTTTTTTAGCTTCAATAACGAATAATTTACCATCCTTATACGACAGCAAATCTATGTCGCCATGCTTAGATTTAAGTTTCTCCTTAAACGGCACTTCATAATCCAGCATTTTACCCAACAGGGGCAATTCTTTTAAATTAAACAATGCTCGGCAAAACCTTTTTTCAACATGCTGTGATATATCAGTCGCAAGTTGGCACTGTCCGTGATGGCTGGAAAGGCGAAAATTATTTTTACGCAAGCCTTCGTAATTTATTTTTACCTTCTCAAATTCATCAAGAAGCAGTTTGGCTATTTCTTCCGAATACCCCCTAGGGCGCAGGCTTGTCCAATTGTATACAGAGAACCAATCCTTTTTTAATTCAGACCATTCCTCTAATAATAGTTCTCTATTTTTATTTGACATAAAAAAAATTTGCTTTATCGGCTATGCTGGATCCAAGTTTAATTATCAGTTAATATTTTATAACTCTTAACCAGCCAGACACCGTCAGTCGATTCCCAATATTGGTTAAGGTAAATTTCAGCTGTCAATTGTTTGTTCTCCAATAACACTACTGTGGCCACGGCAGCTTTGCTCGGCTCAATCGTTTTAATTGATTTAAGCGTCAGACTGTTTTCTCCGTGGCTTATGGAAGTCAAATCCCCTTTTTCCAATTCGTTCTTAACGACAGCGACCGGATCTTTTCTCCAGGACTGGATGCCTTCGTCGGCTAGGGTTTGATAAAGTTTCAAAAATTCCTTATTAAACCCTTTATTTACATAAACCGTATTGTCATTGTAAATCTGACTGATCTGCCGATCTCTCTGCTCCTGTATCTTATACCCAATCTGCGCCGCTTCAATTGGCAAAAATACAAATAAAAAAACGGCGAAAATACCCAATATGGTATTCCTAAAACCGATTTTACCCGCCTCCTTATCGTGACGGTAAAAAAACCAAATGAAAACCGATAATAATAAAAATCCTATGACAAACGGTAATAATGGATAGAGAAAAAATAATAAATAATCATTCTTTAAAAATTCAATCAGCATACCGCCAAAATTATCCGTAAAATTCCTGCCCGCCATATTACCGACCCAGAGAATAGCCGGGACTTTAAACATGATATACAAAAATAACAGCGCTAAAATCGAAACTACCGCTAAAAAATCGGAAAAATAACGGCTGATTAACAGCAAAACTTTTTTCATAATTTATTATTTTAATTTATACAATTTTGTTTTTTCTTAATTTTTCCAGATATAGCACCAGGGGGATGTAGCAGATAATTGCTAAGCTGAAAATGACTAAATAGGGAGCGGTGGAAATATACCGCAAATATTGCCAACCGACATCCTGAAAATGTATTTGAACGGCTTCGGCGTTGGTGATAAACGTCAGGGATAAAAAGGCATTATAGACCCACAATAAATAATTCGTCTTGGGATTTTTTATCAGCTTTTTGCTGACAAAGAAAAATACGGCTAAATATAAGGCGATAAAAAGACTGGTCACCGGAATCTGAAATTTCCAGCGCCCGTCCGGTGGAATGGAAATAAGAACATAATAGATATTTATTCCCAGTAAAAAAAGCGCGCCGAGTAGAAATGATTTTAAAAAAGAAATATTTAAATTTAATTTAAATTTTTGTTTTGGCAAAAAGATCAAATTTATCCCCCTGATAGCGATGCCAACCAAGCCGCCAGCGATATAAGCGCCAAGCAACATTAAGGTAAGATCTAAACCATCATGGCCAAATGGATTAATATATGCGAAAAAAGCAGTATTTATATGGCTAGTAAAATACAGAATAAATTTTCCGAAAAACACCGACACAAAACTAAAAAAGACTGAACTGGCTAGAATCGCAGGAAGAAATTCATAGCTTTTATTTTTATTCTGCGATAAAGCAGACATTAGTCCTGCGGCCACCGGCGTAAGCGCGACCAGGACAATCCAACTCACCGAGTAAGAAAGAAGATTATCAATATTCAAAAATAGCAATAAAAAAATGAAAACCGCGAGCGAATTAAATATTAATAATTTTTTCATAATACAAAATCAGTCATATAATCTATTTTAAATAAATTGCGATGTTCGCCTGATGCTCCTTGTAAGTCTTTGAGCAATGGATCTGTCTGTCTGAATCGTGCAAATAATATAGGCACTCGGTCTCGGCCGGATTAAGAGCAGCCTTAATGGCGGAAAGTCCCGGATTGCAGATTGGGTGAGGCGGTAACCCTTTATTACGATAAGTATTGTAAGGCGAAGCGATATCCGTGTCTCCGGCCTTGAGCGGCGTCCACCAGCTTCCTGCGCTTAAATAATTTAACGGTTGCGTATCATGGCGGGCTTCACCGTAATGGATAATATCATCGCGCGCATATTGAACCGTAGCGTCGATTTCCAACTTCATGCCACCGAGCAAACGATTCCAAATAATGCCTGAGACAAGCGGCATATCATTCTGGCCGGCCGCTTCGCGCTGGACGATCGAAGCAATTTTTAAAAGCGTATCCCATTTAACATTTTTATTTAACGCTTCCTTGGAGTATGGAGCAAATTTCTCTTCAAAGTGGACCCGCAGGCGGTCAGCGACAGCAAGCGGTTTTTCGTCAACCGGAATAAGATAAGTATCGGGAAAATATACGCCTTCCAGATAATCGTATTTTATAGCCGTAAAATTCGTTATCCAATCGTTTTTTTGCTTTTCGCTCCAGTTCAAAGATAGCTGATCGGCTAAAATGTCAGCTATCTGCTCTTTGCGCAGGCCTTCGGGAATAACCACCCATTTCATATATGGCTTGTCTTTTATAGCCTTGGCTATCTGCCAAGCATCCATTGACTTGGAAAGCTTATAGGCTCCTAGGACAAAACAATCGTCACAGGTAGTATTGGCAAGCCTGCTTATAGCAATATCCGCCCCGATGGTTTTTAAATAAGCGATTCTGAATCCCGTTTCGTTCTTGATAAACCCTTTATCCTTGAGCAGTTTTGCAAGTCCCGTGAGATCGCTCGTTTCCGAGCTCAACGGTACGGTTAATTGTTCAGTCCCGGCCTTTGTTTGCGGAGCGGCAAATAAATTAAAATATATACATCCTCCGGCGATAACGGCGAAAACAATAATGATCCCGCCGATAATGGCAAGATATTTTAACCATTTATTATTCTTTTGACTTTGATTTTCCGCCATATATTATTTGTTATTAGCATTTAATTACAGTTTATCACAATTGAGAATAATTTAAAATTTTATGCAAAGACCGACAGGGACCGGTCGGATAGAAAAACGACCGTCCCCCAGACAGGGGTCGGTCGCTTTGGAACTTTTTTTATCCTGCTCCCGGGGTCAGATTCGAACTGACGACCAACTCGTTAACAGCGAGCTGCGCTACCGCTGCGCTACCCGGGAAGATTTTAGATTATAAATTTTATAGTGAAAATTTTAACTTTGCTACAAATGTTCAATTTACACTTGTCCCGAGCATAGCGAGGGGCTACCCGGGAAAATTATGATTACTGATTTACTTTTCAATAATAAATATCTGCCGACAGGCAGTATTAACATATTAAATAATAATATGACTTTAGTCAACCCTTCACGCTTTAAAAAAACTAAACATTGACAAAGAGGCTAATTCATTATAGTTTATTACTTAACCTCGTCAATATGCTAATAACCGCCTAACCGAGCAATTGACTCGCATTTTAAAAATTCAAAACAAACCAAAATCGTCTAAAACAATCAACCAAAGGATTAGTCATGGATTATTTACCCAAAGGCCAAGCCGTAGTAGAAAGAGATCGAAACAACCGAGTTATCAGAGTAATTGCCGTCTGGCAAGGGAAAAAAATTCCTTTTGTTCAGATCGCCAATAAAAAAGTTATCAGGGAAGATCACTTAAACCTCTTAAAACCGCTTATACCGGCCGCCCACTACCGGAAAATATACCGCCAGGTCTGTTCAGTTTTCGCGGATAACCAAACCAAGACCGAAGACCTGTATTGGCTGGTACGAGACTTAAACCATTGCGGTGTTTTCCTAAATGGAGGGGGTAGATTGGAAGTCACCCGCTGGGACAAAGAGGCCGGCCAAAGACCGAAACTGGTTCGGCAAAAAGTTAAAGATCTTGACTCGGCAATCCGCATGCAGGGTCATATAATTGATCGATACTCAATCAGCCGCGAGAGAAGCCTCGGCGAACTGGACCAGCTCGAAAGTATTGATTTGGTAATCACCGAGGCCAACCAGGTACTACAAAATTGGCGATACGCCCAAGCTGGAGAAAAAGAAAGGCTCCAAAAACGACTGGCTGGCGTAGTGCTCCAGCTGGAAAAATGCCGTAACGAGTTCAAGGTGGCGGCCAGGGTTCAAGCGAAAAAAATTATTCCGCTAAAAGACAGCTTGGGCAGACCCAATCCGGGCGCTTTTGCCGCCAGAACCATCGCGGCGTTAAACGACCTGACCGAGAGGATAAAGGAGTTGAATATAATCATGCCCTATATCGCCATGAGAAAACAACTCTTAATTCTAGCTGACCGATGGTTAAAATCAAAATTCAGACAAGCCTACGGCATTATCACTCTAATCGCGAGACACCGGGTATTTAAGGACGGGACGATCGCCGGGCATGAAGCGAAAATCATCGGGCAAAAGATCGATCAAGCCGTTGCTTTGCTAAACAGCGCGGTAATCACGCCGTACTTTGAGAGAGCCCGAGAAGCTCAGGCCGAGCTAAGATCGGCGAAAAAATCACTGCAAGAAAAAAACTACAGATCTTGCGGGCAAAAACTAAAACTCGCTCTGGAAAATTTAGCCGACGCGGCCTAATGCGCTTTTAAAGCCACAAAACCCCAGCCTAACTAAAGGCCGGGGTTATTTTTTAAATAATTTTAGTGGTAATGCCTTAATTTATTGGCCTGATTTACTCTTCAATCTCCCGTCAAATCCCGCTTATTTGATCTAAACTTAATTTCCTGCCTAATAACAAAGTTATGCTTTATTGAAAATTAAATCAATTGGAAATTGTTTGTCCGCCAAAGGCGGATCCGCCTCTGGCGGAAAAATTGAGAATTGAAAATTGAAAATTTTTTATTGGTAATCCCTCAATTTTTTAATACCGGCATGCTTCTGAATCCGCTCTATGGCCTTAGCCTCAATCTGCCTAATACGCTCGCGGGTAACATCAAATTCCCGACCGACTTCTTCTAGTGTATGAGCCACCCCGTCAACCAAACCGAAGCGCAATTCCAATATTTTCTGCTCGCGCGGAGTTAATTCGGCAATCACCGCTTTGACATAATCTTTTAGAAGCTGCAAAGCGGCCGAACGATCCGGCGTGACATTTTTTATATCTTCAATAAAGTCCTCCAAAGTTGAATCTTCATCATCTTCGCCGATGGTAGTTTCTAAAGATATGGTTTCTTGGGATATTTTTATAACATGCCTGACTTTTTCAATATCTTCGCCCATCTCCGAAGCGATTTCCTCGGGCAAGGGTTCGCGGCCCAGATCCTGAATCAACTGCCTTTGCACCTGCTGAAATTTATTTATGGTTTCCACCATATGCACCGGAATTCTTATGGTCCGGGACTGGTCGGCCAGCGCCCGCGTAATCGCCTGCCTGATCCACCAGGTGGCGTAAGTGGAAAATTTATAGCCTTTGCGGTATTCAAACTTCTCCACCGCCCGAAACAAGCCGATGTTGCCTTCCTGGATTAAATCCAGCAGGCTCAAGCCTTTAGAGCCGGTAAACTTCTTAGCTATGCTTACCACTAGGCGCAAATTAGCTTCAATAATCTTTTTCTCCGCTTCTTTATCGCCTTTTTCCTTGCGCTTGGCTAATTCAATCTCTTCGGCGCTGGATAAGAGCGGCACTTTGCCGATTTCCCTTAAGTACATCTGGATGGAATCGGCGCTTAATTCGGAAATATCAAATTTTTTCTTTTCATTAAAACCGATTATTTGCGAAGTTTTCTTTTTGATATCGTCGCCGGTGCCTAAAAATCCGCCCGTGTCCTCTATTATCTGAATGCCGTTTTTTTGCAATTCTTCCAAGGTTAATTCATAATCATAGATATATTCTTCAACTTCGGGAAAGATATGAAGTAATTCAGTCTCGGTGATAAAACCGCGCGACCGGCCTTTAACGATTAAATTTTTCACCATCTCTTCGGTCGGCTTGACAACTAGATGCTCTACCGGCGGCTTGACCGTTTTTTTTATCTCTTTCTTGAATTTTGCCTTTTTGATATATCTTTTAAAATTTTTCTTTTTAAATTTAATCTTCTTTTTAAATTTCAGCGCCGGCTGGTACTTTCTTAGCTTGGATTTAATATTATTTTTTTTAATTTTTTTCGCCATATTTAAAATTATTTTGACTTATTTTACGCCTAGCAAATTAATTTCCTCGGTTAAGGCCTTAAACTCCCGCATCAGCGCCATCAGTTTCTCGGTTTTCTCCGCTACCGGCAGGTTTTCTTTTTCGGCGGAAGCGATTAATTTAATAATTTGATAACGGCGCTTGCTTAAATGGTTCATCTTTAAAGCAGCCACTAAATTTATTATTTCCGTTTTAGCCTGTTCTGCCGTGTAGTCGTAAAAATCTTTATCAGCTAAAAGAACCAGCCTGTCTAATAAGCTGGCGCACCGATAGTTATCTCCGCTGTTAGTAATTTCATTATTATCTTGATTATCTGATTCTAAATTCTCAGGATTATTAAACCAATCCTTTAAATTCTGATAATTTATAGTTAAATCAAAGCCTCCCCCCTCGTGAGTCCATAAATCAATAAGCTTATTATAATAAATAATTAAATTTTTGTAAAGTAATTTATAATCATCCCCGGTCTTAGGCAGGCCTACCGAACCGGGCGAAGCCGAAGTAGCCAATTCGTCCGGCGTTAGATGATTAATAATATACTCCAAATGCGTCGGATATCTTAGCGCCAGCGCCAAGAGCAACTCGGATAACTTAGCCTCCCGAGTCTGTTTTAAATCTTTAAATACTTGCCCGGGCTGTCCGCCCGATTTAGCTCCCCCGGCCGGCGGCTCGTGCTTTTTCTCCTCTGCCCGACGACCCAAAGAAATCATTTCATTTAATTTCTCCCTTAATAAATTTTCATTAATATCAACTTCTTGGCTTAATTTTTTGAGCCAAAAATCCTGTTCAATTTTTGAACCGAATTTAACGATTATTGATAAGAGTACATCAATGCTTTGGCGCTGGCCTTCATAATCGTTTTTATTGAATTTTACGAAGGTCTTGTCAAAATAATATTGCATCATGGGCTTGGCGGTTTCTACCGCCCTCCGCCAGGCTTCCGGATTATTTTTAATGCACTCGTCAGGGTCTTTGGCTCCCTTTATCTCAATTACCTTAATCTGCATTTCTGCCCGCATGGCCTGGGCGATGCCGCGTTCGGCCGCCAAATCGCCGGCTTTGTCCATGTCAAATGCCAAATATAAATTATTGGAATATCTTTTAATCAAACCAACCTGCTCGCCGGTTAGCGCCGTGCCCGAAGAAGCGATCACATTATTAAAACCGTTTTGGTGAGCGGTGATAGCATCCATCTGGCCTTCAACCAAGATCGCCGCGTCCTCGGCCTTGATAGGCATCTTGGCTTTATCCAGGCCGAATAAAATTCTTGATTTATCATAAATCATAGTCGCCGGCGTATTGATATACTTGCCCATTTTTTCTTCCGCTTCCTTTTCCGGCGAAACGCGCGCGGTAAAACCGACGGCATTACCGCTGATATCGCAAATGGGAAACATGATTCTACCTCTAAAACGATCGTAAAAACCCGCTCGCCCCGAGCCTGCCTGCCGTGAGCTTGCCGAACCGGCTGAAGGATCTTTCTTGATCGACAAGCCGGCCAAAAAAATTTCATTTTCGCCGAAACCCTTGCCCTTTAAAAAATTAACCAAAGTCTCCCAGGCGTTCGGGCTATAGCCTAACTGCCAGGCCTCAATCGTGGCTTCGGTCAAGGCTCGCTGTTTTAAATACGCCCGCGCCGACTCTGCCGCCGGGCTGTCTAAGAGCACTTTATGATAAAATTTAGCCGCTAACTCCACAATATCCATTAAAACATTTCTCTTGGAGGCCAGCACCGGGTCGGCCTTTTTCAAAACTACATTGGCCTTCTTGGCCAAGAGCCTTAAAACTTCAATGAAGCTCAGACTTTCTATTTCCATGACAAAAGAAAAAATATCGCCACCCTTGCCGCAGCCGAAACAATGCCAGATTTGCTTTTCCGGGCTGACCATAAAAGACGGGCTTTTTTCCCGATGAAACGGGCAATTAGCGCGAAAATTCAAACCAGCCGCTTTAAGCGGAATATATTCGCGGATAATTTCCACGATATCCAGTTTGGCTTTTATTTCATCTGACGGATTGGGCATGATAAAAGTTAAAAATGTAAATCTCAAAATGTAAAATTAGAAATTCTAAATCTTAATATCCCTGCCTGCCGGCAGGCAGGTAAACCCTAAACAAATCCAAAATCATAAATCCAAATATTTTAAACAAAATTTAATTTTTTAAATTTAAAATTTCGGTCATTTGAATTTGTTTAGAATTTAGGATTTAGATATTAGAATTTTAAATTTTGCATTGTCATTTTACATTTTGAGATTTACATTTTACATTATTTGTAAATTTTACAATTACCAATTTTTAGGCTCTAAAACTCGTTGGTACAAAACTTTTTATCCTGGCCATCTCGCTCTCCACCAACTCCCCGTCGTATTCGGCGTTATGGGCGTGCGCCCCTTCGTAGCTCGCCTGTTTTTGATCCAAATGCAAATTAAAAACTATCTGGCCGTTTTGCTGTTCAAGGTAAAGGTGAAATCTGGGGTAAAACCCCCGGTTAAGCCGGCGTACAAAGCTCTCCTGTCCGGTATTTCTGTCTACCAAATATGCATAACCGGCTTGCCTTAACAGATTTTCCGGCGCTTGATCTAAAATATTTTCATCTAATATTAGCTTCATAATTTGAACGATTAGGTTATCTCTTAGTTATTTTATCATAGTTTAAAAATTAAATTAGGTCAAAGACGGAAAATTATGGTAAAATTAGTATATATGTTTAATGTCTACTTATCTACCATAATTAGCGTTTTAATCGTTTCCTTCCTCTCGCTCATCGGTATTTTTATTTTGACGATTAGACAAAATAGTTTAAACAAGCTTACCATACTTTTAGTAAGCTTGTCTGCCGGCACTTTGCTCGGCGACAGCTTCCTTCATCTGATTCCCGAAGCGGTGGAAAAAAATAACGGCTCGGCGACCTGGCTTTGGCTCTTAGCCGGAATTTTATTCTTCTTTATTTTGGAAAAAGTAATTCATTGGCGCCATTGCCATCTGCCGACCACCGAGGAGCACCCTCATCCTTTCGGCTTGATGAATTTAGTCGGCGACGGCCTGCATAATTTTTTAGACGGCATTGTCATCGCCGGGTCATTTTTAGTTGACCTGAATTTAGGCATGGCCACCACCATCGCCGTTATCGCCCATGAAATCCCTCAAGAAATAAGCGACTTCGGCGTTCTGCTCCACGCCGGCTTTAGCCGGATAAAAGCTTTGCTTTTAAATTTATTCTCCGCCAGCCTAGCTATTTTCGGCGCGCTCCTGGCTTTATCTATCGGCGGACGAACGGATAGTTTTACGGAATTCATCATCCCCTTTACAGCCGGCAATTTTATCTATATCGCCACTTCCGACTTGTTCCCGGAACTGAAAAAAGACTGCACCAAACTGCATCAAGCATTCTTACAGCTGGCCAGCATAATTATCGGCATCGGCATCATGCTGGCGCTAAAAAAACTAGGTTAATATGCTATCAATATGTATTGCGCCGGTTAATTAACCGGCGATACAATTAATTATTAATAATTTTCTATGCCGCATCTAAGCAGCTCATATTACAGAATTTGGATATTCATTATCGGTATTATCGCTACCATCGCCTACCGAGCGGTTATAATTTTAAATAATTACAGCCAACTTTGGGTGGAGGTCGCCTGGTATATCGGCACTATCGGTTTTATTTGGTATTTCGGCCATCGCTTCAGAGTAGAAAACCGCCGCGATCAGCTGATTGAAAAGCTTGAACTGATTAATAAAATCGAGGCCGGCCAATCTTTAAAGGCCGGGGATAAAGAGGCTCTGCTCTATGTTTTAAAGAGCCTGGAAACCAGCCTGGCCAAGTGGAACTATATCGCCATCTTCATTTTTTCCGGTCTGGCTATGGCTTACGCGATTTATGCTGATATTTCGGCCTTCATTAAATAGCAAAATCAATTAAACATAAAACACTTCAGTTAGAAATTGAAGTGTTTTTTATAATTTAATCCTGTGCTAATTAAGCGATAATAAAGCCACGGCGAGAAATGCTAAAATTATTCCGATTATGCCAATAACGGTTAATTTTTCTCCAAAAATTAAAACCCCGATTAAAACCGTGGCTAGCAAGCTCATCACCGACCAGATTGCGCCCACGATTGATAACTGATTTTTCTGTAAAATCGCCGGCAACCAGGCCAAAACTCCTAAAGAATATACAACTAAAATAATTACCACCATGGTCGCTCTGGGATTAAGCGCAAATTTTTTTGATAAAAATTCTCCGCCGGCGAACAACAGGCCGGATAAAGCCAGCCAAATTAAATAATTTATTGATAAAAGAAATTTCATAATTTTTTTACTATTTCCTCAATGCTCTTTAACCTGCTGTCCATCTCATGGATCTCGCGCTTGACTTTTTCGTTTTCTTTCAACTCCACTTCAACTTCATCCTCGGTTTTTTCAACTATCTTCTTTTCTTTCTTCAGCCCGGAAATAATAATTTCATTGCCGATAAAGCTGGTGACAAATAGGCCGACGACTAGCAATAAACTAGCTCCGATTAATATGGATAACGGCCCGTCCCACCAGGGCAGTTGAGGCTGGCTGGTGCTGGTAACGCTGTCGCTAACGGTAAAAAACAAACTCATGACATAATCCGCCGTATGCCAAAGGCCGCGCCAAAAAAGAATTATGCCGGTACCGCCGATAAAGGCATAAATAATCGGATAGTGGCTTAACTTGCCCCGAGCCTTATCTTCCAGCCGGTCGCCAAGGTTGTAAATTTTTTTATAAAGCATAGTTATTTATTAATCCTGACTTGCGGAGAGTGAGGGATTCGGCCTCGGCTCTCGCCTCGCCTTCGCTCGGCTCGGTCTGGCCACCGCCTCGCGGTTTTGCCAGCTGGCAAAACTCGCTCCGGCGTTCGAATCCCTTTTCAAATAAAAATATTTTTTGTTAAGCAAGAAGCTTAACAAAAAATATTTAATGCGGAAGAGGAGGGATTCGAACCCTCGAAGGCTTTTACACCTTACATGCTTTCCAAGCATGCGCCATCGACCACTAGGCGACTCTTCCGAAAATTTATACCGCGCCCATTTTCCTCAGCTCACTGTACAGCTGGCTTAAGGGAAACCCGACTACAACATAATAGTCGCCGCTAACGCTTTCTATTAAGGTCGCGCCTTGGTCTGTCATGTTGTAAGCGCCAGCCGCATCCAGAGGTCTGCCGGTTGCTACATATTCCTCTATTTCCCGATCATCTAAATTCCTGAATTTTATAATTGCTTCTCCGGTTTTTTTAACAATCTTATCGTTTCTTGTATCAATAATGGCTAGGCCGGTGATAACTTTATGGCTTTTACCGGAGAAATTTTTTAAAAAATTTCTCGCTTCATCTTTGTCTTTAGGTTTGCCGATAAGCTTACCCTCTAAAATCGTAAAAGTGTCCGCTCCGATTACTAGCGCATCTCCGTAATTTTTTGCCACGGCTTCAGCTTTTTTAAAAGCCAATAATTTAGCCAATTCATACGGATCGGTTGCGGCATTCATATCTTCATCGTAGCTGCTTTCTACCACTTCAAATTCTAACCCTAACTGCTCTAAAAGTTTTTTGCGCCTAGGCGATCTTGAGGCCAAAACTATTTTTCGCTTTTGCATAATTAAACCTATTGCAATAACTTATTAATTATTGTCTGCATGCCGTCTTCTTTATCTCCGTTGGAAGCGGTAAAATCTTCAAACGGATAAGCGCCCGGATAAATATTGCCGTTTACGAAGCTCGTGGGCGTGCCGGTCACTCCGGCTCTTTCCCCTTCGGCAATGTCCGTTTCCACTTTATTTTTATATTTCCCGCTATCCAAGCATTGGCTGAATTTGGCCGCGTCCAAACCTAGATCGCCGGCATCTTTTTTATACTGATCGGCGCTAAGGCGGCCGGCCTTATTGTCGGCAAACAGTTTGTCATGCATCTCCCAAAATTTACCCTGTTCGGCCGCGCATTCCGAGGCTTCCGCCGCGGGCAGGCCTTCCGGATGGCCGGCCAGAGGGTAGTGCCTGAAAGCAATAACCACTTTATCTTTAAAATTTTCCTCCACCTGTTTCATGGTGTCGGCGAATTTAGAACAAAACGGACATTCAAAATCGCTATAAACTATCATCTTAACCGGAGCATCCAAAGAGCCCCGGACATGATCGGCCGCGTCAATCGGCTTAAGCCCCCCGACATTACCGCCACCGTTATTTTGGCCATTACCCTGGCCGTTATCTCTCTGGGTCGAACCGCAGCCGGTTAAAAATACTAAACTACCGGCCATAATTAATGCTAAGGCGATAGTTAAAATCTTTCTGTTTTGTTTAGACATAGAATAAAATTTTTAATTTTCAATTTTTAATTTTTAGATAATTTTTAATATCTTAATTTTAAAAATTAAAAATTTTTATTATATTTTAGCTTTTTTAAGATGCCATTCGGTCGCTTCTTCAAAACCCCGCCCTACCCTTAAAAGCGTGGCTTCGTCCAGCCTCTTGCCGATCAACTGCATACCGACCGGCAAGCCTTTATCAAACCCGCAGGGAATAGATAGAGCCGGTAAGCCGGCCAGCGAAGCGCCGGTCACGAAAATGTCTTCCAAATACATCTTTAAAGGATCGTTGGACTGCTCGCCGATTTTAAAAGCCACGGTCGGCTGGGTTGGCGTCAATAAGCAATCAACCGTATCTAATATTTCGTCCATTTCCTCTTTAATTTTTGTCCTGACTTTTTGCGCCTTAAGATAATAAGCGTCGAAATAACCGGCTGATAAAACATAAGTGCCGAGCATAATTCTTCTCTTAGCTTCAGCGCCGAACCCCAAACCCCGGCTCTTTGTATAGATACTCATTAAATCGGCCTTAGCCCTATCATCTTGAATACTTAATCCATATTTAATGCCGTCGAACCTAGCTAAATTGGAACTGATTTCAGCCGGCGTAATAATATAGTATACCGGAATGCCGTATTTGGTGCTAGGCAAACTCACTGTCTTAAACTTAACGCCTAATTTTTTTAAAGTTTCAATGGCCTGGTCCAAGGCTAGGGCTACGCCCTTATCCGTACCGGCAACGAAATATTCATTTGGCAAGCCGATCGTCATGCCCTTTATATTCTCCTCCCTGACAAGGGGGGCTGGGGGGGTTATTTCCACCGTGGTGGCGTCATTTTCGTCCCTGCCGGCAATGACTGATAAAACTATGGCCGCATCCGCCACGGTCTTAGTAAGCGGACCGGGCACATCGGTCGAACTAGTCATAGAAATTAAACCAAAACGAGAGCTTCGCCCATAGGTCGGTTTCAACCCGGTAATGCCGCAAAAAGAGGCCGGACACCTTATAGAACCCCCGGTATCCGTACCTAAAGCAAATAAACACATGTCAGTGGCTACTGCCGCGGCGCTACCGCCGGACGAGCCGCCGGGCGTGCGCGTAAGATCCCAGGGGTTGTGCGTCGGTCCGAAAGCGCTGTTTTCCGTGGAAGCGCCGTGAGCGAATTCATCTAAATTGGTTTTGCCTAACAGCACGGCTCCAGATTGTTTCAATCTTTTTATGATAGTTGCATCGTAAGGCGCGATATAATTTTCTAAAATTTTTGAAGCCGCCGTGGTTTTTAGCCCCCTGGTCAAAATATTATCTTTAGCCAAATACGGAATGCCCAATAAGGCGCCAGTTTCGCCGCCAGACCTCCGTTCGTCCGCCATTTTCGCTTCTGCCAGAGCTTCTTTTTCGCAGACAGTCAAACAAGCTTTGACTTTCCCGTCAATCTCATTAATCCGCGCTAAACAAGCCTTAGTTAATTCAACCGAGGTAATCTCACCTTTGTCTAATTTCTTGATGGCCTCGGTAATTGTTAATTCATTTAATTTCATAAATTATTCTGTATTGTAATGCGAGCAAAGAAAATAATTATTTAGAATCACCAAAGGGGTTTGGGGTGACGAGCTGAGCGACAAGGTGCGAGGCATAAAAAGTCATTAAAGGCACTAGCGAATTGAGGCACCCCAAAACTTCTTTGGTTACTTTCTTGGTTACAAGAAAGTAACCCTTAGCGGAGCGACACGAACGAATTTACTAATAAATAGACAAAAAATAAGAAGTACTCGGCAGCTAAAACCTAGATTGCGAAAAAGTAACCCCAGCGGAGCGCTCTTACTCTATCACTCTCTTTACCTTAATAAACCTCCCCTCCCTTTCCGGCGCGTCGCGTAAGGCCGCTTCTATTTCATCTTTATCCCAATCTTTTAATTCATCGTCGCGTAAAACATTGGTCAGGCCGGTAATTTGCGCCGTAGGCTCCACGCCCTTAACATCAACCTCCTTAAGCTGATCAATATAATTTAAAACATTTGACAGCTGGCTGCCATATTTTTCCAGCTCGGCCTCGGTTAAATCCAGCCGCGCCAATTTGGCGATATGTTGTATTTCGTCTTTTGATAATTGCATATTAACCTAAATTATTAAGAAATCAATTTCAAGAACTCCTCCTCGTTAATCACCTTCACCCCCAGTTTCTGTGCTTTTTCCAATTTACTCCCCGGTTCTACGCCCGCCACCACATAGTCGGTGTTCTTACCGACAAACGACGAAATCTCTCCACCCAGTTCCCTTATCTTAGCCTTGGCTTGGTCTCTTGTCAATTTTTCCAGAGAGCCGGTCAAAACAAAAATTTTACCAGCTAAAATCTGCTCTTTTTGCCCGGTTACCCGCTTAAATTTCAAACCGTTTTTTTCCAATCTATTTAATAATTCAAGATTGCACTTGTCGTGAAACCAGTCAAAAATGCTTTTAGCTACAATCGGTCCAACATCGGGCAACCTCTGCAAACCTTCCAAAGTCCAGTTTTGCACAGCCTCTATCAGATCTGTAATCTTCTTACTTCTAACTTCTAACTTCTTACTTAAAAGCTGTGCCGTTTCTTCGCCCACATGCCTGATGCCAAGGCTATAAATAAATCTAGCCAAATTAATTTCTTTTCTGGCGGTAATGGCTTTGGTTAAATTATCAGCGCTTTTTTCGGCAAACCTTTCTAATGGTTTTAAATCACCCGTGGTTAACTTATAAAAATCGCTTGAATCACGCACCAAGCCTTGTTTGAATAATTGTTCAATAATTTTTGGGCCTAAGCCTTCTATATCCATAGCATTCTTTGAGGCCCAATGGCTAAGCTGCCGCAGGCTGACCGCATAGCAATTTTTATTCATACAGCGATAAGCCACTTCACCTTTTACTTTTTCCACTTTGCCTGCGCACATCGGGCAATGGCGCGGCACCTTAATTTCTTTTTCCGCGCCCGTGCGTAAATCAGACAGAACTTTTATGACTTTGGGAATAACATCTCCGGCCCGCTGAATTATCACCGTATCGCCGATTTTTAAACCCAGCCGGTTGATTTCATCTAAATTATGCAAAGTCGCCCGGCTAACCGTCACGCCGTAAATCAGCACCGGGCTAAGCACGGCCGTTGGCGTCAGCACCCCGGTCCGACCGACCTGCCAAATTACATCTTCAATCTTAGTCGTCGCCTCTTCGGCCGCAAATTTATAAGCCATAATATATCTCGGGCCCTTGCCCACGAATCCCAATTTCGGCCATAAATTCAAGTCATTAACCACTATAACTACGCCGTCGCAATCAAATGGAACTTCATCTCGGCGCTTTTCCCAATAATCATGATAACCAATGGCTTCGGCTAAATTCTGACATAATTTATTCTGTTTTAGAACTTTTAAACCCAATAATTTTGCCACTTCATGCTCCTGCTCATGATAATTTAAACCTAAATCAGTAGCCAAGGAGTAAATATAACAATCCAGTCGCCGCTCTCGCGTCAGCTTTGAATCCAATTGCCTAATTGAACCGGCCGCGGCGTTGCGCGGATTGGCAAAAAGCGGTAAGCCGGCTTTTTTATTGATTTGATTTAATTCTTTGAAAACTTTATTGGACATGATGGCTTCGCCGCGTACTTCAAGACGGCCTTGCTCCAAGGCTTGATATAATTTATTAATTGAACCGTCGGTTAAGCCGATTTTTATTAATTCTTGCCTGTCCGGCCGGCGCAATTTAAGCGGTATGGCGTCAATAGTTTTTAAATTCTGGGTAACTTCTTCGCCGACTTGGCCATCGCCGCGAGTCGCGCCTGATATAAATTCTCCCTGCTCATATACCAGCGCCACGGCCAAACCGTCCATTTTTAATTCGGCGTAATAACCTCTAATTATCCCTCCTTGATAAAGAGCCTGCCCCGCGATTGATGCGGGAGGGTTAGGGGGATTATTAGAAGTAAGAATTTTTTCCATTCTTTTCTCCCAGTCCATCATATCTTCAGCCGAGAAGGCGTCAAACAGCGACATCATGGGCGAAGAATGCCTAACTTTATTAAATTGCTCTAATGGCTCCCCCGCCACCCTTTGCGTAGGCGAATCAGCCGTAATCAGCTCGGGGAATTCGCTTTCCAATTTTTGCAACTCATTTTTTAAACTGTCCAAGGCCGCGTCGGAAATTAAAGACTTATCCAAGACATGGTAAGCATAGCGATATTTTTCAATCTCTTGTTTTAATTTTTCTATTCTTTTTTTGGCAGCTGATTTATCCATAAAATTACTCCTTGTACTTTGCTTCCACTGATCGTTTCACCCCGCTAAAACTGCCGATTGATTGAAATTTAATGTAAGTTACCCCTCCCTCGATAACTCTAGAAAAATCTACTTTATAGGAACTTCCATTTCCGATGTCCACCAAGCTAAATAAATTGAGCTGATCAACCGGAGGAATAGGATTTTGCACGCCTCTGCTCTCCCATGTCCTGGCTTCCCATAAAGCTCGTTCCAGGCCGGCTTCAGAGGCGAAAAAAGCGATACTTGAATAACCGGTCAGCCGATTCATCTTTATACCGGCTAAAACCAAACTGGCCGCGCCTAAAGTAACTATTAAAATACTGCTTAAAATAAATAAAGTTAAAAGCAGTATTACTCCTTTTTGATTTTTCATTTGTAGTATTCGCATACCATTTGTAGTATTCGCATTATAACTATTCGTAGTACCTTGATGAAACGGTAAACTGAATTTTCATTTTCTGTTTATGCATAGCCAGCCCATCCGCTTCAATATCCATTACCATGGTTACATACGGCTGGACGCTGGGCAAAGCGCCGATAGGATCGTCAACCACGATGAATTTTAAATTGCTGACTATGGTATTCTCTGGGGTAACAAAATCTTCGAAGGCGTTGGCGGGTGAAAGTCTTTTATATCTTATTTTTAGACGGTCACTTTCTAAGAAATAAGCAATACAGACACTATCTTTATTCATAAAATATAGAATGTTGTTGTCTGTACCTTTTAGATTATATACTTTATTAGTCGCGTTACCCGGAGCACCGCTAAATACATGATCGCAATCATGATTGCTAATTTTAGCCATCCTGATTTCTTTACTGATTCTTTCCATGATATACCTGATATTTTCTTGCACATTTTGCGCGCTGACGGAGTTTCGCTGGCCGTCTATTACCATTTTAAATATGGAAGTGGCGGCTAGCATAATAATCGTGAACAAAGTAATCGCCACCAATAGTTCCAACAAACTCGTGCCTTTTTGATTCTTTTTTTGCTGTATTCGCATATTATTTTTAGCATTCGGATTGTGCTATCTCCAATTATATAAATAAGTTTCCGCCGTATAATCATGGCTTTGGCTGCCTTCCAGCCAGCGGATAGCGCATTTTACATAAAGATAATTAGGATTAGGGCTTGGATTTTCAACTACAGTAATTAAACGATAAAAGTTGGTTGGCGTATTGCCGCTGGACGCGTGAGTATATAAATTCTTATATAAACCGACCTCATTATTTATATATAATCTGGCGCCGGCATCGCCAACGAAATTAACTGCCTGGCTAATACTGCTCCGGCCTCGATAGTCAATTGTATAAGTGCCGTCGGCTACAATGTCTTGATTCCAGACATAACCCTGCTTCAGCCAATTCAAATCTCTAACATTTCTCACCAATTCCAAGCCTTCCTGCGCCAAGCCGGTAGCTATTAAGATGTTTTTATTGATATATTGAGCTTGAATATTTTGGATTACCAGCGATAAAACGCCTACCATGCCCATGGTAATTATTAAAATCGCTACGACGACTTCCAGGATGCTGATGCCCAGATTGTTGGATATTATTTTAATTTTCATGTTTATATATTAAATTCTAATATCTAAACTCTAAACAATATCAAAATTCTAATATCAAATGACCAAAACAAGAATTCAAAAGCATTTATTTGGAATTTTGGATTTTGAACATTTGAATTTGTTTAGGATTTAGTATTTCGGATTTAGAATTTATTATTTTACTGCGCATCTATTAAGCCAAAAAAATTTACTTCCACCGTGGCCGTTGAATTATTGGTGCTTTCTATTAAGCTAATAATAGCGCTATTAGCCGGGCGGTTAAAGACATTCCTGGTGTTGATGTAGACAGCCGGGTCGGGCGGGAAAAAAATAATATCTAACTTAGGGACGTCATCATTATACTTTAAAAAATTAATAGTTACTCCGGCCGTTAAATGCTTAATTTCCATTCCCTCGCCGTCGTCATATTCATGATTTCCATCAGGATCACCGGCCACAACGCCGCCATCCGCAAAAATAATATATTGAGAAGGGTTTGCCTTATCAAAATGCACGCCCCAACCACCCGTGGGCGTATCGGTTGCATTATAAGTTTTTGAACCTAAGCTGTAATTCTGCGCCAGTCTAATATCCGAAGCCAGTTTTTGCTTCGTCATATTCAGTCCGGAACGCTTATCTGCGCCGCGATAATTAACCATAAAAATACTGCTGATTAAAGCAACAATAAAAATACTAACCAATAATTCAATTAGGGTGAACCCCGTTAAATTGCGGCTTAGCCGCACTCCGGCTTGGCGGAGATTTAACCTGCCTACCCGCCTACCGGACAGGCAGGCCGGACAGGCAGACGGAGTAAAGCCGGGGTGATTGCTTAATATTTTATTTTTATCTCCTTTCAACTGTCTCATAATTATTTTAAATTAGCGCGGCGTCGGCCACGCTATAAACAATTTCTAATTTTCAATTTCTCCCCCTCCACTAAAACTACGGAGGATAAATAATTTCTAAATAATGTTTTAATGTTTTAATTTCTTAATTGAAACATTAAATCATTGAAAATTGTTTGAAAATTGAGAATTGAAAATTGAAAATTATTATTGTTTATTCCGGTTTAACTTCCTTCCAGTCGGGCAATTTGGCGTTAATATTTACCAATATGGTAATCTCTGAATAATAATGGTCTACATCTGTTACTTTTAACTTTACATCAAAAGATCCGGAGTTATCAAAAATAATTATCGGCGTTGAGGTCGCCTGATTATTATCATCTATACTATTATCAAATAAAGCACCGCTGGGTAAAGTCCAAAGCCAGTCGCATTTATCTTCGTCACAAGGTACGGCAACGGTGGGTGAAGCGCCCTCATAGATACTGCTGGTATCGGTAAATTTAACCCTTTCTCCTTGGCTGGGGCTTTGTGGCGTATAAATGGCGCTAACATCGGGGAACTCATGCTTATAGGTAGTAAAAGTCAACTGATTAAAGTCGTTGTTGTCCGTATCTGAGCTAGTATCGTACTGCATCAGCGCCGAAGCTTCATTATTATTATCCCAAACCTGAACCCACCAGTAATAAGCAGTGCTATAGGTTAAGTTATAATAAGGCATCTCGGTAACAGGATTCCAGTTATAGGTCTGGGAATTAGATAGCCGAAATTGATCGACGCCCAGACTCATTTTGCACATAGCTGGATCACATGATCCTATCGGCTCGCAGGTATTCGGGCCAAGGCATTTGCCCGAATCAAACATCGGATTATCGGTAGAGTCGCTAGTGTTAACGATTATTCTATAAGCGTATTCTTCCGCACCCTGATCAGAATCATTAAAAGTCCAGCCAAGTCTAGCATTAAGAGCGCCATACTGGCTGGCACTGGAAAAATCCCAATTAGGCGCTGTCATGTTGGTTACCGCGGGCGCACTGTTAATATTGGCGACAACCTTATAATCCGAGGTACCGCCCGGAGCGCCGCATGTATTTATGTCATCCGGAGGTAAAGTGCCGTCGCTTGAGTGATCGCAATTAAAGCTTATCCAGCCGATGCCTGAACCGTCGTCATTGGCATTCCAGGCCCAACCGCTAAAATCACCGGTTGCCGGATCAATTGAAACCCCGGGATTATTGCCGTTAAATTTTATCCAGCCATTATTACCCAGCGATAAAATCTTTGCCCAGCCCGTAACAGCATAAGTGGCATTGTCATAATGCGCCCAAATTTTTGGATCATCGGGCGCATCATTCGCCTGAGTTAAACCATAAGTTGGCAAATCAGCGTCTGGCCCAAAATAAATCCAGCCCACAATGGAGCTCCAGGCATAACCGGAAAAATTGCCCAAAGTTGCACCTGCATTTATATCTATTTTGACGCCATAATCGTCCACCGCGCCTGAAGCCGGGCAGTCAACCGGCGCCGGCGTACTACCACCGCCTTCGTTGGCTCCTTCATACATTAAATCTCCGTCAATATCGCAATCGGTTGAATTAAAACTAATCCAGCCGATATTGGAACTCCAGGCGAACCCGGTGACATTATCATCCGCGCCGGCTCTAACAATTTTTACATTTTGCTTTAAACCAAATTCGTAATAAACAACGGCCGAACTTAAGCCAAGGGCAATAAAAAACAATGAGGTCGCGATTAACCAAGTCTTTGGCTTAAAATAATCTTTCATAACTATATGGATTATACTTTTAATCTCCCGGTCTTGGCTAAATTTATTTATTTTTGAAGCGAGGAATGACCGGCCGGCACATAATGAATTTGATCCGCAGCTAAAAAATAAATAAATTTAGCCAAGACCTGATTAGCTGACTGACTATTATATATTTAAAGCAAACCAAAATACCAATCTAATATCCGCGTGTGCCAAAATAGGCTGATTATCGTGCCGGCCGCTAAAAAAACTCCCAAAGGAACTTCCGAACCCCATTTCTTCTTACCGGTTAAAATTAAGCCCACGCCGACTACGGAACCGATAAAATATGAAATGATAATCGCGAGTATTACCACCGGCCAACCCAGCGCTAATCCCATGAGCAGTCCCAGCCGGATATCTCCCCCGCCGATCCATTTACCTTGAGAAATCAGGAACTGAATTAAGAAAAAACCACCTCCTATTATACCAGAAATTAAGAGATTCCACAAACTAAAACCCAACAATAAATTCATGGCTAAAACCGCCAAACAAGCAGGTATTGTTACCTTATCCAAAATCTCATACCAGCGCAGATCATAGATAAAAACCACTATCATCACGGAAATTATGAACCAGTCTCGGAATAATTGAATTATTGATTTTGAATTTTGAATTTTGATTGAATCATTAATAATTAAATAATTAAATATTGATTCAAAATTAAAAATTCTAAATTCAAAATTTTGCATAAATGCTACGACAAATAATAAGCCCGTTATTAGTTCCACCGTCGGGTACTGCCAGGAAATCGGCTGCCTACAATGCCGGCACTTGCCTTTAAGCAGAATAAAACTCAAAACCGGTATATTATCATACCAATTGATTTGTTTCTTGCACTTCGGGCAATAAGAGCGATTCATCAGGCTTTCTTTCTGATGCAAACGCCAAATTAAACAATTTAAAAACGAGCCGATGATTAGGCCGAAAACAAAAACAAACATTAAGATTATTGGCACAGGCATAAATTTTCCGCAATTAAGCACCGGCTTATAGTTCAAACTCTATTTTAAAATTATGATAACAGTCTATGGTTAAATCTTACCATTTAAAAATTTTCATTTCAACTTAATAATAATACAAAAGCACCCCTTTCTGAGGTGCTTTGGCTTAGATCAAAAATTTAAAATTTGTTTAATTCGCTTTTCATTCGCAATGTCTACATCATCTTCTTCCTAATAAACGCCGGAATGCCCAGCTCGTCGTCCGTTTCCGCTTCCATTCCTTTTTTTTGCGCCGGTTCGGCTTGAGCTTGCTTTAAAGGAGAAGTCTTGCTCTTCTTTTTTATTTGCTCTTTCTTGTCTTTATCTTCTTCGGAAGCGATATAAGGATTGGGAGTATAGACTCTTTCGGCCGTCATAGCATCGCTTAAGCCTACGCGGCGGCCGTCAAAACCGGTGGCCACGACCGTTACCTTAATCTCGTCTTTGTATTTATCGTCAATCACCGCGCCGAAAATAATCTTAGCGTCCTCATCGGACGAAGAGGTTATCACTTTGGCCGCTTCATTCACCTCATGCATGGTCAAATTAGGGCCGCCGACTATGGTAAAGAGCACGCCGCGCGCTCCTTCAATGGACATCTCCAGGAGCGGCGAACTAATCGCCGCTTTAGCCGCTTCAATCGCTTTATTTTCTCCCGAGGCCTGGCCTATGCCCATTAAGGCCGAGCCGGCATTAGCCATGACCGCTTTAACATCGGCAAAATCAACATTGATGAGCGCCGGAATAGTAATAATTTCCGAAATACCCTGAACGCCCTGCCTTAAAACTTCGTCTACTACTATAAAAGCGTCCAACAGCGTAGTTTTTTTATCAATCACTTGCAGTAATTTATCGTTGGGAATCGTGATAATCGCGTCAACCTTGTCGGCCAGTTCGGACAGCCCCCGCTCCGCGATATTTTTTCTTTGCGCGCCCTCAAAAGCGAACGGTTTGGTTACCACGGCTACGGTTAGAGCGCCCAAATCCCTGGCGATCTCGGCCACGATCGGCGAAGCACCCGTGCCCGTTCCGCCGCCCAGACCGCAAGTAATAAAAACCATATCAACATCTTTTAAGATATCCCTGATTTCGTTTTGCGCTTCTTCGGCCGAACGCTTGCCCAATTCCGGATTCATGCCGGCTCC
This sequence comes from uncultured Gammaproteobacteria bacterium, assembly GCA_964560005.1. Lineage (GTDB taxonomy): Bacteria > Patescibacteriota > Patescibacteriia > Patescibacteriales > GWC2-42-12 > GWC2-42-12. Next base: position 50,259 of record CAZLKB010000004.1, read on the forward strand.
CAGTCCGCGAGTAATGGTTTTTCCGATATGTATCTTCTTTGAAGCTTTGTTGGCATGAAGAGCCTGCACATCGGTATTAACCGCGATAAACTCTACCCCCCTAATGCCGCAATCAATCATGCGGTTAACCGCGCTGCCGCCGGATCCGCCCACGCCGATGACTTTTATTTTGGCAAATGTTTCAACCAACGGTTTTACTTCAGCCATATGAGTATTTTTACCCCTTTAATAACGGGGGTTAGGGGAATTTAAAACTTCGCAAATATCTACCTCTATAATATAATAATTGTTAAAATATAGCAAGAGTCATTTTCCACAGGCTATTTCTGACATCTTCCCACGACTGTATAAAAGTTTTATACACCTTGCATGTGCCCCTCTTTAACAAAGCGGCCTAAGAATTTTCACGGTATCAATGAACTAAACCATTGTTTAACTTTTTCTATAGTCTTGCCGGCCATACCGCTCACCTGGCGATTTAATTTTGATCCCTTTTTATTGCCGGATAATTGGTTGCCCCAAGCTACTAGGCCTAAGGCTGTCAAATAATTGACATCATTAACTTTATCAATGGCCAGCGGTACATTCTTGTTAGCGCCCAGGCTGGCGGGCAAGCGCAATCTTTTTTTAGCGGTTTCAACTATATCGGTTAAGTTAGCGCCGCCGCCGATTAAAAATACTCCGGCCGGCAGCATCCCTGAACGGTCTATTTTTTTCAATTCATCGTCAATTTTGTCAAAAATTTCTTCAACCCTGGCTTCAATAATTTCCGCCACATATTTCCGAGAAATCACCATCTTTTCGTCTTGGCTGTTTTCTTCTTTAGCCAGGTCGCTTACATCAATCTCGTCTTTTTTAGTATATTTTTCTCCATCGGAAGTGCCATATTCCAGTTTTATTCTTTCCGCCAAATTGATCGGGCACCTAAGGCCGATGGCGACATCGGCCGTGATGTGCTCCGAACCGATCGGGATAACCGCCGCGTGCAGCAATTCGCCCTCTTCAAAAACAGCTAGGCTGGTGGTGGTGGCGCCGATATTGATTAAAGCCGCGCCCAATTCTTTCTGCTTGTCGGACATAACCACTTCGGCCGCCGCCAGGGGCGACAGAACCAAATCATTGATTTCCAGGCCGGTGCGATAAATCGCCTTGGTCAAATTTTTTATCTGGGTGGAAAATCCTTGGATAATTAAAGCTTCAACTTCAAGCCTGACTCCGGTCATGCCGATCGGATCTTTTATATCCGCCTGATTATCCACGCTGAATTTAACCGGTATAACATGAAGGATTTCATAATTCGGCGGCACCGATAAAGCCTGAGCGGCTTCAACCACCCGATTTACATCATCCTCGGTGACTTCGTTATCGCTCCTACCGACGGCTACCACGCCATGGCTTTTTTCGCATTTTAAATTCGGCCCATTTATCCCTACCCAGACATTGCTGGCGGGCAGGCCGATCAGCCGTTCGGCTTTTTCTAAGCAAGCCGAAATCGCCGATGTAGCGTCTTCAATGGAATTAACCGCGCCTCGGCTTATGCCTTGGGCCGGTACGGTGACCGCGCCCAGAATTTGCAATTGTTCTCCGGATTCATTTTCTTTTCTCTGGCCTACCACCAGCCTAATGGCCGTAGAGCCGATGTCCAGTCCGGCAATAATATTATCTTTCATAAAAAAGCTAATTAACAGCGAATCAATAAATTTAAAATTCGCTTATTCGTTCGCTTTAAATTCGTATTTACATTATACTAAAAAATCAAATTAATGTCCAAACATCTCTACCAAGTGCGGCAAAAATATTATAGCTCCGACCGCTAAGGCGGCCAGCGATGATAATAAAACCGCCGCCGCCATAATATCTTTTATTTCCTTAACATAACTGTTGATTCTAGGCTTTAAAACATCGGTGATTCTTTCAACCGCGCTATTGGTTATTTCCGTGATTAAAACCAAGCCGATCACTAAAAAAAGTAAAGTCCAATTATAAGCATTAATTCTAAAATAAATCCCTAAAATTATGGTAATCAAGCTTAAAATAGATTGGATTTTTAAATTTTGCTCTTCGCGAAAGACTTTCGTTAATCCTTTTACGGCATAACCGAAGCTTCTTAATAATCGACCGAGTCGTATCATAAATCAGTTGAAAGTGAAAAGTCATAAAGTTATAAAGTTAAAGCTTAAATTTAAAACTTTTAACTTTTTACTTTACAACTTTAAACTTATTAATAAACTCCTCGCCCAGATTAATCATCTTTAATCTATCCGCTTCATTGGCATCATCATGCCCTAAAAGATGCAATAATCCATGGACTAAAATAAAAACCAACTCCTCTTCCGCGCTATTGCCGAATCGCCCGGCCTGCCTTTTAATCTGCCGGTAATCTATCACTAACTCGCCTAAAAAATCAGCCTCTCCTATAAAGGTTAAAACATCGGTCGGCTTATTAATGCGGCGATAAATTTTATTTAATTTCTTAATTTCAGAGTCGCCGACGAAAGCCAGGGAAACTTCTTTTTGCCTGATCTTATAGGCTTGCGCGAATTCAGCAACCACCCGTTTAACTAAATTTATATTAATTTTACTTTTCGTCCGATTATTTATTTCAATCAACATACCTTTCTTGCAGGGTTTACCCTGTTAAATAATTTTGCCTACGGCCTGCCTGTCCGGTAGGCAGGCAAAATTAGAGCGAAGCGCTATTTGACAGGGTAAAGGACTTAATCATCATGTTAAAAATATCAATATAATCTAAAATATTGTTCTCGCCCGGATTATAAGCCAAAGTAAAAACATAGTCTTGATTTAAATCCATTAAATATAAAGTCAGGCCGTCCAGATTTTTTATCCCCTGCCAATCAGGCGCGCTCAATCGGTCAGCCTCGTTGATTTCAGTTACGGCCAGTTGATCCATATACCATTGATCCAACGGCTGTTGAGTCGGGTTAGCCTGAACAATGATCTGTAAAAATTGATTGTCGCCGCTTTGGAACATGATTGAATCGTCGCCGCCATTTACGCTCATCTGCCAATCTTTAAGATAAAGCAAGCTATAATTAAAGGTTTGATTTTGATATAACGCTATATTCGGGTTGTCGATTAATTTAGCGGTGCTGGCCGGATCGTATAAATTCAACAATTCGGCGCCATCCGGATAACTATCGCCATCCGTATCCGGGGTTGAAGTTGAAGTGGCCAATAAAATTTCTTCCGCGTCAGACAGGCCGTCTAAGTCGCTATCAAGCGAAGGGATTAGGCCGATAGGTAATTCTTGCTCAATGATTTCCTGGGTGCTAGTGGCGGTGGAAGTGGCTAAGCCATCGTCAGTCGGCAAGATAGGCGGCTCAATATCCGTCAGAGTTGAAGTCTCCGCGTCATCCGAGCCTTGATTGATTTCCGGTTGAACCTCCTCGGTGGTGTCGGGCTGGCTGACTTCCGCCACCGGCTGTTCCTGATTAACGGAAACGGCCGGTTGTTTAAACAGATAAAAATATAATAGCGCCGAAGCTAATAATAAAAATACCACGCCGCCGCCGATAATTATCATACCGGTAGTCTTGGCGCTCTGGTTATTTACCGAGGCGTGGCGGAACCGTTCCGGCATGGTATGAATAACGATGTTGTCAATTTGAATCGGCTGTTCCACTACCGGCTGAGGTGTTAAGCCTTCAAGGTCGGACGGCTGGGTTGTTTTTTTCTTAAAAAAACTTAGAGGATTAAGCATAGTATTAATTTTCAAATCCCTATTTTCAATTTTCAAACAATAACCAATGAATTAATGACTTAATTTTCAAACAAGGATGATTATGCTTTGAAAATTTAGACATTGAAAATTTATTGAAAATTGAAGCTTGAAAATTGAAAATTAATATAATTTATTTCTAAAAAAGTCCATGCGTTATTATTTTATTTCCAGTAATTTCCCCGGTCCTAGAGGATTATAGCCCTGCGTAACTTCGGCGCCATCCTGATAGCCGTCGCCGTCGGTGTCCGCGCTCAAAGCATCGGTTTTATAAACCTTGGCCTCTTCCCGGTCGGTTAAGCCGTCATTGTCCGTGTCCGGATTATAAGAATCCGTACCTAAATCGGCCTCTTCCCGGTCGGTTAAACCGTCTTGATCGCTGTCCGGCGAAGGCTCCTCCACTACCGGCTGAATCGGCTCAATTATATTATCAGCCTCCTCCACTTCTTCGCCGGCCGAGGTAATCTCTGAAATTTCTTGAGCATCGGGCTGTTCTTGAATAAACGAATTATTAACCGCCTGGTTGCTCTTAACCGCCAGCTTTAAACCCACATAGCCTCCGGCCACAATTATTATTAGGCCGCCGAATAATAGGCCAAAAATCATAATTTTATTGCTTTTCCAGCCGGTTGCCGGCGGCAAGACGGTACCGCGCGGCGGAATGTTATCCTGTCCGGGCCTGAAAACTTCGGGCTTAACGCTCTTATCCACTTCGGCGAAAATATCTTCTGTTCTCGCCGAGGGGACCGGCGCGGTTGACGCGGCTGGCGCCGGCGCAACCGGCCTATACGACGGGCCGAGCGGCTTGGTATCGGCCGTAGGCGCGGCGTTGTTGTTGTCTAGTTGGTCAAACATAATTTTAATTTATATTTATAATTAAGGTTATTTAATTATTTACTGAATATTAATCGGCGTAGCGCTAATTGTATTGGAATTGGCGCTTTCTCGGCTATCAGCATCTATAGATCTTACTATGAAATTATAAAGTGTGCTATTAGTTAAACCGGTGACAACTTGCGGATTAGCGGCCGTACCGGCTGTAGGAGAGGCAACAAACTTGGTAAATACGGTTCCGCCCTGATTATAATATACTCTATAACTGACCGCGCCCGACGCCGCATCCCATGATAATCTCACTGATCCATTGCCAATACCCCTTAAAGCTAAATTAGCCGGAGGCGCGAAAGGTTTGGCTGAAATTTTATCGGAATTAACGCTCTCCTTGCCATCGGCGTTAACTGATCTAACTATTAAATTATAAGTTACGCCATTGGTTAGGCCGGTAATAACCTGCGGATTAGCGGCCGTGCCGGCTGTGGAGCTGGCAATAAATTTAGTAAATACGGTTCCGCCCTGATTGTAATATACTCTATAGCTGACCGCACCCGGCGCCGCGTCCCATGATAGTCTTACCGATCTATCGCCAATACCCCTTAAAGCTAAATTAGCCGGAGGCGCGAAAGGTCTGGCAGAAATTATATTGGAATTAGCGCTCTCTATATTATCAGCAATAGATCTAACTATAAATTTATAAGTTAATCCATTAGTTACCGGAATAATTTGCGGATTAGTAGCCGTTCCCGCCGTAGAAGTAGCGACAATAGTAGTAGTAAAGGTATCTCCGCCATTAGTATTATAATATACTTTATAGCTATTTGCGCCCGACGCCGCCTCCCATCTGACTTTTACTTCGCCATTACCTACGCTGACTAAAGATAAATTAACTGCCGCCGACGCGAACGGAGTGGCCGCAACCGTAGTGGTGGCGCTCTTATTGCCGGACGAATCATAAGCCACTACGCCGAAGCAATATTTTATTCCATTGGTAAGATTACTGGTGGTCGCTGTTTTATTATTAGTTGCGAATGAAGCGCCGAAGTTGACATTAGCGCCGCATGTATCATTGGCTTTATAAAACACTCTATAATTTACCGCTGTGTCATCATTTTCAGTCCAGGTTAAGGCGACTTGCCTATCCTTAGGAGTGGCTGACAATGAAGCCGGCTGTACCGGCGGCGTAGTATCGGCCGGCACCACGGTTACTTCGTTAGAATAAGCGCTTTCGTCGCCATTAGAGCTTAGCGAAGTAACCGCGAAATAATATTTTACCCCGTTGGTTAAATTGTTTATGGTCGCGGAAGTACCGGTGCTTGGAACAGATTTTGTATAGGTTTTTGGCTTAGTGCCGTAGTATACTTTATAGCCGGTGGCGCCGGAGATAATATCCCAGGTTGCGCTTACTCCACCGCCCGAATCCAAAGCTGTAACCTCTAAATTACTTGCTGCACTGGGCAGGCTTTCCCTAAAAAAATAAAATTCTTTTAAAATATCAACCTGGCAGGTGCCGGAGTTACTGCCACAAGGTGTATTTATGGAATTAGCCTCTGAACAGCTGCTGTTTGAACAGCTACAAATCGAATTATAATCGCATTTGCCGCTCTTATCACTGCAGATATCCCCCTTTATCTTATCCGTGCAATCGCCGGTTCCGTCATCGCAATTTAAAGAATTGCTTCTGCAGATTAAATTCATACCCCTGATGGTGGCTGTGTTGGAAATCGCGGGTAAGTCATCGGCCGTTCCCGGTCCGCCCGCGTCGCGGCAGTAAGACAATTTCATGTTAGTCGGGGTGCAGGTACCTCCTCCAGCCGGACATCCTGAAGGTTCTTCCCACGGCTCCCAGGTGCCGTCAGACTGCATCTGCGGCCAAGGATTATCGCAAACCATTAAATAAACATCGGCTTCTGCCGGAAAAGAGCCTCCTCCGGTTCCGACCACTGTAGCCGTGGCGGTAATTTCCGCTTCGCCCGTGGTTACTGTGGGCAGAGCTTTAACTAATTTTTTATTATCTGGTAAAGTTCCTGTGGTTGGAGCTAAAACTTTAAAAATATCTTCATTGCTGGAACTCCAACCCCAAGTCCAGTAGTATATATCGGTTAGCGGATATAAGACCGTGCCGTCGGCCGCGTAGGCGTTAGCCGCGAACAGTTTGTCGCTGTCCTTAATCTTATCAAAAGCCGCCTTATCGTTCGGATCATTATCTGTAATATTGTCCTTATTGGTTTGAAAAAGATACGAAGCCGGTTCAAGCTCGGCGTAGACAATCTTGCAAATGCCGTGGTCGTCGCCGCTGTCCGGCCTGGTGGTGAAAAACCAAATTTTACCATTATAAGTTTTACCGTTAAATTGAGAATTCGGTGAAAAAGGTACCGGAGTCATGCCCACGCCATAAGCGCTTAAGACTCCTTCTCTTATAGCATCGGCGGTATTACCGTCCCCTTTAATAATAACATAATATTGCCTGGACGGCGCTAAAACTTTTTCCGGCCTGAATTCCAGCACTGATTTGCCGACCGCGTTGTCGTAGCCGCTAACCGTGCCTTTAATGGCGCAAAAATTTCCTGTCAGCGCCATTGCGTCTGATGTGAATAATTTTTTGACTAGGGGTATCTTGGCTAGGACTGATTTTACTCTGGCTAAAAAGGTGGGTTTATAAGCCGCGGTTAAATATTCGGTATCGGCCGGGCAAGGATCTAGGTTGTAATAGCCAGCCACGATAATATTGCCGTTAAAGCTCTCTGTCTGCATGGACTGGCTAAAAGTGGCTTGAATTACCGCGTTGCGGCAGACGTTTTCGCTGAAAGGCGCTGGTTGTTGACCGGCCACTGCCGGCCTGGCGTGGCAGCAAGTGTCCTGCCCGCAGCCGTTCGTATCAGGACTGTCGCAACTATTATCATCCGTACAGCCGCAGCAAAGTCCGCGCTCATTAGTATCACTGGTACAGGGCGATTGATTCGGCTTGCAGGTTAATTTAAGCTTTGCGCATTGGTCCGGGTTAGCATCTGGATCGCAACAACAAGTTCCGCAGGGAGGAGTGGAAGGAATATTACCGGTATCAGTTAGGCAAGAAAAACCAACACATCTATTAATATCACAGCTTGGCGAAGCGTTGTAAGCGGAGCAATTTTCGCCGAAATCCGGCTTCTGGCATTGATTATCGCAATTATCTGTCTTATAGTCGCCATCTTTTACCTTCGTAGTGTCGCAACTATTAGCATTAACACCGGTGCCGCAATTATAATAAGCGCAATAATTATAAGGCGGTTCAGAGACATAATCTTCGCCGCCGCGACAAGCATTACTAATTTTGGCGTCAACACAGCAAGAGCCGACGCCGGCGGTAGAACAAGCCAAGGCTGTAGTTAACTGCGCGCAATCCTTACAAACTCCTTGCCCGCCGGCGGCCGAAGTATCGCAATATTTTCCGCTGGTGCCGGAACAATTGCAAGCGTCGTTGCTAGCGGATATATCTACCAGGTTATTGGTGCCTCTGACCGTACAGCCGGTGCAAAGTCCAAAAGTGTCGTCCGTACTGCTAGTGCCGCTGCCGCAAGTGCCTTGGCACTTTAACGGCGCGCAACAATCCTCCGCGTCATGGCCGGCGCGGCAACAACAGTCGCAACTGGCGCTGTTGCTTGGCGCGACGGCGGCGCATTTGTTATTACCGGTGCAGATTGAGCCGGCCGGGCAGACATTAGTATCAACCGCGCAAACACCGGCTCCATCCTGATTCAAACAATTAAAACCAATATCGCATGAAAAGCAAGTCAAAGTATTTTCTGTACATTTACCGCCTCCGATATTAGTCCAGCCGGTCGGGCAGGAATAATTAGTGCTGATTTGCCATTTACTATTAACACAAATTGCTTCAACATCATGGCTATTTACATCTTGAACCGTTTTTGGTAAATCGCAAGTTGGATCAATCTTTTTAACGCATCTATTGATTTTTTCTTCATATTCGCATAAATTTAACTGGCAATATCCGCTCGTACCGCAAACATCGCCATTTTGTTTGCCCAGACAGCTGCCTGCCCCGCCAACGCATTTTGAACACGACGCCAAACTATTACAGCTAAAGTCGCAATCGCCGACGATGCGCGAACCGCTGTAAAGCTCGTTGACCTCGTCCGAGCTTAAAGCCCGGTTATATACGCGCACATCGTCAATAAGGCCGTTGAAAAATCTACTGCCATTGCCATTGGCGAACCAAGCTCGTCCGATCTGTACCGTTGAACCAGAATCATCACCCGGACCGCTGAGTCTTTCCCATTCCTTAGAACCATTCACATATAATATTATGTTGCTTGAGGTGTAGACGGTTACGACATGGTACCACTGGCCTGCACTAACCGGTTTTCCGGTGTCTGCTTCCGCGTTTCCGACATGCATGTTCCATTTTCCTAGCCTTACTTCGGTTCCTTTATCCCAAACCGCGTTATCGGTACAAAGAAAACAGCCCGGCTCATATATAGATTCTGGCTTCACCCAAGCGGCGTAAGATATCGGTTCATCATCAATTTTAAGCGGTGTATCAACATAAGTATTTGATCCGTTAAACTTAAGCGCCTGGCCGATTCTGCCGGGCACAATATTAGAGCCTGTTAAATTATTGAGTGTACCGTCCTGATCCTGGCCGGAACTGTCAGAGGCTTTCTTTCCGGCTATGTCTATATCCGCGCTGTCAAAAGTCCACCAGCCGATCAATCCGTTGCTTAATGTACTGCCGCTACTAACCGAGCATTTGCCCGGCGAATTGGGACAAAAATAAGTATCCGCGCATAAATTGCCGTAACCGGAGCAGGATTCAGCCGGAGCCGGTATGCATAGACAAGAATTATTACAGGTAAAACCAGGATCGCAGGCACCCGCTTGACATCCGGGTTCATTCACATTTGTATCGCAGGTGGAAACTTTACAAATACAGTCCTGGTTACAGTAATAACCAGGATCGCAGGCACCCGCTTGACATCCGGGTTCATTCACATTTGTATCGCAGGTGGAAACTTTACAAATACAGTCCTGGTTACAGTAATAACCAGGATCGCAGGCACCCGCTTGACATCCGGGTTCATTCACATTTGTATCGCAACGCACTGGTTCTTGGCAGAGGCAAGAAGTAGTATTACAAACATACGGAGAAGTACATTTAGATTGAGTTATATCGCAATATCCTTTTTTAGCGCCATTATAACAAGGGTCGCCCGGACCAGGTTCAGTGTCAAAATCCCACTCATAAACCGAAGAATTATATTCGGGAAAGCAGGCTTCTTGGACGTCTACTCCGTCTCTGCATCTGCCTACGAATGGAGTGCCTTTAGGGCAGCAAAAATTAGTCGCGCCGCATTCGCTATCAATTTTACAGGTACCAACCGTGAAATTCAGGCCATTGCCGACCACTTCAGGGCTGTTTTTAACCACTCTTACCGGACCGGTAACCGCTTGTTGATGAACCGTAGTAACTGATTTGTCCGGATCCTGCCCCCAACTCTTGATGGCCGCTCCGGATTGATCATAATTTAAATAAAATCTTACCTTGCTATTAGTATCTTGAACTCCAAAATACTCGCCCCATAAACTTACATCATCACCAACCTGCCCCATAATTGGCTTAATTTTACATAAGCTGGGCGCAAGCGGTTTATCTTGCTCAAAACTAAATTGCGATGGAGTTAACTTACTGGTGTCAATTAACCAGTTTTGGCCGCCGCTTTTAGCGATCTCCATAGCTATTAAACCTGATACTGTATTTTTTATTTCCGCCGGCACCTTGACTATAACTTGCTTATCGCTCCAGATTGAATCGGCGCAGACTTCCGGAAAATTAAAATCCGCTTCCACTCCTTCTTTGACTGTACCCGATCCTATTTCTGCGCCGAAATATACCTTGCTATTTCCCCTAGTTGCTCCGAAGCCCTTGCCTCGAATCGTTACATATTGGCCTGTAGCCCCGTCAACCGGATCAAAAGAAGTAATTATCGGCCCGGCGTAAGGCTCCGGCTCCTTGGTAAAAATTAAATAATTGCTATAAACATTATCAGTTTCATTAATGACAAAGCTGGAAGTCTTGCCGGTTGTTATATTAGGAACCGTGGCGGTTAATTGTTTATCATTAACCACGGTAGAAATTATGGCCGGAACACTTTCTCCCCGCTTGCCGAAATGAGTCTGGGTATCGGTCAGCTTAATGCCGCTATAAGTGATTAAAGTATTCATTGCCCCTTTGTCTGGGGAAAGCTGGCAAAGGCCGGGCCGGGCAATTGTATTAACTAAAAAATCCGGTATAGGTGGATTAAGCGTGCTATCGTCGGAAAAACCGGCGCCAGTCGTAACTTTAATCGGACCGCTGCTTGTATTAGGCACCACCGCGATTATTTGCGTATCGCTCCAACTTTGAGCGCAACCCGGACCGCTGGCCAGGTCAGCCGGTTCATTATTAAAAAAAACTAGGCCGCTGCCTTGATTAGCGCCGAAATTTATGCCGATAATTGTGACAAAATTTCCAGGCGCGCCGTTGGGGATATCTTGATTACACTCTTGGCCCGGGCAATCCTCATCGGCCAGGCAGGCTGTATTATTATCTTCGCAAAAACCAGTACTTAAGCAGATGGCGCCCTCGCAGTCGCTTTGGCTTGAACACGCCCGGTTGTTTTCGCAAAACCCGCCGACCGGAAAAACTCCGGTTATAACCGGCTGGCGCTGGCAGATACAACAACTAGTAGTCCCGGGAGCATAACCGGCCTTCTCGCATTCTGTTGGATTAGACGGTGGATTAGAATTTAGTGTGGTGCAAAATTGTGAAGCGCATAAATTATTACTACATGTCGCTGGAATACTTATGTCATTGGCGCAGGCCGCGCCATCGCAGGCGCCGCACTCGCCGCCGCAATCCACATCGCTTTCGCCCCCATCTTTTATGCCGTTGCAGCAATGGCCAGCTCGTATTTGTGTTGTAAACTCCTCTTGAGCAAGCTGACCCACCACATCACTGGCTCTAACCCTGAATGTATAATAATCATCTTTTTGATAACCGCTAGTATCATATTTATAGCTATGGCTTAAATTAGTTTGGCCTATACCGCCGGTTTTAATTGATTGTGGGAAACAAATTTCACCTGTTCCTCCTTGTTTTTCAGAACAAAACTGTATATCAGCAACTCCTGTATCATCTTTCGCCCAGCCGTCAACTAAATTCGCATTCTGAATTGAATCTAGTATACCACCAACATTTTGGCACATCTGCCTGCTTTCTATACCTGCTTGCGGTCCGCTCACATCTATTAAATGACCGGTGGAGAAATAAAACTGACAAGGAGAACTATTATCGCAGCTTAAACTTTGATTATTTATTGAAATGATACTATTTCCATCAATTGTTACCTTAAATCTGCTCCAAGGCGGAAAACAATTCGGTGTATTCTCCGGGTTGTTGCAAGGATCAGTATCTTTAAAGGTAACGATCCTGCGGTCGTTGGCGAAATCCCTGCTTTCACTATTAATTAATGGCGGGGTTGGGGCGGTTAATGCTCCCGTATTAGGATCAACATTATTTACTTTTTCCACTTTAAAATTGTTAGCATTTAGCGTAACCGTATTTGCTATGGCTTTATTAAAATAAACTTTGATCACCACATTTCTAATCACGCCTTCTTCCTCTTGCCCCATTTTGTTAGTCGGGATGGTTTTAGTAATTCTGAAATAATCACCTGAAGACGGAACGCAAGGGCTAATAGAGCAACCGTAGGAGCAACAATATTCTCCAGCTGCGCAGGGCGGATCGCAGACGTAGTTTGGTCCAGGCGGAGTGGTTATATCAGTTAAAGCATTAAAAATAAAGCTGACGATGGCGAAAGAAAATATTATCAGCAACAAGCCGATCAGCGCGCCGATTAAAACTTTTTTGGCCTTTTCTATCCTTTGCTCGTTCCCGGCTGCCGTCATCCAGAGAAAGCCGGCGTAGATAATTAACATGACCGCGATGATGCCTAAGAAGCCTATGAACCATCTTATAATATTAGTGATGGTGGCATATAAATTCGTGCCGGCTCCGGCCAGGCCGGCGTCGCCAGCGAATTGGTCCCCGCTGCCGCCGACCGCGTTCCACGCGTCCAAAGCGAAAGCTGATGGAGCCAATATCAAATGAGCCACGGCCAATATAGCTATAACCAGACTGATGAAAATGATAAATTTTTTTATCCGTTTAATTGTCATTGTGGGCTAAATATTTTCTGTCATTGCGAGCCCCGCATCTGCGGGGCGAAGCAATCTCACGAACCTAAATCCTGGCTTAAATCTCGCCACCTGGGATTAATTTTTTTATTAAATATTTTATTCTAATTCTTTAAGAGCCTTCTTCGCAGTTTCCAATGATTTGATTTCCTCGCCAGTATACTTAATCCTGTCTAATCCTCGTCTACATTCATCTATCAACACCGTCCTAACTCTATCAATGGCTTCGCCTTGATCATTTTCTAAGGCTTTCAATGCCGTAGCGGCTGTTTCAGCGCTTGCTCTGCCCTCCAAATTTACGGCACCCCGAAGATGATCCTCTCCTAAACTATCTGGCAAAGCCACTATTGTGTTGTGTAATTCTCGAGCCTTCTCCAAAAAACTCATAGGTTGTTCAATGCCTAATTGTTCTCTTTTATCCATACAATTTGTATATCACTCTGCGTCAGAGATAGCAAAATGAAATTATTATTTAAAATAATTAAAAAATTAATATTGATATATACGATGCTTATTCCCACCAGCCTACCGGTAGGCTAGCCTGCGCGGTGAAGACAAAAGGTAACGGAGTTTCGTCCGCGAGTGACAATTAATTTTACTGGCACTTTTCACTATCTGTCGGAGTACCATTACAGCAAGACGGTGCTGCCGGATCAATAAGCGTCGCAGCACAGTCCAGGCTCCCGCTCGGCAGATAACAATTCTGATAAATGTCCTTTAAGCCCGAGCCTGCCTGGGCCCGATAAGACCTGGCTTTGCCGAAACTGCTATGGTTAAGAAAAACATCTGATTCTTCATACTCCCCGTCTCTAGGCTCTTTATCAAAACCCTTATTGGTTACCCAATAAGCCAAAGGTTCGGTGGCGTAAGCCTTTAAATTTATCAGCTGGTGAATAACTTTTTCTTTATTATTGGTTACAGTCACATTGCCGGTGGTTAATCTAGAAGACATCATCAGTTTATCAAAATGCATAGAGATCGGCTTAACATAGTCGGCGGTCGCGAAATCATACGCTTTAGTAATGGGGTCGGTTAAGGTTATTTTCGGGCTGGTGAGATCTAGTAAATTATTTATAAAGAACTTCCAGAGGAAATTGTCGCCTTTTTCCTGGGCATTTGCTAAAGATCCGGCGCTACAAGCTACAACCCCGCAAATCGTTAATTTATCGGCCTGACTGCACTGCTTATTGCCGCATAAGCCGTAGAGATCGTTTTCATTATAATAACTAACCGACCCTTGAGCTAAATCGTCGCGGTTGCCGTCTAAAGAATTTATGGCCGCATCCATGATTCCGCCTTTCACGCTATCCATTAAATACATTAAATCAGCCTGGGGATAATTTTCATTGCTTGGATTTACGCAAACTTTTGTCGTATGGCAAGTATTATAAGGCGACTTGCTGGCGCAGTCAGCATCTGTATCGCAAAGGGCCAGGCCGGCGGCTTTTAACTCCACGCTTAAATGGCTGTTTTCCGGCAGGCAATATATTTTTTCTCCGCACGAATTAAAACCGCATTCCCTGTCAGAAATAAAATTAACCGTGCTGTATTGATTGGAAATCTCAAATTTACCTTTAAGGTAATTCGCGGCCACACATTTTGTTCCTTCACATATTAATGACTTGCAGTCTGAATCTTGTGTACAATTCGCGCCCGCGGGGGCAGTAGTAGGGTTAGTATTAACTATCCTCTCTTTACATTTTAGTTCTTCTTTATCACACATAAACGACCTGCAATCCGCGTCAGCCGTACAGCTCAAGTCGGCGGGGTTAGCCGTGGTCGGCTTAGCCGCCGGATCAGCGTTAACCACTCTGATAAAATCATGCACTTCATCCGCCGTGCCGGAAACCTGCATGGGCATAATGGCTTCGTTAAACTCAATCTGGATGGTGGCGTTCATGGGCTTATCGCGCCGGCCTTTAACCGTAACGGTTTCCGGTCGGTCGGCTCCATTCTGCTCCATAGAAATTTTTAATGCTTCGGAGTTGCTGGTGTTAAATACAATGTTATTTCCCGCGGAACCGGCTACTATAGCTTCTAATATCACAAATTCATTTAAATTTTGTTTAGTGGGAAAAGGCGGAATTGGTTTAACTTCGGTATTATTTTTTAAAGTTTGATAGATATTATACGCAGTAGCAGACATTGAATTAGGACCTGCTCCCAAGAGAATTTGTTGATTGCCTGGCGAACCCGAGACAAAAGTATAAACCTTATTGCCAACCGTTAAAGTATCGGCGTCTATGGCTCTGGTTACAGTAATATCCCAGCCATTGCCGGCCGAGAAATCATCGCTTAGGCCGCTTAAAGTTAAAACTAAATTACACTCGCTAAAAGATATGGTTTTGTGGCCGGCGCTTTGTCCGAAAGTTCCCTGGCCCATGAGCATGCTGGCGGGAGCGGGAGAAAAAAGTTGAGCAACCAAAGGGGTTGTGCCCGCGGGTATGATTACTTTCAAGATTCCGTCTTGCCGGCAACTTGGGTTAATAACTGCTCCGGCCGGGTCGCCGCCAACTGAAACTACAGATGTAACCTCCGCGATTTTCTTTACCTCCGGCAATGCGGCAACTATTATCTCCCATGCGGCAGGAGTGGCCGCGCCTACGATATAACTATCCGCGCTGACATCAGGCGCCGGGAAAACTCCTCCGACCTTAACCTGGGGCGGGGTTAAATCTATTTTAGTGCTGACTTCAAAAGGCCACTCATAGCCCTGGCTGAAAGAGCCGGCAAAAGCATTTTTACCATCGGCTTTTTTAATCCCGGTCGTCAAATAGACGCCGTAGTCAATGGGTTCCGATGGCGAGCCTAGATAACTATCCGGCACAAAAATGAAAGTCTTTTTATTCGGAGTGGAATATGCTTTTGCTTGTGCTAAGGTGCAAAGAGGATCTATAGTCGCACTTGTGCAAAGAGTATGTTGCGATAATTTAAATATCCTAATATTCTTTAACGCGTCAGTGTTAATTTCCTCACCATTGCATTTATTTACATCTGTCGGGTTACTGCAAATAGTAGTTGGATTAATCGCTTCCCTGAAAGTCACGATAATGCTGGTATTGCGCGGCACATCTTTCTGATTGCGCGCCGGATAATGGGATTCAATGATGCCGCCGCCCAGGGCGCCCACGCCGATATTGCCCGGCGGCACGCCCGGCTTTTTATTCGCTCCTCCCCCGCCCGTTAACAGGTTTAGAATAAAACTTACAATGGCGAAGGCCAGTATTATAATAATCAAGCCTATAACCGCGTTTTTTAAAACGGTCTTGGCTTTATCAATTTTTTGCGGATCGCCGCCCGAAGTCATCCAGAGAAAACCGCCGTAGATGATTAAGATAACCGCGATGATGCCTAAAAAGCCGATGAACCATCTTATCACCCTGGTTATGGTGGTGTATAAATTCGTGCCTGATCCGGCTAAACCCGCGTCGTCCGCGAATTGATCTCCGGTAGTGCCGTCGCCGCCGGCAGAAAAATAATTATTTACATTAGTAGCGGCTAAAGCCGGCGGGACTAAAGCGAAATCAACCAACAAAAAAATAGCGAACATCGCCATTGATAGGCTGACGGCTATCTTAAAAATTTTTGAACTTTTAGCACGGGTAAGCATGAGGGGAAATTAATGCAAAATGTAAAAATCAAAATGGAAAATGACAGTGTAAAGTTAAAAAATAATTAATAATTTTACATTTTTAATTGTCATTTTGATATTTACATTTTCAACTTTAAATTTTTTTTGACTTATACCCAGTTTTATAATAATATTATAACATAAACAAAATAACAAAAGCAAATAGCCATGACCATAAATCAAATTATCAATAAATTTAAGGAAAGCCACCCTAAGGCGGACGCTACCATGCTGGAGCTGGCCTATGAATTCGCGCTTAAAGCTCATGGCAATCAAAAAAGAAAAAATGGCGAGGACTACATCCAGCATTGCCTGCATACGGCCTTTGTCTTGGTGCAGATTAAAGCCGATTATGAAACCATAATCGCCGGCTTGTTGCACGACATCCCGGAAGACACCGAATACACTTTGGCTGACATTGAAAAAAACTTTGGCGCCGAGGTGGCCGGCCTGGTTGAGGGCATAACTAAATTAAGCAAAATAAAATACCGCGGCATTGAACGCTACCGCGAGAGCCTGAGGAAAATGTTTCTGGCCATGACGCACGACCTTAGGGTAATCTTGATAAAATTCGCCGACCGCCTGCACAATCTAAGAACGTTGGACTCTCTGCCTTTGGAAAAACGCCTTCGCATCGCCAAAGAAACTTTGGAAATTTACGCGCCGATCGCCGGCCTCTTAGGCATTATGAAATTAAAATGGCAAATGGAGGATATCTGCTTTAAGCACCTCTACCCGGAAAATTTTAAAAAATTAGCCTATAAGTACGAAGTGGAAAAAAGGCTGGAGCATAACCGCTATATTCAAAAAATAAAAAACATTTTAAGCGTTAAGCTTAAGGAAGCGAAAATTCCTTTCCAGATCACCGGACGATTTAAGCACCTTTACAGTATTTATCTGAAGATGCAGAAAAAAGACAAAAGATTTGATGAAATTTATGATGTCTTTGCTTTAAGAATTATCGTGCCCGATATTGCCGACTGCTATAAAGTTTTAGGCATTGTCCATTCGCTCTGGCGGCCCAACCCTAGCCGCTTTAAAGACTATATCGCGGTGCCCAAGCCGAACGGCTACCGCTCGCTCCATACCACGGTTTTCGGGCCGGAAGGCAGGCCTACCGAATTCCAAATCAGGACCAATGAAATGGACGAAGAATCTAAGTACGGCATCGCCGCCCATTGGTATTATAAAATAAAAGTTAAGAACGGCGGCGACCTGAGAAAACAGCCAACCTGGGTGAAAGAAGTCATAAAAATTCAAAAAGAAACCGAGGACACTCACGACTTTATTAAAAAAATAAAATTTGATGTCTTTCATGATCGTATTTTCGTCTTCTCGCCTAAAGGCGATGTCTTTGATTTGCCTGAGGGCGCCACGCCGATTGATTTCGCCTACACCGTGCATACGGATATCGGCAATCAGGCGGTCGGAGCCATGGTTAACGACAAAATCGCCAGTTTAGATCAAGGTTTGAGAAACGGCGACCTGGTAGAGATAATCAGGGAGCAAAAACGCAAAGGCCCCAGCCGCGACTGGCTTAAGTTCGTAAAAACCGCCACGGCCAGGAATAAAATCAAGCAAAATTTGCAAAATACCATGCTTGATAATATAAAGAAATTCATACCCAGGATGAAATAAAAAATGTAGAGACGCAATGCATTGCGTCTCTACATCTTTTATTTCCCTAATAATTTTTTAACTAAGGCACCGACCCTATTGCCATCGGCTTTGCCCTTAACCTTGGCCATGGCCCGGCCCATGACTTTGCCGAAATCCTGAACTCCGGCAGCGATTATTTCTTTGATGATTTTTTCCAGCTCCTCGTCATTCAACTGCGCCGGCAGATATTTTTCTAAAATTTTTATTTCGTGCGTTTCCTTGTCAACCAAGTCCTGGCGCTTACCCTGCTGGTAAGCCTCCACTGAATCACGCCGTTTTTTTATCTCGCTGGAGATAACTTCGGTTATCTGGCCATCGGTCAGCTCAGCCCTGCCGTCTTGCCTGCCCGCCGAAGCCTCGGCGAAGGCGGGCCGCAAGCTAATTTCTTTGTTGCGCATAGCCGCGATTAACATCCTTAAGGTTGACAGCTCTTCGGTACGCCTTTCTTTCATGGCGATTTTCAGATCCTGATTAATTTGTTCTGATAATTTAGGCATAAACATATTTTGTCATTGCGAGGAGCGCCTTTAGCCCCGGGCTTGACCCGGGGGACGAAGCAATCTCGCTCTCTGTCATTGCGGGCTCCCGCCCGCATCGCCAGCGAAGCGTGGCGGGCGCGGTGACCCGCAATCCACCCCGCACTTTGCGGGGCGGCTCGCCTCCCGCCCTAGGCGGGCAGGTCGGCTTTAAGGCCGGAATGACAATAAGACGGTCGCTCGCAATGACAATTCAAAGAGTTTACCATCTTTTTTTCGGCTCTTCTTTTAACTTGCCGATTTTCTTTAAATACTCTCTATTTGAATGAAGCTTCATGCCGACTAAAGCACGCTTTTTCTGCTGAGTTTTATTGATTTTCGGCTGAACATGCTGAATCTGGCGGGCTAAATACAATTTGCCGCTTTGCTGAAGCTTCTTATTGAATCTCCTTAGGAAACTCTCAAAACTCTCTCCCTTTTTTCTTTTAAATTCCGCCATGTTAACACCTGCCTTTCTTTTTAATATTATTATTGTCCTACAAATCTACAAATCGTCTACAAATACTACAAATTCTCTTAAAATATTTTGATTTGTAATATTCGTAGCTGATTCGTAGATTTGTGGGGTTATTTTGCCGGACTGCCCAGCCTCTTTTCCACTTCCGCAAGAATTTTCTTGTAGTCAATTATTTCTTGAA
Source organism: uncultured Gammaproteobacteria bacterium (assembly GCA_964560005.1). Taxonomy (GTDB): domain Bacteria; phylum Patescibacteriota; class Patescibacteriia; order Patescibacteriales; family GWC2-42-12; genus GWC2-42-12. Next base: position 69,531 of record CAZLKB010000004.1, read on the forward strand.
TGCCGGATTCCATATCGCGAATTAAGATGGTGCCGTCCATAACTTCTTTCTGGCCTAAAATCAAAGTATATTTTACTCCCATCTTATTGGCCATTTCCAGCTGGCCTTTTAAGCTATCTTTGGTAAAAGCCTGCCGCACATTAAAGCCGGCTTTGCGCAAAACTTCAAATAATTTCATGATTTTTCTCCTGGCCTGATCGCCTAATTGTGCTAAAAAAATGTCGCCTTTTTCTTCGTCCTTGATGGGAATATTTTTCTCTTTTATTTTTAAAATTACCCGTTCCAAGCCGATACCGAAGCCGCAAGCCGGAGTCGGCCGCCCGCCCATATATTCCACCAAGCCGTCGTAGCGGCCGCCGCCGCCCAAGGCCGATTGCCTGGATAACTCCGCTTTACCGGCCTCCGGTTTATTCGCATAAGCTAAACCGGCAACGGCTTTGCCATGGCTATTCTTATTGGATGATTCGCTTAGCTCTGCTTCGGCATCAACCGCGGCCTCTAAATTGACCGGCCAGACTTCAAACACGGTGCGATTATAGTAATCCAGTCCTCTGACCAGAGTCGGATTTAAATTATAAGGTATGTCCAGCTCATCCAGATATTCCAGAACTTTTATAAAATGATTGCGGCAATCATCGCACAAGCTATCAACTATCTGCGGCGCTTCAGCCGCCATTTCCACGCATTGCTTTTCCTTGCAATCAAGCAGGCGCAAAGGATTCTTAACAAGCCTCTTTTTACAGTCATGGCATAACTTGGCTCGACGCCCCCGTTCTTTATAAAAATCTTCCAGTTTAACCAAATAATCTTTTCGGCATAAGGAACAGCCGATGCTATTTATCTGGATGACGACTTCAACCTGCAATTCGTGGAAAAAATAATAGGCCACCGAGATAAGTTCAGCGTCGGCTACCGGGCTGGGCTCCCCGATATTTTCTAAATTAAACTGGCTGAATTGGCGGTAGCGTCCGGCCTGGGGCTTGTCATGCCTGAAAACCGGTCCGAGCCAGAATAATTTCACCGGCTGAGGCAGATTAAACATGCCGTGCTCAATATAAGATCTGACTATTCCGGGGGTGGCTTCAGGCCGTAAGGCGATCTTGTCGCCGTTTTTATCAACAAAAGAAAACATTTCTTTAATGACAATATCCGAACCGCGGCCGCTGGAGCGTTCAAAAAGTTCAAGGCTCTCCAGCACCGGCGTATCCATCCGCCTAAAACCGTAAGATTTAGAAAGTTCCGTGGCTTTTTTAACGGCTAAATTCCAATACCTGTACTCATCCGGCAGAACATCCTTCATCCCCCGAAGGCGGGAAACGAATTTTCCTTTTCTGACTCTAAAAATTTCTTCTGGGTTTTCTTTTTTCTTAAACATTTTTGGCATAGTAGAAAATTTAAAATGAAAATCTCAAAATGAAAAATGACAATGTAAAATTTAAAATTAGCTAATTCATAATTTTACATTTTAAACTGTCATTTTTAATTTTGATTTTTCAACTTTACATTAATATGAGTATTCCGGCGCGGAAAAAACATTAATCCGATTAAACGGCCAACCGCGGAGTAGCACTCGCCCGGTGATATACTTCTCGTTCACCGCGCCGAAACTCCGGGAATCTTTAGAAGAATTGCGGTTATCGCCCAAGACATAAAATTCACTATCGCTTAAAGTAATAGTTTCTTCATTTAAGCCGTAAGTCCTTAAGTCCGATGACAAATATTGTTCTTCCAGCTGAAAACCGCTCGGCTGCGCTTGATTATAGATATAAACAAAACCGTCTTTAATCTGAATTTTCTCTCCGGGTAAGCCGATGATTCTTTTTATGAAAAATTCTTCCGGGTTCCTGGGGTAGCGGAAAACCACGATATCTCCTCGCACCGGCTCGTGAAAACGATAGCTGATTTCATCAATAATTAGGTATTCTTTATCATAAAAATTCGGCTCCATGGAAGCGCCCTTAACATAGAAGGGCTGAATTAAATAATATCTGATAGGGATAATGATGGCTAAAGAAATTACTACGACTTTAACTAATTCAAAAATATAAGCTAAAAATTTTTTTAACATAATAAATAAGAATAAAAAGCTTTATTCAGCGGAGTTTACCCCGTTAAATAATACTACAACTGTTTATTCGCAATTACAATAACCTTTTAATTGTGTCAGTAAATATAATACCAAAAAGCTTTATTTAGCGGGGTAAATAAGCTTAGAACATTATTAGTATTTTGTCTACTTGTTATTATAACTACTTACTCGAAAAAAAACAACCCCTTAACTAATAAACGACGATACACGCAGTTGACACCACCGATAAAAAAACAGTAAAATACATCCTTAAATCTCTAATTAGTATGATGTTCAACATTAAAACTCCATCGTTTGTCAAAACCAAGAAACATATATATACTAAACAGTATGGACCCCGTTAGATTACTAACCGGGGTAATGTAACTAAAATTAGAAAAAATGTCTGACTGGGTAAATAAAAAAATAGATTTATTAAAAGCCGATCTCCGGTCTGAAGCCGACGCGCCTGCCGCCGGCCAGTTCAACCATCAGCCGAAAAATAAACCGCTTAAACGAGTGGCTGTTTTGTTAACTTTCATATTTATCGCCTTTGTGGTCTTTGCTTTTAATAGGAACTCCAGCGAACCGTCATCGTCTTGGTTCTATAACCTGCCGATTATCAGCCAGATTAAGCATCTGGTTGAAAGTGCTGATGTTAAATTAAAAGGCGAGGACAGAGATCAAGTAAATATCCTGCTTTTGGGAATTGGCGGCAAAAATCATGACGGCGGCCTGTTAACCGATACTATAATTTTAACCAGCTTGAAGCCCAGCGAAAAAAAATTATCTTTGCTTTCCATACCGCGCGACCTGGCCGTGCCGATTGAAAACATGGGCTGGCAAAAAATAAACAGCGTCAACGCTTATGCCGAAATGAAAGAGCCCGGCTCCGGCGGGCTGGCGGTCAGCCAAACCATCAGCGATGTTTTCCAAACTCCGATTGACTATTACTTAACCGTGGATTTCACCGGCTTTGAAAAAATTATTGACGACTTGGGCGGAATTAAAATAACCGTAGACAACACTCTTGATGATTATAAATACCCGATTTTAGGCAATGAAGATTCGCCCTGGGATCAAAGATGGGAACATCTGCATATTGAAAAAGGCGAGCAAACCATGAATGGCAGTCTAGCTTTAAAATATGTCCGCTCCAGGCATGCCGGAGGCGTAGAGGGTTCTGATTTCGCCCGCTCGCGCCGGCAGCAAAAAGTCTTGGAAGCGGTTAAAGCAAAAGTAATGTCGCTTAACATTTTATTTAAACCCGCCATGATTTCTAAGACTATTTCCGATATCCAGGAAAATTACAGCACCAATTTAAAAATTTGGGAAATTATCAAGCTGTGGGAGCTGGGAAAAAATATCAAGAGCGAAGATATCTCTAGCAATGTGCTGGATAACAGCCCGGACGGACTCTTAGTGGACACCGTGGGCGTTGACGGCGCCTATCTCCTATCGCCCAGAAGCGGCGACTTTTCGGAAATACAATATTTAATCAATAATATTTTTGCCGAGGCGCCGGTAAGCGACAAAGCGGTAATTAAGCAGCAGCCGGCCACGGTTGAAGTTAGAAACGGCACCTGGATAAACGGTTTAGCCAATAAAACCGCTTTGGATTTAGAAAAATACGGCTTTGATATAGTCCGCATCGGCAACACCAGCCAAAAAAACTTTGAAAAAACAGTCATCTATGATTTGACTTACGGCGCTAAAATTCAAGCGCTGACGATTTTAAAAAATAAAACCAACGCCAATGTTTCCTTGGGCATACCCGAATGGCTGATTAACGATCTGGCTAAAGAACTGGCCATAGAAAAAACAGCCAAACCTGTCCAACCGGATTTTATTATTATTCTCGGCCGGGATGCGGACTCCACGCAATCAGGCGTGGAAAATACGGCACAGTAATAAATAATGCAAAATTGAAAAATCAAAATTAAAAATTACAATGCAAAATGTAAAATTATTAATCCATTTTTAACTTTACATTGTCATTTTACATTTTGAGATTTACATTTTGAATTTCTATGGCAGATACAAAAAAGAAAAAAAAGCCTCTCCCCCTGGTCGTTATCTTCGGTCGAACCAATGTGGGCAAATCCACTCTATTTAATTGCTTGGTTGAAAAACGCCAAGCCCTGGTTTCTGATATCCAAGGAACTACCAGAGACAGTAATTTAGGGGAAATCACCTGGCGCGGCCATAAATTCGCCATGGTTGATACCGGCGGCATGATTGATTTCAAACATTTATCCGATAAAACCAAGGCAACCGATGAAATTGATAACCAAGTTCAAAAACAAGCCTTTAAATACTTAAACCGGGCTGATTTAGTTTTATTTTTACTTGATAATAAATCAGGCCTATTGCCCCAAGACAAAGAATTGGCGCTGTTAATCAAAAAAAATATCAATGCCGAAAAAGTAATCTTAACGGTAAACAAAGCCGATGCTCCGAAGGATCGGCTGAAACTTTCTGAATTTTATAAATTAGCTCTGGGTGAACCCTTTCCGGTTTCGGCCGCCAACGGTTCGGGTACGGGCGATTTACTGGATATTATTGTTAAAAAGCTTAAATTTAGAAACATCAAAAGCGACAAGGATAAGAATTACTTAACTAAAGAAGCGCCGATTGAAGACAACCCGATTAAGGTCTGCATCATCGGCCAGCCCAATGTAGGTAAGTCCAGCTTGCTTAATTCACTGCTGGGCTACGAGCGGGTGATTGTCAGTCCGGTACCGCATACTACCCGCGAACCCCAGCACACTAAAATAATTTATGAAAACCGTCCCCTGCTGTTAATCGATACCGCCGGCATCAGCCACAAAGGCGCTAAAACCTACGGTTTGGAAAAATTCGGCATTGCCAAATCCTTGTCCGCCTTGTCAAAAAGCGATATTGCTTTATTGGTTTTGGATATGAGCCTTGAAATTACCCATCAAGACGCCAGGCTGGTGGAAGAAATCGTCAGTCATAAAAAAAGCTTTATTTTCATCGCCAATAAGTGGGATCAAGTGCCGGAGCGAGATACAAAAAAATATACCGATTACATCTACGACAAAATGCCGTTCGCCCGCTTCGCGCCCATCCAATTTATTTCCGCCAAAACCGGCGAAAAAGTAAAAAAAATCTTTGATCTGATCTTAAAAATTGATCAGCAAAAAAAATTAGAATTAAGCGACTCCCAACTGTCTCATTTTCTGTCGCGCATCGTCAGAGTACACCGCCCGGTTAAAGGCAAAGGCGTTAAACACCCTCATATCCGCGACTTTACCCAGATTAGCGCCAACCCGCCGAAATTTGAATTAAAAATCGGTCCTAAGGAAGACCTACATTTTTCCTATATCCGTTTTATTGAAAACCGCTTACGGGAAACTTACGGCTTTTTAGGCACTCCCCTAACCGTGCAAGTGGCCAAGAATAAAACCGCGCATGGAAAACACCAGGAGTAAATTTTCAATTCTCAATTCTCAATTTTCAAACAATGTTATAATTCTTCAATTTCTTAATTAACTAATTGAAAATTAAATCCTTGAAAATTGTTTGAAAATTAAAAATTAAAAATTAAAAATTTTATGCAGACCATCGTCGGCCTGGGCAACCCGGGCGAACAATATGAAAACACCCGCCACAATGTCGGCTTTATGGCGATTGACGCTTTAGCTAAAGAACTTGGTTTAACTTGGGAAACCAGTAAAAAATTTAAAGCCGAATTAGCCAAAGGGTCTGGTTTATTATTGATTAAGCCGCAAGACTTCATGAACAACTCGGGCCAGACCGTGGCCGCGGTTTTATCGTATTACAAGCTTCTGCCGAAAAAGTTAGGCATACTTAAATCCGCTAACGCTGATTTATCGGAAATTTTAACGGTTATCCACGACGACTTGGACATTGAACTAGGAAAATTTAAAATTTCAATTGATTCCCGAAGCGCCGGCCATAGGGGCGTTGAATCTACCATCAACCATCTCAAAACTAAAAATTTTAAGCGTTTAAGGATTGGCATTCGCACACCAGCCTTAGAAAAAATTCCAGCTGACAAGTTTGTTCTGCAAAAGTTTAAGGACGAAGAACTAAAAACAATTAATTCAGTAGTGCTGACTTCGTTAAACGAGATTAAAATTAATTAGTACAAATAAAAAACACCCTCGCTAATACGAAGGTGTTTTTTTAATATTCACAATTCTGCCTAGAAGCCCGGGATAAACCCAATTGAAGGCTCGAGCTAAACCAGGAGGGAGGTTTAACCTTTACCACTCCTAGGCAAAATTCTAAATACTATTAAGCCCAAATTTACCCCGTTAGAATAAATTTTCCATTAGACTCATAACTGGCCAACTTCACGACTCAACTAAAGGCTTTTTCTAATGGGGATAAATATGTTATTATGTCAATATAAAAACTTGATTATTAATTTTAATCAAATTAAATATCATAATATATTATCACAACCAATTTTTCATGTCAAGAGCCAAATATAATTTTTACCAATAAAATTCGCTAATAATAAATATGATTTGTCGTTGCGAGCGGAAAGCCCTCCTTCTAAAGGAGGGGTAGGGGAGGTTAAATTGTAATGGAATTAATTTAACCCCCTTAATCCCCCTTTTGAAGGGGGACAAAATAAAATCGCTCCCCGCAATGACAAAAGGTTTTCTTACAATAAATAATATATGGAGGATCTAAAATATTGGCTGGCTCTAAGCCAATTTTATAAATTCGGCCCGGTTAAATTTAAGAAAATAAAAAAATACTTTCCGAATATGGAAACCGCTTTCCGCGCGCCGTTTCAGGAGTATGTCCGAGCCGGGATTGATGAAAAGACGGCCGAAGAATTCACAATTTTTAAGCATCAAATTGAACCAGATCGGCTCTTGGAAAATTTAAACAAGGAAAAAATCAAAACTTTAACCATTGACGATTCGGCCTATCCAAAACTCCTAAAGCAAATCTACGACCCTCCCCTATTAATTTACTATCGCGGCGAATTGGAAGCTTTTACTGATTTCATGCTAGCCGTTGTGGGCACCAGAAAATTTACTGCTTACGGACAGCAGGTTACGGAAAAAATAGTTAGGGAGCTGGTGGCCAATCAGTTAACTATCGTCAGTGGCTTGGCCTTAGGCATAGACACGCTGGCGCATCTGGCGGCTGTGGACGCGGGCGGCAAAACCATCGCGGTACTGGGATCCGGACTGGATCAGCAAAGTATTTTCCCCTCGCAAAACCGCTATCTGGCCGATAAAATAGAAGCTCACGGCGGCCTGGTTTTAACCGAATACGCTCTTGGCACACCGCCATTAAGCCACCACTTTCCCAGAAGAAACCGCTTAATTTCCGGGCTGTCTCTCGGCACCCTGGTGATTGAAGCCGGAGATAAGTCAGGCGCGGTTATTACCGCTATGCACGCTCTGGATCAAAATCGGGAGGTTTTCGCCATCCCCGGCAATATCTACTCGCCTTACTCGGCCGGCACCAACAGCCTAATCAAAATGGGAGCCAAGCTGATAGCCGGCGCCAAAGATATCATTGAATCTCTTAATTTAACCGAAGCGGTCGCTTTTACCGAGAATAAAAAAATTATTCCCGAATCGGCTGAGGAAGAATTGATTTTGGCCAGTTTAAATTACGAACCGGTTCATGTTGACGAGCTGGTTCGCTTGACAAAGCTTGACACCTCGGTTATAAATAGTACACTTACTATCATGGAAATGAAAGGAATGATAAAAAATTTGGGCAGTATGCAATATGTACTGGCTAGATAATCTGGCAAGAACTAAATTTAAAATGTAAAAATCAAAATGAAAAATGACAGTTTAAAATTTAAAATTATTAATCATTTGGGTAATTAGACATTTTGCATTTTACATTGTCATTTTACATTTTCAGATTTTAACTTTACATTATTTATGAAGCTAGTCATCGTTGAATCTCCAACTAAAGCCAAAACCATTACTAAATTTTTAGGTTCGGATTTTACCGTTGAATCTTCTTTCGGGCATGTCCGCGATTTGCCTTTAAGCACTATGGGTATTGAAATTGATAATAATTTTGAACCTAAGTATGTGGTGCCGGCTAAGGCTAAAAAGAATTTAAAAAATCTTCAATTATTAGCCAAAAAATCAGATAAAATTATACTGGCAACCGACGAAGACCGAGAGGGCGAGGCTATCGCTTGGCATTTGGCCCAGGCGCTAAAAATCAACGAGGCCCAAACCGATCGCATAGTTTTTCATGAAATTACCAAACCGGCCATAGAACAGGCCTTAGAGAAGCCCAGAAAAATTGATATGAAACTGGTTGATGCCCAGCAGGCCAGAAGGATTCTTGACCGCTTGGTCGGCTATGAGCTGTCCCCTTTTTTATGGAAGAAAGTCGCCAAAGGCTTATCCGCCGGCCGCGTGCAATCGGTCGCGGTGCGCTTAGTGGTTGAACGGGAACGGGAAATTAAAAAATTTAAGACGGATGAATTTTGGACGGTGGAGGCAAGTTTGCAAAACGAGCAGAAGCTGCCGTTCTCAGCCAGGCTGAATAAAATCGCGGACAAGACGATTGATAAGCTGGAAATAAAAAACCAAGAACAGGCGGAAAAAATATTAGAAGCGCTTAACGGGGCAAAATATCTGGTGGCCGACCTGGAAAAAAAACAAACCAAAAAACAGCCGCCTAAGCCATTTACCACCTCCAGCTTACAGCAAACCGCCAATCGCTGGCTCGGTTTTTCCGCCAAGCAAACCATGATGATAGCGCAGCAGCTTTACGAAATGGGCTTTATTACTTACATGAGAACCGATTCGCTGAATCTGGCTGATAAATTTTTAACCGAAACGGCACAATATTTAAAAACTAATTTGGGTGAAAAATACAGTTTAGCCTCGCCGCGCCGCTTTAAAACCAAAGCTAAGGGCGCTCAAGAAGCCCACGAAGCCATTAGGCCGAGCGAAGCCTCCCGCGCTCCCGAGTCAGTCAGTTCTGATTTAAATCCAAATCAAAATAAATTATATAAATTAATCTGGCAGAGAGCCATCGGCTCGCAGATGCCCGAAGCGATTGTTGATACCACTACGGTTGATATTGACGCCCTAGAAACGCCCTATCAATTCAGAGCCAACGGCCAAATTGTAAAATTTGACGGCTATCTAAAAATTTATCCCGAGGCAAGCCAGGAAATAGTGCTCCCGGAGATGAAAACAAAAGAAGAGTTGGAGCTTCTGGATTTAAAAAAGGAGCAGCATTTTACCAAGCCGCCGGCGAGATTCTCGGACGCCGGCTTGGTCAAAGAATTGGAAAAACACGGCATCGGCCGGCCCTCAACCTACGCGCCGACTATTAACACCATTATTGAACGGAATTATGTTCAGCGCGACGAGAATAAGCGTCTGGCTCCGACCGACATCGCTTTCGTGGTGATTGATTTATTGGTTGAGCATTTTCCTAAAATTGCAGACTACGAGTTTACCGCTAAAATGGAAAATGATTTGGATATGATCGCCGAGGGCGAGGTTAAATGGCAGCCGATTATTAAAGAATTCTATGAACCATTTCACGCCAATCTGGAAAGTAAATATGAAACCATAAACAAAAATGATATTGTCCCGGAAGAGAAATCTACCGAAATCTGCGATAAGTGCGGCGCTCCCATGATCGTTAAAACCGGCCGCTACGGAAAATTCCTGGCTTGCAGCGCTTTTCCGGGATGTAAAAATATAAAATCCATGCCCGGAACCGATCGAGATAAAAACGGCCGAGCTGACAGTAAGGAGATTGACGAACTTAAAGATAAATATAAGACGGAAGTTTGTGATAAATGCGGCGCGCCTATGGCGGTCAAAGTAGGAAAATTCGGCCCCTTTCTCGCCTGCTCCGCCTACCCTAAGTGTAAAAACATTAAAAGCATCAACGGCGCAGGCCAGGGAACCGGCGCAACCTGCCCGGTTTGCAAAAAGGGCGAGGTCGTGCAAAAACGCAGCCGCCGCGGCATCTTCTACGCCTGCAACCAATATCCTGCCTGCAAAACCACCTTCTGGAGCAAACCCACGGGCGAAAAATGCCCGGATTGCTCGAGCCTCTTGATTGAAGACGCGAAAAAAGGCGAAATAAAATGCTCCAATAAGGATTGCGGGTATATTAAATAAAAAGAGCCGCCAACTTATTTAAAGCGGCGGCGACCTCCGGTTTTTAGCCGAAGCGGGCAAATGCTTATAGAATTTCAAAGAACTCTACCCCCACCTTTCATTGCCTCCTGGCGGGAAAATGGACTAAAAGACCACACCGTACACCTAGTTATTATTATTATTGATCACATTCATAAGTTTAGCGCCGATTTATGCGCCTAGTGTTTAGGTTCACCCTATCTGACCATCGCGCCAGGGGGTTTGTCGTAAATAAAATATATAATATGAGCAATAAGCTTGTCAAGATAAAAAAAGCGGAAACGCCACGAAGCGCGTTTCCGCTTTTTTCGTATCTTCATTTTTATTCCTCTTTTTTCGCCCTCCGGCCGCCGTCTTTCTTTTTTTCCGTCAGACCCCTCACAACTTCCACCAATTTTTTTATGCCTTAGCCTAAAATTTTAAGTGGAAAAATTATCGCTCTGGCGTATTTAACGCGAAACGCCCACTCTGCCAAGTGATTTGACGATGATTAAGAACTTCATAAAAAATATTTTCTTGTATATGATTGGGTAATTTATTATATCTCTCCCCTAGTGCTTTACGTTTTTTCTCTAATTCAGCAGCTTCTGCCGGTACAAGGTTAGATCTTTTATTTCTCCATTTCACATACTCTCCACTAAGCTCAATGTATTCTTCTCGTTCAGTGTTCTTGCTTAAAATCAAATCAATGGTTTGCTTTTCCTTGCCACTAAAAAAACCGAGTGATTTTTTTAATTCTTCAAATTCTTTAAAAATATTACTAATTTTACTTCCTTCATCCCATTTTCTAATATCATTTCGAAACCTTCTTAAAAGAGCAGCCACTTCCTGTCGCTTTTTCCCTTTTCCTTCCTCGAGCTTTGTAAAAGCTGCATCAATAACCTCTATAAATTTCTCATATGCTGTTCTAAATTTATTTTCAATTTCACGTATTTTATTATCAATCTCTCTGCTTTTCAGAATTAACGCCTTTGCCTCATCAGCTAACAGCTCCACTTCTTTTCTAAAATCCTCCTTAAGCTTTTCCGTCTCCCGCTTCTCTTCAGCTTCTTGCCTCTTCTTTTCGTCTTCGGCTTGTATTATATCTGAAACGCCGGGAAAAGCTTCTAGGGAGGCAATTTTTTTGCTTATCTTGTCTTGCTGTTGATGCACGCCCTCTAAAAAAACTTCCGCCGCTTCCACCTGCTTTAAAAAATCAGGGTCTTTGCCAACGCCTTCTTGTTGCTTAAGTAACTCAAATTCTTTTAGTGACTCTTGGGTTTCTGATTCTAACTGATTTAGTTTTTCCGCTTCTTCTAAAAGGGCTTTTCTTTCATGAAACTTTTCATTAACAGTTTCTGCTCTTTCCCGTTTTGCTTGTTCTGCTTTTTGTTTTAAAATGGCAACGTTTTGTTTTATAGTCTCAAGACTATCTATCGGCTGTAACTCCGTCTTTTTCGGTTGAGGAGGATTTTCTCCGATCCTATTCTCGTTCATATTTTTGGGGGGTTATCTATTATAATAATTTTCTCAATATTATTATATTATAATAGAAGAAACTTCATATTATAAATTTATATTATATAAAAAAATAAAATAATTGCTTATTCCTCTTTTTTCGCCCTCCGGCCGCCGTCTTTCTTTTTTTCCGTCAGACCCCTCATAACTTCCACCAATTTTTTTATGCCTTCGCCAATCAAGAACAAATAAGACGCGCTATGCTCGATTTTTTCTTTTAGAGAATCAATAATTGTGTCGACCTTATGCAGCCGGTCGCGCATCTCCTTGATAATCTGGGAAGATTGCTTTAATATCATGGCCAGATAAAAAATCGCCCAGCAGGTAAAAATAGCTAGACCTAAAATTGAAATAGAGATGACGATGTATAATAGGTCTTGGCTGTTGTTGAGTAGAGACATAGAATTAAATTTAAAGTTTAAAAATCAAAATGCAAAATGCTAGCTCCGCTAGCACCCCGCAGATGCGGGGTCATTGCAGAGCAATGACAATGCAAAATTTAAAATTATTTATATTTAGACATTTTGCATTTTTAATTGTCATTTTAAACTTTGATATTTACATTTTGCATTAATAACTAATTTGATTTTAACTTTTTGCTTTTTTCACCCATATCCTCAACCTCCACCTTAACCCCGCCCGCTTTTGCCGCAAACCAATTATATATTCCCGCCATCATATAACCTAAACCCCAGCCCAATAAAGCGGTTAAGAGCGCGGTTAATACCCCTATTAATATTCCTTCGCCGAGGTTAAATAAAACTACCAGAACAGCCGAACCCAGAAAATCCTGACGCAGGATAATGTTGACTATAGTGTAAACCGCCACTATCATGGCCATAACGAAGCCGACCAAACCGTAAAGCAAAGCCGTTATTCTGGCAAACGAATTTTTGTTAATTTTTATTATTTCTTTCATAGAAAACGAATTTAATGCGAATTAAAAGCGAATAATTTTATCTTAGCTCAAATTATATTCGTATTAATTCGATTTAATTCGTGCCTTGGTTCGCTATTTATTATATCACTTTTATCTAAAAACCGTAAATAATTTTAACCAATCCTCAACCGATAATTCCTGGGCTCTAATTTTTCCGTTAAAACCGGCATTCTCGATGATACTTTGCGCTTCAGACTGCTCCATTTTCAACCCGGCGGCTAAATTATTTTTTAACATTTTCCGCCTTGAGCTAAAACCAAACTTTACCAGCCTAAAAAAATCTTTCTCTCTATTCTTTCCCCCTTGATACCCGCCCGACTGAACAGTCGTTCGGGCGGGAAGGGGGTGAGGGGGATTAATTTTTATCTTCACAATCGCCGAATCCACTTCTGGCTGCGGCCAGAAATATTCTTTTGGCACCAACCGGACAATTTCTGCCTTGGCGTAAAACTGCACTGACACCGAAAGCAAACTCATCTTCCCGGGCTTGGCAGTAATCCTTTCCGCCACTTCTTTTTGCAGCATCAGCACCATTAACTCGGGTTTATTTTCTGCTTCCAAAAACTTCCTCAAAAAAATTGAAGTAATATTATAGGGTAAGTTTGCAACAATTTTAAAATTGGATAATTGAAAATTGTTTGAAAATTGATAATTGAAAATTGAAAATTTCAATATATCTTCATTCACCACCTCCACATTTTTTATACTCTTTGCTGTTAAGCCGATCTGCAGAACTTCCGCCAATCTGTCATCCAACTCTACAGCCACTACCCGCCCGGCGTGAACCGCCAGTTTGGCGGTCATGAAACCCAGGCCGGGCCCGACCTCCAAAACCGTATCACTAGGCTTTAAATCCGCCGCCGCCACTATCTGGTCATAGATTTCTTCCCTAATTAAAAAATTCTGCCCTTTTGAACGGGCAGGCTTGATGTTATAAAGGCGGCAGAGTTCCTTGGTTTTTTCCAATAGGTCTGTATGCATTTTTTTTACTTCTTAATTCTTACTTCTGACTTTTTCTAAATCCTGCTATAATAAATTTATCAAGCTTTTCCAGCCAGGCATAAATTTTATTGGTAATCCCCGGTCCAACCGCGCAAGCCGAGCCATAACAGCCTCCGACAGAGGCTAAAGAAGCGTCCGGAGAAATATACATTGAATTTGTCGTTCCGCCGTAAATCAGCTGACCGCCCGACGATAAACCAGTCTGGCTTGCCGCTATGATAGACAATAATAAAGGCGGCTGGCCGGTACCACCGGCCGACGATCCATTAACATCTTCATACAAACTGCAATCTGCCGAGTCAACTAAATTGCAAAGAGTTCCTCCGGTGCAAGTATAACCGCTGGTGGTGCAGGGCGTAACTATCACATTAGTTAAACCAACCTGGAAAGGCATGCCGCCGGCCGCGCCGGCGAAATTATTCCAGCGCCAAGACACCACCGATTTATGCATTATCAATCCGCCCATTACGAACACTAACAGCATGATGACAGAACCGATAGTTATTTTTTTTAGCATTTTCATAGCTTCTATTATTATAACATAATTCAAATGAAGTCAAAAATACTTATTACCTCCATAATAGGATTAAGCGCTTCGGCCCTGCTCGGCACCAGTGCTTTGCCGGCAACAGCGCAAGGTAGTTTAGCGCAAAAATTATCCGGCCGGATCTTACTGCAGGTTGAAGCCAAGGGCGAAGCCTGGTACATTAACCCGACCGACCAAAAAAGGTATTTTTTAGGCCGGCCGGCTGATGCCTTTACTCTAATGCAACGGCTGGCTTTGGGCGTCAATAACGCCAATTTAAGTAAAATCGCCGTGGGCCTATTGGATTATTCGGGCGCGGACGACGATGGCGATGGCTTGCCTAATAATTTAGAACAGGCCATCGGCACCGACCCGGCTAAAACCGATTCCGACAATGACGGGCACGAAGATAAGACCGAAATTATAAATAATTACAGCCCGTTGGGTACGGAGCGAGTTGCTATTGACCAGAGTTTAATAAAACAGCTGCGCGGAAAAATTTTATTGCAAGTTGAAAGCCTTGGCGCCGGTTGGTATTTAAACCCGGCCGACAATAAAAAATATTATTTAGGCAGACCCGATGATGCCTTCGCGATTATGCGCCATTTGGCATTAGGCATCACTAATAATAATTTAAATCAAATAACCATCGGTCAACCGCCTATTACGCCTCCCCCCGACCTACCTCCGGCGATTCCGCCGGAAGACCCGCCCGTTAACCGGGATTCCGTGCTTGATCAGGCCGCCGCGAGCATCAGAAGCGGCAACTCTACCGAAGTTCAATCATTCTTTATTGAATCAATGCGCAAATCAATTGAATATGCGGTTGAACATTTAAGCGCGGAAAGCCGGCTCCTGTTAGCTAACCTTTTATCCGGCGCTAAATTATCCGGTTCAAGTGAGACGGAAAAAATATATTCAAATAAAGCTTATTTCTCCTTAAGAGGCACCGAGGTCTCGCTTAATTTCCGAGTGGTCAAACAGTCCGACGGCAGTTGGTTAATAGCGAATTTATAAAAATTGCATTTGCATTTTAACTGCGAGCATAGAAAAAGTTAGGAAAAACTAAAAAAATATATTTAGAATCACCAAGGGGGTTTGGGGGTCTGAGCTGAGCGCCGAGACGCGTGGAACGAAAGTTACAGAATTAATAGCGAATTGAAGACCCCCAAAACTTCTTTGGTTACTTTCTTGGTTACAAGAAAGTAACCCCAAGCGGAGCGAAGCGAACAGTTCTGCTGGCAAAGAGACAAAAAACACGCCTTAATGTTTAATTAAAGTGTGTTTTTTAATATTTACTTTACTACAATATTCACCAACCTCCCCTTCACAAAAATCACTTTCTTTACTTCTTTGCCTTCAAGCCACTTCTTTATTTTTTCACTTTCTAAAGCAATTTTTTTAGCGTCTTCTTCGCTAATATTAACACTAACCTTCGCAGTATCTCTGACTTTTCCGTTAACCTGAATAACCAGATTAATCATTTCGTCGTGTGCTAATTTCGGATCATACTTAGGCCAGGTTTCTTTAAAAATACTTTGTTGATTGCCCAGTTTAACCCACAGTTCTTCCGCCAGATGGGGCGCGAACGGCGAGAGAACTATTAAAAATTTCTCCGCAGCCGCGCGCGGCATGGAATCTAACTTACCCGCGAAATTCATAAAAATCATCATTTGGGAGATGGCAGTATTAAATTTCATAGCTTCAATATCCTCGGTAACCTTTTTTATAGTTTTATGAAGTAATTTTGGCATGCCCTCGGGAACATTCTGACTAGGCTTTTTTCCGCTACCGCCCGCCTGCCGGCCTACCTGTCCGATAGGCAGGCTAGACAAGCAATCAACAAATTTAACATTTATATAAAATTCAAAAATCTTTTCCAAAAATCTTTTCGCGCCCGCCAGTCCATCCGTACTCCAAGCGATAGCTTGATCAAACGGCCCCATGAACATTTCATAAACGCGCAAGGCGTCTGCGCCGTACTGTTTAACGATATCATCTGGATTAATGACATTACCCTTTGATTTTGACATCTTCACTCCGCCCTCGGCTAAAATCATGCCATGCGAAGTCCGCTTGGCGTAGGGTTCGCTGGTCGGCACCAGGCCCAGGTCAAACAAAAATTTATGCCAAAAACGAGAGTATAGAAGATGTAAAGTCGTATGTTCCATGCCGCCGTTATACCAATCAACCGGGATCCAATATTTAAGCTTTTTAAAATCAGCGAATGCTTTTTTGTTTTTTGGATCAGTGTAGCGCAAATAATACCAGCTTGAACCGGCCCAATTCGGCATGGTATCGGTTTCTCGCTTGGCCTCGCCGCCGCAGCGCGGACACTTAACATTGACCCAGTCGGTAATGGCCGCTAGCGGCGATTCGCCCGTGTTGGTCGGTTGATATTTCTCCACCTTAGGCAATTCAACCGGCAAGTCTTTTTCCGGAATCGGCACATAACCGGTATTTTTCGCGCGCCCTACCCATTCCAACAATTCCGGAATTTGCTCGCCGAGAAAATGCCCGAAACCGTCCCACACTTCAAAATCCCATTCCTTAGGAATATGATCGTGGGTATAGAGCGGCACTGAATCGTCGTCTCTAGAAATCACTATTCTGATTTTATCGGCATATTCGGTAACTTTATTTAGGTCTATTTTCTCAAGCCAAAATTTCTGAAGAGCGTCTATATCCGAGCCTGTCCATTCCTGGCGCATTCTTTCCCAATCTCTGGGCGACAATTCTCCGATCGCCGAACCGATAAGCAATAAATGTCCAATTTTCTTTTTTGCCTTTAATAAAAGATGCAAGGCGGCCTTACTGCCTAAACTATGCCCGATCACAATATCATCCGGGCTGAAATCTTTAATCAGAGGCAAAAGTTCTTTCATCCACTTTTTCAAATCAGGGTGGTCGGCGGTGGTCATGGTCGGTAGCCTAACCTCAAAACCGCGTTTCTCTAATTCATTTTTCAGCCAGGGTTTCCATTCACTGTCGCCCCGCCCCTCAAAGCCGTGGATTATCAAAACTTTTTGTTTAACCTTTTTACAATTTTCGCAGAATACCACCGGAATAGGCTCGCCCCAATAATGCTGACGCGAAAAAACCCAGTCGCGTAGTTTATAATTTACTTTTCTCGCCCCAATTTTTTCCTTTTCCAGCCACTCAGCCATTTTTTCACGGGCTTCAGCTGAATTGAGGCCGTTATAATCGCCAGAATTAAATAAAATACCATCGTTCGTATAAATTTTTCTTTTAATAAACTTATCAAAAAGATACTTGTGCAGTTCATCCGCAACTTTTTGTTCCGCCTCTTTTTCGCTTAACCACTCAACCTTAAATTTATTTTGTTCGTTTTTCTCCAATTTTTGCTCAATTTTTTCCTCATCAACCAAGTCAAAAAGAAAACCCGTTGCTTCAATATTTCGCTGCACATTTTTTGAATGAGCGAAATAGTGATGATGTATTTTCTCGGATTGTTCCACTAATTTCACATTTTTATAACCCGTCTCTTCTTTGATTTCCCTTAAAGCGCACTTTAAAGCATCTTCTTTACTATTTAAACCGCCGCCAATAAATAAATTTCCGCCCAAATTTGATCCCCAATTAATAGAAAGTAATTTTTTGGTTTTAGGATTCCTGACGATTGCGACAATACTCTCTCTGAATTCTTCTTTTTCCCGAGGTTTGCCTGTAATCGGCTCAATCGTATAAACAATTTTCAAGCCGTACTTTTTGGCAAAATCAAAATCCCTCTCGTCGTGCGCCGGAACAGCCATGACTGCGCCAGTGCCGTAATTGACCAAAACATAATCAGCAATCCAAACCGGAATTTCCTCGCCATTCAACGGATTGATCGCCTTAATTCCTTTTAATTCTACTCCGGTTTTCTCTTTTACCTCTGCCGCTCTCTCTAAATCAGACTTCTCTTTCGCAGCTTCCAAATATTTTTTTACCTCTGACCAATTTGTTATTTTAGCCCTTAATTCTTGGGTTAACTCATGCTCTGGAGATAAAACCACATAGGTGCATCCAAAAATTGTATCAAGACGAGTCGTAAAAACTTTAATTCGTAATTCGTAATTCTTAATTCTAAATTCTATTTCCGCTCCTTCCGACCGCCCGATCCAATTCTGCTGTTGAATTTTTATTTTTTCCAGATACTCCAGCGGCCGCCGGCCCAATATTCTGGGCAGAAGATTTTCTTGGAGCGCCTGGCGGACTTTTCTATAGCGCACCTCGTCTGGTTGTTCCGATTTATATAAACCGGTTTTAGGATCTTTAATTAACGCTTCGGTCGGATAGCCGGGAGTAAAGGAGGGCGCTTCTATATTTTGCAAAATATATTCATAAGGAACGGCCTCAAACGACGCCGTGCCCGAACCGTCGGTGAAGGCCATGGCATAATGGAAATTAGCGCGCGATTGCCCTTTTTCCCGGACGAATTTTTTCAAATAGTCAATCACTTCCCTGTCGCTGGCGCGCGGGCTTCGCGGATTGGCGTGCTTTCTGATATGCAAGACATAGCCGTTATTTTCCGGCCACTTTTCTATCCAAAAAATATGATCGGTTGAAATGGTCGGCAAGCCGGTTTTTTTAAAATAAAATTCCGATTTCATCCGGGCGTTTTTAATCGGATCATCGCCCTCAATCAGCCGGCTATCGTCAACCGCGGTCAAGTCGTCTAAAGTAACAAAGATTATTGACGGGACATGCGCCAGGCAGTTCTTAATCATTTTTACCTTAGCCGGATTTCGCGTGCCTATTAAAATTTTTTTTGGCTCTTTCCCGCCGCCCAGGGTCGCGATGGCCATATCCAAATCCCTATCCAACCGGTCGGCGTATTTCGTGATAGCCAGCATCCATTGATCTTTTTCCCGCTTTTCCGCCGGCGTACCGCATCTTTCGCAGCTGCCATCAACCACCTCTTCGTTGGCCAGGCCGATTTTACACGACGGACACCAATTAATGGACATTTTTTTCTTATACGCCAATCCTCTCTTTAATAATTGTAAAAATATCCATTGCGTCCATTTATAATATTCCGGGTCGGTAGTATTTATTTCCCGATCCCAATCAAAAGAAAAACCCAGCTCTTTAAGCTGGCGCCGGAAAGTGTCCGTATTCTTCTTGGTTACGGCTATGGGATGTGTGCCTGTTTTGATAGCGTAATTCTCCGTGGGCAAGCCGAAAGCGTCCCAGCCAATCGGGTAGAGCACATTATATCCTTCTAAACGGCGCTTGCGGCAGATTATGTCCATGGCCGTATTGGAGCGGATGTGGCCGACATGAAGCCCTTCCCCTGACGGATAAGGAAATTCAATCAAACCATAAAATTTAGGCTTTTTATCGCCATCAATCGCTTTGGCAAACTGATTTTTCTCCCAATATTTCTGCCACTTAGCCTCTATTTTTTTGTGGTCATATTTCTCCATAATACTCATATTTTATCCTAAAATTGGCGAAAAGGCAAGGTTAATTAAAAAATTATTCATTCCACCTAACGGCGCTTGAATTTTTTAGGTTTTTACTTCTATGCCAACTGGACAATGATCCGAACCCATGATTTTATCCATGATAAAAGCGTCTTTCACTGTCTTACTTATGCCTTTTGAAACGCAAAAATAATCTATGCGCCAGCCGATGTTTCTGGCTCGTAAATTAAAACGATAACCCCACCAGGAATATTGAACTTTATTTTTATTAACCTGCCTGTAGGTATCGGTAAAACCTGAGCTTAAAAATTTTGTCATCCAAGCGCGTTCTTCATCCGTAAAACCCGGATTGCCGATATTATCTTTCGGCCTGGCCAAATCAATCTCCTCGTGCGCCACATTAAAATCTCCGCACAAGATAACCGGTTTAGCCTTTTCCAATTTCTTAATATATTTCAAAACCTTATCGTTAAATGCCAATTTATAATCAAGCCGGGATAATTCATGATTGGCATTGGGAAAATATGTATTAACCAAGTAAAATTTTTCAAACTCCACGGTCTGCGCCCGCCCTTCGCGGTCAAAAACCATCTCACCCAAGCCATTTTTCACCGAGAGCGCCGGCAAACCGTTCTTTATTAATATTGCCGTACCGCTATAGCCAGGCCTTTCGGCCGGATGCCAAAATTCTTGATATCCTTGAAAATCAAACTGCTCCTTGGCTCTGGCCGCATCATCAATTTTAATTTCCTGCAAACATAAAATATCCGGCTTTTCCTTTCGTAAAAAACCGGAAAAATCTTTTTTTACCGCCGCTCTGATGCCATTGACATTCCAGGAAATAAATTTCATAGATATAAATCGGTAAAACAATAGGCCTAATCCTTGGAAAGAACTAAGCCCATCTTATCGTACTGAAAATTATCTATACTTTGCAGGCCGGACCGCGAGATTTATCTTCACTATTTTTATTCTGCATCTCATCTTGAATAATCGGCGCTATGACATCTTTGTGCATGCTATATTCGCAAAAAACCGCCACAGCAATAACCGTGGTCCAAAGACCGTCCTTATTACCTTCGGCCGATTGACAGATGTTACAAGTATTGATGATGTTGCCGCTGGCCTTATAAATCTGCTCTCTCTCCTCCCAGGCCTTGGCTGAATCAAACTCAATGCCTAGGGTGGTAGCTAACATCGTAGCCGCCAAGTCTTCGGCATACTCGCCGCTTTTTTTTGCTACTTCGCCGAAAGCGTGATGTTCGGACAAATAGCCGTAATTATTGTGGTCGCTCGGCCTGGCCAAGCCGATGGCCGCGGAGATCAACCGATTGGGCTCGTTGGTTTCGCTTCTGGCTAAAACGCAAAAGACTATTTGACCGGGGTAGAGCATCTTCTCGCCTTTTTCCTTTGAAGTGATGTGACAATTAGGCGGCATAATACTGGAAACGGTCACTAAATTATGTTTTTCAATACCAGCATCCCTAAGAGCCAGCTCGAATGAGGCTAAGCGGTCTTTATGAACGCCGACTCCTTTGGTTAAAAACATTTTCTTAGGTGTGAACATACTTTTTTTGATTTTCTCTTGATTAAAAATTAATTAAATATATTTTCTAGCGCCTTAAGGCGTAATCTAATTATACAGCTTTGTGATTATTTTGCAATGAATATATTTAAAAAATAACCACAAGCTACTTCCGCGACGAGCTCAAGATAATTTTTTGCAACTGCTTAAGACCGGCGCCGCTGACTTTCATCCGTTTCCTTTTTCTTTTATCAAGCTTTTTAAGCCGTTTGGCCGTGCTTAAGTCTAAATCGTCCAAATTTTGTTTATTCATAAATAAATGGTATAATTAATACACTATTTATAATAAAACTAATTTTTATAAATATCAATGGAACATTCAATTATGCCTTGGTATAAAAAATGGTGGGGAGTTATAATAATTATCTTTTTAGCCATAATCCTATTTTTTTTGGCGGCCAGCGCCTTTTATTTTGTCGGCGAGATAAAAAATGCCAGCCTTAAGCTAAATCAGCCCAGCCAGCCGTTAAGCGGGCAAAAATATGAAGCCGCCGGACGGGATAATTATTGGCTAGGCTCGCCAACCGCTAAAATAACTATTGTTGAATTCGGCGATTTCGCTTGTTCTAACTGCGAAAAAGCCTTTTCTACCACCGGACAAATCCGCCAGAACTATAAAAATAATGTTAAATTTATCTGGCGGGACTACCCGGTAGTTGCCGAGGATTCAGCCAGCCTGGCTATGGCCGGGCGATGCGCCGGCGAACAGGGGTTATTTTGGCTGATGCATGACAAGTTATTTCAAAACCAGGGTATTAATAAAGTTGACCAGCTAGTCGCCATAGCCAACCAAATCGGCGCCGATACCGTAAAATTCCAAAATTGCCTAAATCAGCAAAAATATTTAAAACAGATTCAAGAAGACCTATCCGATGGGCAAAATTTCGGCATCACCGGCACCCCGACATATTTTATTAACGGCTACAAAATAGAAGGCGATGTTCCGTACGAGACATTTGTTAAAATTATTGAAGAGCTTAAAAAATAATTCTTTATTGTCATTGCGGGCTTGACCCGCAATCCAGAAACTTTTTTCAAACACTAGAATCTGGATTCCGGCTCGCCTTCGGCTTTAAGGCCGGAATGACAAATAACCATATGATTGAAATACGAATTCACGGCCGGGGCGGCCAGGGCGCGGTTACCGCCGCCGAACTAATTGCTATTGCCGCTTTTAAGGATGGATTGCAGGCTCAAGCTTTTCCTTCTTTCGGCGTGGAAAGAACCGGCGCTCCGGTAGAGTCGTTCGCTAGGATTGATGATCGGCCGATTTTAACCAGAGAGCAAATTTATGCGCCGAATGTTTTAATTGTTCAAGACTACACCCTGCTTTCTACTGTGGACATCACCAGAGGAGCCGATAAAAAAACTATTATGATAATTAATACGGCTAAAGCTAAAGACGAATTGAAAATAAATTTACCGGAAAATAATATTTACACGATTGACGCGACTAAAATCGCTTTGGAAATAATCGGTAAAAATATAGTTAACACCGTGATTCTCGGAGCTTTTGCCAAAGCCACAGGACTGGTTAGCTTAAAATCGCTCTTGGAGGCTGTAGAGGAAAAATTCGCCGGTAATGAAAATTTAATTGCTAAAAACATTGAAGCCATCAAACGGGCTTATGAATTATAACTATGAAAATACCAATTAATGTACGGCCAAATACAACTTTAGCTAATAAAACCGGGGCTTGGCGCACGCTCAAACCGAAATTCCTGCATGATAAGTGCGCCGCCTGCGGCGTCTGCGCCAGAGTCTGCCCCGAAGGTATTATTTATCAGACCGACGAGGCCAACGGCAGCGGTAAAAAATATTTTGAATGTGATTTATCTTATTGTAAAGGCTGCGGCTTATGCGCTATTGAATGCCCGTTTAAGGCGATCGTAATGGAGCTAGACCAGAAATAAAATTTTCAATTTTCAAGTACCAATTTTCAATGAATTTTCAATTTACAATTTACAATTTACAATGAAAACTTTTTCTTTGTTTGAAAATTAATTCATTGGAACTTCATTGAAAATTGGGATTTGAAAATTTATTGATATTTAACTTTACATTTTTATGAATAAACCCCAGATGCTAGAGGGCTCACGCGCCATCGCCCTGACTATCAACAATATTAAACCCACGGTTATTTCCGCTTATCCGATCACGCCGCAAACGCATATCGTCGAAGACCTGGCTAAATTTAAAGCCGACGGCCAAGTTGAATACGAGTATGTTAGGGCTGAATCGGAATTTGCCGCCGCTTCAATCGTGGCCGGCGCCTCGGCGGCCGGGGTCAGGACTTATAGCGCCACCAGTTCGCAAGGGCTTCTCCTAATGGCTGAAGTGATTTTTAATATCGCCGGCATGCGCTTGCCCGTGGTGATGACTTGCGCCAATCGCGCGGTTTCCGCGCCGATTAATATTTGGAACGATCAGCAGGATGTGATGGCTATTAGAGACGCGGGCTGGATTTTACTTTTTGCCGAAAATCACCAGGAAGCGGTTAATCAGCATATTATGGCTTTTAAAATCGCCGAGCAGCTTAAAATACCGGTAATGGTCAATGTAGACGGGTATATTATGACCCATACTTATGAACCGGTGATCATTCCTACGGCCGAACAGATAAAAAAGTATTTGCCTGATTATAAACCAGCGGCCGGACAATTTTTAGACACGAAAAACCCGGCAACCTTAGGCGCCCTGGCCACGCCGGCTCATTATCTGGAAATTCGCCAGGAACTGCACGACGACCTAATCGCCAGCCTTAAAACCATTAAACAAGAATATGACAGTTTTAATAAAATCATTCCTTCATTAAAAATTAAAAATTACAAAATTAAAAATTTTAGTAAAACTTCAATAATAGTTGATACTGGGTTGTTTGAATATACCGGTCCTAAATCTCCACGAACAGTGCTGGTTGCCATGGGTTCGGTCGTCGGCACTATTAAAGACACTGTCAGCAACTTCCCCCCTGACAAGGGGGGCAAGGGGGGTTTTTCCTCTGGCGGAAAAGATGAGAGCAAGGTTGGCATTTTAAAAATCAAAGCTTTTAGGCCTTTTCCGGCAGATCAAATCCTTAAAATAATTAAACCGGCCAAAAATATTGCCGTGATAGATAAATCCATCTCCTTAGGTCATATCGGAACGCTAGCCTCAGACATTAAAGCCGTAGCTCAAGGAAAAATCAATGCTAATATTTCCAGTTTCGTCGTCGGCCTGGGGGGGCGCGATATTACTAAAGAGATAATTAAAAAAATTATTAAATTAGCCAATAGAAAAAGCGACGGAGCGCAATTTATTGGAAAATAAATTAATTTTCAATTTACAATTTTCAATGAATCTACAATTAATTAATTTTCAAACAAATTTTTTGTAGCTGTTTGAAAATTTAAACATTAAATCATTGAACATTGTTAGAAAATTGAAAATTGAAAATTGAAAATTTATGCTTAAGTCTTTCCCCAAAATATTAATTATCGCCTTTCTCTCAATTTTTATTATCCAATCATTCTGTTTAATTTTATTGTTAACTTTACCCCTGGCTAGCCAGGCAGCCGAAATTAAATTCATACCGCAAGTCGGCATTCCTAATTCTGAATTTGACGCGGGTAAAGGTTACACTTTTGTTAAAGATGACTCTACCGCGCCGATTGCTAAATATATTAAAGCCATTTATCAATACGGTATCGGCATTGTCGGCATCTTGGCCGCCGTGGTCTTAATGTACGGCGGCGTGCTCTGGATCGTGGCCGGCGGCAACGCCTCGCAAGTCGGCGAAGCTAAAGCCTGGATCGGCGCCGCCCTGACCGGCCTGATTTTAGCCCTGACTTCTTATATGATTTTAAATACAATTAACCCCGCGCTGGTGAATTTGCAGACTACGCCGGTACCGGGGGTGAAAGAAGCGCCTGCTACTGATAAGGGCTGTTGTATAACGCCAGATGCTACAAACGAAAATAACACCGAGGACGAATGTAAGTCAAAGGCTGGCGCTACCCAGGATTATGACTGGAGTGAAATAATGTGCCCTATAACATAACAATCTTATTAATTTATAATAAAATATTAATTACTTACTTTTCCAATCACGCCGAGAATAATTTTACATTCTAAAAAACATAAAATAAGTTTTTATAAAAACCGGTTGGAGTGGCTATAGCTATGCCGAAAAAATTTGGTAGAAAAACCGGACTCATAACTATACCCACCAATAATAAAATTTATGTTTAAATTAATTTCCAAAATTGTTGTTATAATTTTTCTTTCAATCTTATTTTTTCAAATCAATACAACATATGCCGCAAATGAATGCGTCTGGGCGTATAAAATTAACGGCCTATGCAGTGCACAGGGTCTAGGTTATGATGTAGCTGATAACAGTTGCTCTAATGTCAGTAAACCCCTGGGTTGCGCGGGTGGTGCCAATTTTTCTTGTAAATGTTGCTGTACAACAAAGTCCGAGTCATCATCCGCTTCAAAAACTGGAATTAACTTTAAGCCTCAAGTTGAGGGGCTGACTTATAATTTTAACAATTCCGATACTACTACCGGCAATATCGCCAACTATATTAAAGCCATTTATCAATACGGTATCGGCATTGTCGGCATCTTGGCCGCCGTGGTCTTAATGTACGGCGGCGTGCTCTGGATCGTGGCCGGCGGCAACGCCTCGCAAGTCGGCGAAGCTAAAGCCTGGATCGGCGCCGCCCTGACCGGCCTGATTTTAGCCCTGACTTCTTATATGATTTTAAATACAATTAACCCCGCGCTGGTGAATTTGCAGACTACCAGTGTGCCGGGGGTGACAGAAATGGCAACTGGTAGTTGCACTACTCCTGCAGATTTGGATACAGGAAACGTTACCTGTACAGATAACGTTTTAAAAGAAAATTGTAAATATAACTTCGCAAAAGGTGAAACGTGTCCTCAGGCGTGCTGTCTTTGGGGAAAATTTGGAACAAGAGATCTTTGGAATGGTTGCTTTGCTTCAAAAAATTTAATTGAAAGTGATTGCAAAAGAACTGGTGGGTCTGATGCATTATATATACCTAACGCTGCAAATATCGCGTGTCAAATTGATAAATTGAATAGCAGTATATATACTGGATGTACAAAAAAATAATTATGCTATACTTTACTAAATACGCTGACCCGCCTACACTAAAGCTACCGCGGGTAAAAAATAAATTTATCTTGAATATAACTTATAATTTATGCTCTACTTTACTAAATACGCTGAAAATAAATTTGATATCCTAAACAAGCATAAAGTTTTTTTTACGCGAGAACAGGTTGAAGACGCTGTGGCCACGCCGGACAAACCGGGCAGAAAAGCCGGATTTCTAACAATTAAAAAGGATAATATTAAAGTTATTTATAAAAAAGAGGCTGGAGTGATTAAAATAATCACTTTTTATCCAGTTAAATAATCCGAATACTACAATTGATAAGCGAATACTACGAATAAAATGTTTAAGGTAAAAATTAGGTGAATAGTTTTTGTAGTATTTGGATATCATTTGTAGTATTCGGATTATAATATTATATGCAATACGACGCTGAAACCAATATTTTAAGCTGGGAAATAACCAAAGATCCAATTGACCGCTGTTTGGAGCTCGGCAATTTTATTATCCACTTGTCAAAAGGAAAAAAACCGGTTTTAATTGAAGTACTAAACGCCTCAAAGTTCGTGGGGCAGATGGACAAAATAAAACTTGAGAGTATAAAAAAACAGATGATGGAAACGAACTAACTAATTTTCAATTTTCAATTTCTAAACAATTTCCAATGTTAAAATTATTCAATTTTTTAAACAGTCGCAATATATTAGTTTGAAAATTAGAGCATTAAGTCATTAAAAATTGTTTGAAAATTGAAAATTGGGATTTGAAAATTAATAAATTTGGATAAAAAAGTAAAGTATGAATAATATAATAACAGTCAAAAAATCATCTGATTCTAAAAAAACCCTCCTCTCCCCCGGCCATAGGGGTTGCGCCGGCTGCGGCCAGATGATCGCGGCTCGGCTGGTAGTCGACGCGCTCGGACCCAATACTATTATTGCCAACGCCACCGGTTGTTTGGAAGTCGTCACTACGGCTTATCCGGAAAGCTCCTGGGGCATGCCCTGGGTGCATTCGCTTTTTGAAAATGCCTCCGCCGTGGCCAGCGGAATTAGAGCGGCATTGGATTATAAGGAAAAAAAATCTCCCCAAACCACTCTTGCTAAGGGGGG
The DNA here is from genome assembly GCA_964560005.1 of uncultured Gammaproteobacteria bacterium. GTDB lineage: Bacteria > Patescibacteriota > Patescibacteriia > Patescibacteriales > GWC2-42-12 > GWC2-42-12. Next base: position 96,972 of record CAZLKB010000004.1, read on the forward strand.
CGTTAAAGTAGTTGCGCAGGGCGGTGATGGCGGCACTTTTGATATCGGCTTCGGCTTAATTAGCGGCATGTGGGAACGGGGCGAAAATATTTTATATGTTTGCTACGATAACGAAGGTTATATGAACACCGGGGCTCAAGCGTCTGCCTCTACTCCTTGGGCGGCCAATACCACCACTACTCCAGCCGGCAGTTCACCTGAATTAGCCGGCATGGGCTCGCATTTTATGAAAAAAAATATGCTGGCGATCGCTTTAGCTCATGGCTTAAAATATGTGGCCCAAACCACAGTCGCCTACCCTCTGGATATAGTAAAAAAAGTAAAAAAAGCCATTGCTACACCGGGTCCGTCATACCTGCAGATTCTAGTGCCCTGCATCCCGGGCTGGAAGACTGAACCAAAAGACACTATTCAATTAGCTAAATTAGCCGCTCTAACCGGAATCTACCCGGTTGTGGAATATATTAATGGCCAGCTGTCCGAAGTCGTAAAAAGGCCGGCTGATTATCCTCGAGTTGAAGAATATCTAAAGCCCCAGGGCCGATTTAAGCATTTATTTCGCGATGAACGCGGTAAAGAGCAAATCGCCTATATCCAAAAATTGGCGGATCAGAATACGAAAAAATATAATTTGTAAACCCTGATTATCATAAAAAAATCCAAACAAAAAAGGCATCGGGCTTAGCCGCAATGCCTTTTTTGTTTTTTATCTATAAAGAACAAGTAAATATATTTAAACTGTCTGGCAAAGATATTATTTTTGAGCGGCTCCTCGGTGCTTGCCTCTGAGCCAAAACGGCCAACCAGAAAGAAATTGTAGCTATTTTTTATAAAAAATCTACATTAATTAGCAATGAAAAAAGATTTTTTATAAAAAATGCCCAAATTTCATCTTAAGCGAAAAAGTAGTATTCCACTCGGCAGCCGTTCCGCTAAAATGACTAATATTTAACCTCCCCTACCCCTCCTTTAAAAGGAGGGCTTTTTACTCTTTCACCCGATACCCCGTCCCGGCCGGAATCGGCCGACCAATGATGACATTCTCCTTCAGGCCTTCAAGGTGATCAATCTTGCCGGTTACGGCCGCGTCAATTAGAACTCTGGCGGTTTCCTGAAACGACGCCGCCGACAGAAAACTATTAGTGGTCAAAGACGATTTGGTGATGCCCAATAATAGCTCCTCGCCCCGAGCTTCTTTTTGACCGGCCGCCCGCGTCTCGTCGTTAGTCTGATCAAAGATGGCTTTTTCAACGATTTCTCCGGGCAATAAGACAGTATCTCCCGCGTCGTTAACATAAACCCGAGAAAACATCTGACGCGCGATAATTTCAATATGCTTATCGTTCAGGGGCTGGCCTTGGGACGAATAAACATATTGAATTTCTTTAATAATATATTTTTGCGCCGCCAGCTTGTCTCTTAGCTTGTACAGCTGGTGCAAATCCAGCGAGCCGTCGGTCAACTGATCGCCGATTTTTACTTTCTCGCCGTCTTTAACCCAAATGCCAAAGCCTTTTGGCACAATATATTCCTTGACTTTTTCCGCTTGACTAACCACTTTTAGGCTTTTATCTTCTAATCTTACTATACCGGCTTTCTTAGCATTAAATACTTTTTTACCGATAGAAAATAATTCGCTATTTTTTTCAACCGAAGCGCCGTCTTTAACCAATATTTTCACGGCCTGCTTTTTATTATTTTTATTCTCCAACACCGCTTCTTTCGCCGACTCGTTAAAATGATATTTATCTGTTTCCTGCCCCTCATAATATATCTTCAAAATTTTTGATTGCGGATTGGAAATAATCATCTCTCCGCCCTCATTAGCAATGGTTCTTTGGGCGGTTTCAATCTCAACGGTGCCGGCTACATCAGCGATAAAAGCTTTCTTCTTCGGCGGCCGGCCTTCAAAAATTTCTTCCACCCGGGGAAGCCCCTGGGTAATATCTTCCTGACCGGCCACGCCTCCGGTGTGGAAAGTTCTCATAGTCAGCTGAGTACCCGGCTCGCCGATTGACTGGGCGGCGATAATCCCAACGGCTGTGCCGATAGCTACCGGTTTATTATAAGCCAAATCGTAGCCATAGCATTTTGAACAGACGCCGCGATGGACTTTACAGGTTAAAATTGATTTAATTTTGGCTTGGGTAATATCTTCCTTGGCAATTTTTTCCGCAATCTCTTCAGTAACCAATTCACCGGCTTTGAGCAAAGTTTTACCGGCTTTATTCTTTAAGTCAGCTGCCAGGTATCTCCCGGTCAAACGCCTCATCATGGTCTCGCCCATGGCTTCGCTTTCTTCTTTAATTATGAGTAGTCCTTCTTTATCGCCGCAGTCGTCCTTAACTATGATAATATCCTGGGAGACATCAACTAAGCGCCTGGTCAAATAACCAGCGTTGGAGGTTCTAAGAGCAGTATCGGACAAGCCTTTTCTGACGCCGTGGGTGGAGATAAAATATTCCAAAACGCTAAAGCCTTTCTTAAAATTCCCTTTAACCGGCAATTCAATAATATCGCCTCCCGGAGAGGTTACTAAGCCCTTCATGCCTAAAACCTGGGTTAACTGCGCCCAGCTCCCCCGAGCACCAGATTCAATCATGGAATAAACCGGACCGTTTTTAGGCAGATGATTGCGGCAAATTTCCGTAACTTTTTCTTTTACCGTAGTCCAAAGTTCAATAATTTTACTATAGCGCTCGCTATCGGTTAATAAGCCGTCGCGGTATTGTTCGGCGATTTCTTCGGCTTGCTTGGTAGCATTGACAATCATTTGATCTTTCTCGTATAGATGAGGAATATCGTCCATACCCCAAGATAGGCCGCTCTTGGTAATATATCGGAAGCTCGTATTCTTAATTTGATCCAATAACTCTATGGTTGTCTGCTCGCCAAAATGCCTTAAACATTCCTTAATCAAATTTTTAAGTTTGCCCTTGCCTACTGTCTCGTTGACATACCTAAGCTTGACCGGCAAGGCTTCGTTAAAGACTACTCTGCCGACCGAGGTAATAACGGGCTTGCCGTTGATTATGACCCTGATTTTTTGCTGTAATTTTATATTTTTCAGGTCATAGGATAAAATCGCGTCCTGGGGCGAATAAAAATTCTTTAATTTGGTTTCATCCGCGGTTAAATAATCCTGGCCGACATTGGTAATATAAAAAGCTCCCCAGACAATATCTTGATTCGGCGTTACTACCGGGTCGCCGGTGGCCGGCTTTAATAAATTGTGGCTACTAAGCATAATGTCGCGGGCTTCGGCAATCGCTTCCTCGGTTAAAGGAACGTGAACGGCCATTTGGTCGCCATCAAAGTCAGCATTAAATGCCGTGCAGACCAGGGGGTGAATTTGTAAAGCCAAGCCTTCAATTAAAATCGGCCTGAAAGCCTGAATACCTAAACGATGTAAAGTTGGCGCTCGATTTAAAAAGACATAAGCGCCCTTGACAATATCTTCTAAAATATCCCAAACCTCCTCTTTGCCGGAGTCAATAAAACGAGAAGCGCTTCTAACATTATGAACGATTTCTTTATTAATCAGCTTGGAAATAATAAAAGGCTTAAACAATTCCAAGGCCATGCGCTTAGGCAAGCCGCATTGGTCCAGTTTTAAATTAGGATTAACCACAATAACGCTCCGGCCGGAATAATCTACTCTCTTGCCGAGTAAGTTCTGCCTAAACCGGCCTTGCTTGCCTTTCAAGGAATCGGCCAACGACTTTAGCATTCTTTTTTGTCCGGTTGAAGCCACCACGGTCTTGCCGTGCCTGATAGAATTATCAACCAAGGCGTCAACCGCTTCCTGGAGCATTCTTTTTTCATTGCGGCAGATTACTTCAGGCGCGTTTAAATCAATCAGCTGTTTCAAACGGTTATTGCGATTAATGATACGGCGGTACAAATCGTTTAAATCAGAGGTGGCAAACCGGCCGCCGTCCAGCGGTACCATAGGCCTAAGATCCGGCGGTATCACCGGTACGACGGTTAGAATCATCCATTCCGGCCTTAAATGATTAGCTTTTAGGCTCTTTAACAACTTTAAACGCCTAATCAATTTATCTTTTTTAGAATCAATCGCCGAGGTCAGATCTTTTTCCAGCTGGGGAATTAATTTGTCATAATCAATCTTTTCCAGTAACTTCCTAACGGCGTCAGCGCCGATATCGGCCGTAAAAATGTGGCCGTATTTTAAGCTTAAATTTTGATAAACGCTTTCGGATATAACGGTTAATGGCTTCAGGTCTTTTAATTCTTTCTGTGCCTGATCAAAGGCTTGCTCTAAGTTGTGCAGTTTATCGTTTTTTATTTTTTCCAAAGCTTCTATTTCCGCGCTCAATACGCTTTCAATTTCAAATTCACTCTTGCCTTGCGTTAATAATTTGCCTTTCTTATTCCTAATTTCTCCGACCTGCCTTTGCCAATCCGCTTCAATAGACTTTCTTTTATTCTTATATTCTTGCTTGATTTGCTCAATCGTCTGGAGGCGCAAATCTTCATTGACATCGGAAATTATAAAACTGGCGAAATAAACCACTTTCTCAAGAGCTTGCATGGATAAATCCATAATTAAACCGATTTTTGAAGAGGTGCCTCGTAAAAACCAAATATGAGTAACCGGCGCTTCCAGCTTAATATGACCCATCCGTTCGCGGCGCACCAGGCTTCTGGTCACTTCCACTCCGCATTTATCGCAGATTATGCCCTTATAGCGGATCTTTTTATATTTACCGCAATAGCACTCCCAATCTTTGGATGGACCGAAAATGCGCTCGCAAAATAAGCCGTCTTTTTCCGGCTTTTGCGTTCGGTAATTAATAGTTTCCGGCCTGATCACTTCGCCATGCGACCAGCTTAAAATAACTTCCGGTGAAGCTAATTTTAATTTAATGGCGTCAAAATCGGTGGTCTTTATAGGATTTAACATACTGGTATAATATTTAAAATATATTTTAATAAATAAATTAATCTATTTTCCCATCATGTGCTGATTACCTAATTACAAATTTTCAATTCTCAATTTCCAATTTTCAAACAATGACCAATGAATCAATGACTAAATTTTCAAAAAAAATGCTGTTGAATTAATTGAAAATTATAAAATTGAAAATTCATTGAAAATTGATAATTGAAAATTGAAAATTATTCTTCCCTATTCTTTCCTCTCCACTTCCGGCTTAATTTCAATCGCCCGGCCATACTTTTCTTCCGCCGGCTTATCATCCCCCTGGCGTTCCAAATTAATCACTTGATTGCCTTGCATAAGCTCAACATCCAAACACAGCCCCTTTAATTCTCTGACCAAAACATTGAATGATTCGGGAACATTTATTTTTCTAATCGGTTCTCCTTTAATGATAGACTCATAGGCTTTACTGCGGCCCGGAACATCGTCTGATTTAATGGTTAAAATCTCCTGCAAACAATGAGCCGCGCCATAAGCTTCCAGCGCCCAAACTTCCATTTCGCCGAAGCGTTGGCCACCGAATTGAGCTTTGCCGCCTAACGGCTGCTGGGTAATCAAAGAATACGGGCCGATAGAGCGCTGGTGCATTTTGTCTTCCACCATATGATTCAGCTTCAACATATATTGATAGCCAACCACTATTCTGTTGTCATAGCTTTCTCCGGTCTTGCCGTCGTACAGCGTGGCCTTGCCGTCGGTCGACAAGCCGGCTTTTTTAAGCTCCTCCTTAATCTGCTCTTCGCTGATGCCGTTTAACGACGGCACCGCGACTTTGTAATTTAATTTTTTGGCGGCCGAACCTAAGTGGGTCTCTAAAAGCTGTCCCAAGTTCATTCTGGAAATTACTCCCAAGGCTGATAAAATTATATCAATCGGCGTGCCATCGGCTTGATAAGGCATATTCTCCACCGGCACAATCTTAGAAATAACGCCCTTATTGCCGTGGCGGCCGGCCATTTTATCGCCGATCTGAATTTTTCTCAAATTGGCTACCGTTACCTGAATTGACTGGATAACTCCGGCGGACAGCTTATCGCCGTCTTCTCGGGAAAAAATCTTGATATCAACCACTTTGCCATGTTCGCCATGTTCTAAATAAAGAGATGAATCCCTGACATCTTTAGCTTTCTCGCCGAAAATCGCTCTTAAAAGTTTTTCTTCGGCCGATAATTCGGTTTCGCCCTTGGGCGTGATTTTTCCGACTAAAATATCGCCCGAAGATACTTCGGCGCCGATACGGACGATGCCGCGTTCATCCAAGTCTTTTAACTTTTCTTCGCTGATATTGGGTATGTCGTTAGTGATCAGCTCCGGGCCGAGCTTGGTATCTCGGACATCAATCGTATAATGCTCTATATGAATGGAAGAGTAAGTATCTTCTTTAATTAACCGTTCGGAAATAATTATGGCGTCTTCGTAGTTAAAGCCTTCCCAGCTCATAAAGGCGACTAAGATATTCCGCCCGAGCGACAACTCGCCGTGATCTATCGCCGAACTATCGGTTAAAACATCGCCGGCCTTTACCAGATCGCCACGATTGACAATCGGGCGCTGGTTTATACAGGTTGAGGCGTTGGAGCGCAAAAATTTATTTAAAACATATTTGCTGATTTTTCCGGTTTTGTCTTTTAATTCAATTGAACCGCCGTCAACTTTAACCACTTCGGCTTCGGCTTCGGCTAAAATAACATGGCCCGAATCGATGCCGGCCCGCGCTTCCACGCCGGTGCCGACGATCGGCGCTTCGGCCGTAATTAAAGGTACGGCCTGCCGCTGCATGTTGGTTCCCATTAAAGCCCTAATGCCGTCGTTATGCTCCAAAAATGGAATCAAAGAAGTAGCCACGGAAACAATCTGGTTAGGCGCTACGCCGATTAAATCTATATTTTCCACTAACTCCATGGCCGGCTGACCGTATTTCCTGGCTTCGGCTTTCTCCACCGTAAAATGGCCGGCCTGATCAATCGGCGTGGTTGAGGAAGTGGTGATATATTTTTCTTCTTCAAAAGCGTCAAGATAAATAATTTTATCGGTCACAACCGGTACGATCGGTATGGTGACATGACCCATCTTTTCTTTAAGTTCGCGAGCCGTCTTTTTATCTATTACTTCACCGGCTTTAATGATTAATTTGCCTTTGCTGAGCGACCCGCCCTGAGCAGAGCCGAAGGGAGTCGAAGCGCCGGTTTTTTGGCCGGATGAAGAATCTTTCTCTACCGGCTCCCCTTTGACGCTTAATTTAAAATCAAGGGGGTCAGCCGACGCCTTGCTATGAATTTCATAAATATCTTGGCGGGCGGTTTTTCCTTCGGTAATTTCAACTTTATTATCAACATCATGCAAAACCACCTGGTACGGCGCTTCAATAAAACCGTAGCTGTTAAGCCGAGCGTAGCTGGATAAATGCCCGACCAGGCCGATATTAGGGCCTTCCGGAGTAGCAATCGGACAAATACGGCTATAGTGTGTAGTGTGGACATCGCGAACCTCAAAGCCCGCCCGTTCGCGCGTCAGCCCGCCCGGACCCATAGCTGAAAGCCTTCTCTTATGCTCCAGCTCGGCCACCGGATTGGTCTGATCCATGAACTGCGAAAGCTGGCTGGACATAAAAAATTCTTTCACTACGCTGATAACCGGCCGGGCGTTAATCAGCTTATTCGGCGTTAAGCTGTCTATCTCCATTATACTCATTCTGTCTCTGATAATTCTTTCCATGCGAGCCAAACCGACTCTGAATTTATTTTGAATTAATTCCCCGACGGCTCTAACCCGGCGGTTGCCTAAGTGATCAATATCGTCTTCTTTCTCCTGAGTAATGGTCAATCTGATTACTTCTTTAACGATTAAAACCAAGTCCTCTCTTCTTAAAACTCTATTGGCTTTGTTATTGGAAACATCCAAGCCGAATTTTTTATTCATTTTATAACGCCCAACCCGATCAAAGTCATAACGGTCAAAACGAAAAAACATGGAATGAATCAGCTGCCTGGCATTATCGGTCGTAGCCAAATCTCCCGGCCTGATTCTTTTATAAACTTCTTTTAAGCCTTCGGCCTCATTTTTGGCCGCATCTTTAGCTAAAGTAGCCTCAATAAAACTAAGTATATTTTCATTGCCGTTGGCGCCTAAAATTTCCTCGCCCTTGCCCGACTCGGAAAAAAGCTGCTTAATCTCTTCGTCCGTGGAATAGCCGAAAGCGCGGAATAAAGAAGTGATAGCGACTTTTCTTTTGCGGTCTATCCTAACCCAAATAACATTATTCATGTCGGTTTCAATCTCCAGCCAAGCGCCGCGGTTGGGTATGACTTTAGCGCCGTAATATTTTTTCCCCTTGATGAATTCCGAGGTAAAAATTACGCCGGCGCTTCTGATTAATTGCGAAACCACGACTCTTTCAATGCCATTAACAATAAAAGTTCCATTGTTGGTCATTAAAGGAAAATCGCCTAAAAATACTTCTTGAACCACCGTCTGGCCGGTTTTTTTATTGGCCAGCCTGGCTTTAACTCTTAAGGAAGCTTCATAGGTAATATTTTTCGCCTTGCTTTCGCTTTCGTTAAATTTCGGCTCGTCTAAATAATAATCTTCCAAATATAACTCAAGATCCCGGCCGATAAAATCGGTAATCGGCGAAATTTCTTGAAATAGGTCGGCCAAGCCTTCGCGTAAAAACCAATTATAAGAGTCTTTCTGGATTTCAATTAAATCCGGCAAATCAATCGCCGCCATGGTTTCGTTAAAAAATTTCCGCGCCGATGATTTTATTCTCATGGTCATATTATTAAAGGGATACGAATTACAAATTTAATACAAATTTACAAATATTTTATAAACTCTATTTAAAGTATTTGTAAATTCGTAACAGATTTGTAATTCATATATTTTAAAAAGACAAAAAAACTTCAAACTATCGGTTTAATTTGATTTTATAAAAATATTTAATTGATGAGATAAGTTTTCACTTATTTTAGATTTAAAAGATATGACAATTTAGAAGCATGGGGGTTTGGCATCTTCGCATTTTTGATAACAAAAAAACGGCTAAACATAAGTTTCCTTTCCCGCTGGAAGTCTTTCGTGGCGGAGCCGTCTTGTATTTTTATCCGCCGGAGCTTTAGGCATAGGCGGATTATTTGGTATAGATTTTATTTAAATAACATCTGGAGGAAAAAAATCCAAATGTTAGTCGGATAAAAACTTATTAAATACTAACAACAATTATCCGACTTGTCAAGTATTTTTATGGCAATTTAATAAAAATATTCAAGAGCAATTTATTTTATTTAACTTTAGCTATAATCTCTACTTTAACAATAATCTTGTCTTTGATTATAAATAATTATCCACAGGCCAAAGTTTCGTATCCCATAACTCCTTTAGTCCGGCATTATGAGTTACCCGTCTCGCCAAGGCGAAGCCGAGGCGGACGAGTTATGAGACTTAATTCCTCCCTCACTACCACCCTATCGTCCCAGGGAATTTTCATTCCTCTTGCCACGCAAATCGCCTGCTCCGAGCCCTTGCCGGTGATTAGCACTATATCATTATCTCGAGCCGAGGCTAGAGCTTTTCTGATAGCCTCGCGCCGATCTTCTATTTTAAATAAATTTTCATTTAGAACTTTACCCGAGTCCAAAGCTCCGGCCACCACTTGATCAATAATCAACTTTGGGTCATCGTCATAAGGATCTTCATTTGTGACTATAACCAAATCGGCGTTCTGCCCGGCTAAACGGCCGAGCTTGGGACGGCGAGCCGCGTCTCGGCCGCCTCCGGCTGAACCCAAAACATGAATAATTTTATTATGATCTAATTTTAAAATCGTCTGATATATTTTTTTTAAAGCTTCGGGCTCAAAAGCGTAATCAATTATTACGGTAAAAGCCGGATTCGCGTTTTTTATTAATTCCATGCGTCCGGGAATTATTCCGACTTTCTCCAAACCCTCTTTTAATGCTGACAATTTTATTCCCTGGCTAAGCCCGAGACAAACCGCGTTCATAGCGTTGGCAGCGTTGTACTCGCCCAATAAATTCAACTTTATTTCAGACTCGCCCACCTTAAAACCAACCCCCTGATTATCGCTTTTTATATTTTCATATTCCACGATGTTAACTTGAGATTTTTTATCTTGACTTTGAACTTTTAACTTTGAACTTTTAACTTCATACCCCCATTTCTCTTCCGCCCAAAAGTCTAAAAAATAATTAGCATATTGGTCGTCGGCATTAACAATTACAGTCTTTTTAACCCGATTAGCTTCCAGCTTTTTAAAGCCATTGTCAGCTTTAACCACCCTCTTTTTATCATCAGCATATTTGGTTCGGCATTGCTTAAGGTGGGCGAATAACTTGCCTTTGGCTTTTTTGTAATTCTCAAAGCCGCCATGCGCTTCAATATGCTCGGGGTATAGGCCGGTAAAAATTAAGACATCGTAATTGATGAATTTATGGCGAAACTGATCTATGCCTTGCGAAGTAGTCTCTATGATAGCATATTGGCATTTATTTTTTACCATTCTTTTTATTATTTTTTGAGTGTAGAATCTCCCCGCCATGGTCATTTTTTTGTCGTTTAACCATTCGTTTTGACCATCGTTAAACCCGGCGGTTGAAGTAAAACCGGCCTTAAATCCCGCCGAAGCTAGCATTTTCGCGATTAAATATATGCTCGTGGTCTTGCCTGTGGTGCCGGTAATCCCGATAACGATTAATTTATTGGACGGCCCGCCGTACCAAATAGCCGCCAAGGCGCTTAATAAAAAATGATAAGCCGGCTGCAACCGCTTAAACAGTTTTACGGGAATGTATTTTTTTATTATATGAAGAAATTTATCCATGACTAATAATGTAAAATTTAAAAATCAAAATGGAAAATGACAATTAAAAATGAAAAATGTCTGAATTTATTATTTTAAATTTTACATTGTCATTTTACACTTTGAGATTTACATTTTTAATTTTAAAACGTTCTCCTCACCTTCCTGACCATCTTGTAAATATTATACCAGCCCGGGTCGTAGATTAAATCAAAAGTGCCGGGATAGTTCACCTCGTTGCCGCCAAAACCCATTTTAAATCTGGTTACTCCGGGCCACTTGGCTTCGTTAATGCCGTGAAAATCATAATATTTTTGTCCGCTGGCTTTGGCTAGCTTAATAGCGTGCCATTGCAAGAGATATGGCGCCATAACATTTCGATCTTCGTTGGCTGATCCGCCGTGAATATAGGTAGCCGTATCGCTAAAAAAGCAAACCAACGCCGTGGCGATCGGCTTACCCTTATATTCGGCAAAAAATAATTTTACCGGATTATCGGCATAAGGCTCTACCATAGCCTGATAATAACTCCGGCCATGCGGCCTGAATTTATCCCGGCCGCTGGTCTGGTCTAAAAGACTCCAAAAATCTTCAAACCTGCTTTCGCTTGATTCAACTATCTTAACCCCCTTTTTCTTCGCTAAATTTATATTATATCTGGTTTTTTGCTGCATGGCGCCGAGAAGCTCGGCTTCCGACTTGGTTAAATCCAAAATTAAAGTCTTAGCCGGCTGGACATCCAGGGTTTGAACTAAAGTTTCATCGCCTTTAATTTTATAATCGTCGTCTTTCGGCTTATCAATCGGGTCAAAACGCAAAAACATTGCGCCAACCTCTCCGGCAAGCCTGGCAATTTCGCCAAACATTAATCTGGTAACTTCTTTTTTATCCTTGCCCTTGGCGATAACCGGCCCGCGCGCGCAATATAAATATTTCTTGCCGATCGGCAGGTCTTTGGCGTTTATCTCCGCGCTGGCCGCTAATTTACCGTCGGCCAGAACGCCGATTCGCCAAACCTGGCTGCTCACTTTCGCATGAAATTCTCCCCATTGCCAAGACTGCAAAAATTGGCTCATCTTCTGTGAGCCGACAAAATCGTTTAATTGTTTTTTGTCCTTAATTTCAATTATTTGCATAGAATTAATATTGTCATTCCGGCCTCCGCCAGCTCGCCTCGCTGGAGCTTTAGCGAAGCGGGCTGGCGGAGAGCCTGCCTACCGGCAGGCAGGTAAATTAGAACAATTAGACATTTTACATTTTAAACTTTCATTTTCCATTTTGATATTTTAATTTTAAACTTCCCCTACTTTCCCATCTTCTTAAGCGCCTGCCTAATTCTTTCGGAGCTGTCTTTTACTTTCGCGTCCACTCCTTTTAAAGCCTCTCTGGCCTGGGGCAAAGAATAGCCCAGCGCCATTAAAGCATCGATTTCGTCGCTCGAGCCTAAATTGCTCCGAAGCTGGCTATCGCCTATATTAAGCTTGCCAACCTTGTCTTTAAGCTCTAAAACCACCCTCTCGGCGGTTTTTCTGCCGATGCCGGATACTTTAGTTAAAAGCGCCGAATCGCCTCTGGCGATCGACTCTTTAATATCTTCCGCGACGGCAATAGACATAATACCTAAGGCTGATTTCGGTCCAATGCCGGTAATGCTTATTAACATCTCAAATAATTCCAACTCCGATAAAATCCTAAAACCATATAGATTGATGGCGTCTTCGCGCACATACTGATGAATATAAAATTCAAACTCTTGGCCGGCCTTTATATCAGCATAAAGCGGCGGGGTGATAAAAATCTTGTAGCCGATATTATTTACTTCTACAATCGCGGAACCATTGCTTTTGTTTCTGATTCTGCCTTTTAAATATGAGATCATAATATTTACCCCACAAATCTACAAATCGACAACAAATAATACAAATACTATTCGTGATATTCGTAGCGAATTTGTAGCTTTGTGGGGTGATTACGATTAACCGGCTAAAACTATTATTTTACTATTTACTTTGAATCGCTTGTATTTGCATTTTTAAATCATCAATTTGCTTTTGCTGTTCCAGGTTTTGCCTCTCTAAAGCCTGAATCCTTTCGTCGTGGACTAGGAACTTCTTAAACAAATCTTCAACCTTGGCCGCTAGATTGCTTAAAGCGGCGGCCAATTCTTTAATCGCTTCAACTATAAAAGCTTCAATACCCTGCTTTTCCAGCGATTTATAGCCGTTTTGATCGGTTTTAACCCATTCGGGAAAAACTTTTTCCACATCTTGGGCGATAAAGCCGCGCTGCAAGCCCTCTCCCCGGCTTTTATCTTTCCAATAGAAACTGACGCCCTGTAAGCTGGTTATTTTATCAAGAGAGCCCTCCAGCGGCTGAATCATTTCCTTCAGTCTGGCGTCAGAGATCACTGCCCAGACTCCTGTGGTATTGGCGGCACTGCCGTCTTTAGTAAAAATTATCTGGTCATCAAGATTCCAAAATCTTAATTCGTCGGTCTCATCGTCTTGATAAATCCCCCAATAGGGGCTATCGGCGCTCTGGATTTCAATTTCTGCGTTGCCGCTGGCGGTTTTTAGATGCACTAATTTATTCGGCGCCGCCGTGCCTATGCCTAAAAAGCCGGAAGCGTTGAAAACCGCCTGAACCGCGTTAGAGCTGTTTTTTATCTCCATTATATTGGCCGTTTGGCCTCCTGAATAACCATAGAGCGCTAGGGCCGGGACATTTACGCTCAAATTATTGATGCCGGCGATAACCATAAGCGAAGCGGCGTCGCAGACGCTTTCCTGGCATGCGATCGCTGAAGGATTAGCTGCCGTATGCCTATTGCCGAGCACCTCGATACCATAATAATTGAACATTCTGATGCCATAATTAGAAATTGTCTGTATTCCAGACTGCTCATTCACCCAAAAAGACGGCATCACCACCTTGCCGGCATTCGTAAAATCGGTCTGATAAAACTTCCTGCCGGAATCGCCGAAGAATAAATAGCTATTTCCGGCGGCGTTAGTTCCCGCGATATGCAAGTCGTTATAGTTTGTATTAAGCCCTTTAACGGCATATATCTGCGCCTGCTGTGTCGGAAAATCCGGGCTGGAAAGAAGAAGCTTGGCATTTACCTTGTCGTATTGAAAAGTAGTGCCGATACCCACATCGCCGCCGGCATAATTTATTCCTCCGGCAACATCAGCCCACTGGCTGGTGGCGGCCGGCCAGCTGGTTCTGGTCACTCCTCCCAAACGGATGCCGCCCGAACTCATGTCTAGAGCGGCTTGCGGATTAGTCGTGCCTATGCCCACATTGCCGCTTGCATTGATAAAAACCTTAGGCGTATCGGCTGATTCAACGGTATTATCAGGAAAAAAAGCAATACCGCCGTTATTAGCGCCAATCCGAAGCCAATTACCGTTAACTTTGGCCACCAACGATAGATCATTGTTCCTGCCTAAACCCATAAACCCTTTAAGCGCTGTCCCGTCATTCGTATAGAAATTAACATCATTATTATTCCAAAGACCGATACTGCCGTTATTTACGCTTAATTTCTGGGCTGGCGCCGCTGTGCCGATGCCCACATTGCCGTTTTTAAGCACGGTCAGGGCGTTAGACGGACTGCCGGCGGCCGTCCCGTTGCCTACGATAAACAACGGATCGGTCGCTACCCAGCTATCCACGGTCCCGCTAATAACATTATATTGCCCAAATACCGCCGAAGCGTAGGCTTGAGCCGTGGTATGAGCGCCGAAGGCGGCTGAATAGTTGCCGCTAGCGCCGTTATCAAATCCGCCGCCGACAAAAGAATATTGTCCTTGCGCAATATTTAACTTTCCTCCACTAACTGCGGCCGAAAGGCCTATCGCTTGGTTTCCCTGCCCGCCACTGATTGTAGAATAATCGCCTTGAGCGATACTCTGCCGAGTAGGTATAACATCTGTTGCCGGTCCGCCTCCGGATACTACGGAATAACCGCCTAAAGCGTGGTTGTCTCTCCCGCCGCCGACAAAAGAATGAGCGCCGTCGCTACTGTTATTGCTGCCGCCGCCAACGAAGCTGATAGACCCGCCGGCAAAATTATTTTGCCCCGCTGCAAAACTGTTATCTCCGCTGGCATTGTTGTTTTGCCCGAAAGCAACGGAATAGTTACCGATATTATCATTATTCCATTGTGCTCCGTTAACATAGCCTGCTCTAAACGCGGCTTTCCTGGGATACCAAAAAAGCCTTGTGCCCGCGCTTAGATTAACTTCTGTCCAGCCTTGGCCGAACTCGCCTACGGCCAAAATATCCCCTCCTGAAACGATTTCAATCGCCGTCCTTGGTTCCGTAGTACCAATGCCAATACTGCCGTTGCGGGCTATGGCAAACTTGTATTCAAAAGCAGGATCGATTTGAGAATCGTGCAAACCGAAATTTTGTGAATTTTGAAAATACCAATTGCCTGTTGATTTACTAAAACCTATGCGACCGGTATAACCGTCATTCAAAACTTTATTTGTATTTAATAAACTATCCCAATAGGAATTAGCGTATAAAATAAAATTACCACTCTTAGCGTCAGCGAGAGTCATTCTACCGTCAACGTGAAGAGTATTCTTTGGAGTTGATGTGCCGATGCCGACCTTTCCCGAATTATAATAAATATCACTTTCGGAAGTTGTCCATTGGCTATTACCAAACAAAATACCATTTTTACGTAAATTACCAGTAAAATTAATATCACCGGCAACGGCTAATTTATAGCCCGGACTCGTCGTCCCGATGCCGACATTACCGGTTGTATTTTGTAAAACTATTTTTCCGGAGTTATCATCAATAAACCAAAGGCTGCCAGCAACGTTAGCCACCTCATAATCCTCAGATCCAGCCGATAAATTAACACCAGCACTTCCTCCGCTTGACGAAATATTTAAATATCTGGTTATAGAAGAGGGTGAAAAAGGATTATTCGTTCCAATCCCGACATTGCCGGTATTGTAATATATGCTACTACCAAAATTATGCCATTGGCTGCCACCTCCATTAGGAAGTGATGCGACATTTAATTCTTGTTTACCAGAAGTCATAACTCGGTTAATACTATTACCGGGCACGGCCACGAATAAACCATTGCCGTAAGTTACGGATTGCCAGCTATTAGCTTCGGCGGCTGTTCTAGCGGTCCAGTTGGCGCCGTCAGGAGAAGTCATAACACGATTAGCGCCATCAGACGCCACGGCCACGAATAAACCATTGCCGTAAGTTACGGATTTCCATTGATTAGCTTGAGCGGCTGTTCTGGCGGTCCAGCTGATGCCGTTAGGAGAAGTCATGACTCGATTAGTACCATTAGTAGACACAGCTACAAACAAGCCATTACCATAGGTCACGGATTTCCATTGATTAGCCTCTATGGCCGTTCTGGGAGTCCAAATTGCGCCGTCGGGAGAAGTCATGACTAGATTTAAACCATTATCAGTACCCACAGCCACGAATATGCCATTACCGTAGGTCACAGAAGTCCAATTAGTGGCTATAGAAGCTGTTACAGGGGTCCAAATAGCGCCATCAGGAGAAGTCATAACGCGACGGCCGCCATCACCAGCCACGGCTACATATATACCATTACCGTAGGTTACGGAATGCCAGGCATTAGCTTCAGGGATTATTGCACCAGTCCAGGTGATGCCATCAGGAGAAGTCATGACGCGGTAAGAACCTCCTGCTGACACGGCATCAGCCACGGCCACGAATAGCCCGTTGCCGTAGGCCACGGAAACCCAACTACTATTATCGGCGGCTGTTCTGGCGGTCCAGTTGATGCCGTCGGAAGAAGTCATAACTTGACCAAAAGCAGCATAATCAGACACGGCCACGAATATACCATTGCCATAAGCCACAGAAGTCCAAACATTAGTTACGGGAGTTGATCTGGCGGTCCAAGATGTTCCCTTAGAAATAATATCTCCGACGACTTCCAGCGCCGCGCCCGGTGTGATTGTCCCGATGCCGACCTTGCCATAAACCGCCAAACCGGTAGCCAGAATATCATCCATATTAACCTTTAAAGATCCATATTTAATCTGCGGCAATGAACCCATATTAATCGGCGCATCGCAACCCGGATTACCGGTCGCACAAGTCGGCGGACTCGCTAAAGGCGCTGTCCAGGCGGCTAAAAGTGATTGAAAAGAGATTAATAAACCTAAAGTTAAAAAAACTGTTATTAATAAATAGCTAAAAATTTGTAAATTTCTCTTGGTCATACTTTTAAATTTTTAGTTGGATAAAAATAATTTACTATTTATTTTATTGCTGTTATTTTACCTGCAAGGTTTCTTGCTGTAATATTTTCTCCAGTTCAGCTTTTCTTTGTTGGTCTGCCTTTAATTGCTCTGGGGTTTTAAGTTGTAATTTTTCCATAAGTTCTCGAGTTTCCACTTCAATTATTTTATTTCCGGCATCTACAGTAATGCCGCCGGTGGCCGTCTTGCCCTGTTCAACTATTTGCTCAACCTGCTGGCGGGTATTATCTTCAATTATTTTTATTTTCTGTTCAACCGGAGATAATTCTCCCTGACTTGCCGTACTGGCTGGAGTATTGTCGCTATTACCGACTGGCCGGTCGGCCGCCATTTTATTTATATATAATAAAACAAACGCCGCCACTACTATGAAAAATAGAATCAATACGATAATTAAAGCTTTCTTAGGCGTCATATAATACAGTTATAAAGTTGAAAGTTTATAAAGTTATTTGTTTATTGACTTTATAACTTTACAAACTTTATAAACTTTCTACTTAATCATATTATTCACCATTCTAACCAGCTTGCTCGCCCCCCTGCTTTTATTCAATTCAAGAAACAGCGATGTCCAGGCGGTGATCTGAAAAACCGACAAAGCCGCGCCGCCGGCGATGACGATGAATAAAAAGCCGGCAAAAGCCAAAACCGCGATCAGCCAAGAGCCGGCCGCGGAAAATGAGTAATAGAAGATTAAGCCCAAAAACATAAACGGCACGGCCAGAGTTAAGATGGTTAAAACGATGGCCAGACCGGCTAAGAGATTAATGAAAAAAAGAATTATGGACATTTCAACGCTAATAAGCCAATTGCTTATAAATAACCGCCAGCTCTGCTTTAAAGCCGAACCGACCTTATGCTTATTAACCACTACATAGGCCACGGCATACTTAGAGATAAAAGACAAAATTACCGCTAACGGCACGGCGATAATTAAAGCCGCAACATAAAAAATCTTAACTCCCGAACTGGCCGGCAAAAAAACCGCCGGCAAGCTGACGGCTAATAATATCAAATAGACTACGGCTTTAATTAAAATATTTATCAATAAAACCGGCCAAAAATTCAACATGCCGGCCTCCCAGCCGTTTCTTAAAGAGTTTTTTTTCTGGCTTAAGAGTGCGGCCGAATTGTTGACTATAGCCGCTTGCGAAACCACCACCAGCCAAACCAAGAATATTAAAAACGCCAAAGCAATTAAAGCGATGATAAAGACAATAATTAGATTTAGAGTATTATCTCTCAGTAAATTTCCTATATTGGCGAAAGTCTTCGCGCTTAGCACCCCGGTTGAAAAAATGCTTTGCCAAGAAGAAAATAAGGCCTGGCCGGGATTATTGCCGGTATTATTCAATAAAATATCCAATTCCCCGCTATTGCCTAAGAGGGCGGCGAAAATTCCCAGCCACCAAAGATATTTGTTGCGCCAAGTTAATCTCCAGGCTTGTTTTAGAATATTCCGATAAAATGGCATAGGGGTTCCTCCTAAATCGCTTTAATTATATTAGCGAAGGTTAAATTATTAGCGGATATAATCGTAAAGTCTTGGCTAAAATCATTAACTCACATAATCCAGATATATTATACCACAAAAATTTATTTTGTTGTAATTTCTTCGCCGCCTTCTTTTGGGCCGACAATTTTCTCAAATTCCTCTTTTTCCAAAGTTTCTTTTTCCATAAGAGCCGCTACGGTCTTTTCCAAAAAATCATGCTTAGCCTTAATAATGCCTTTGGCTTTTAAAACCGCCAGATCGATAAAATTAGAAATTTCTTTGTCAATCTGCTCGGCAACCTTTTCGCTATAATCCCTCTGCTCGTGGATTTCTCTGCCCAAGAAAATCATTTCTTCTTTATCCCCGTAAGTCCTGGGGCCTAAAGCGTCGCTCATGCCGTAATCGGTAATTAATTTTCTGGCCAAGCCGGTCGCGCGCCTTAAGTCGGAAGTGGCGCCGGTGGTTACTTCGCCGAAAACTTCTTTTTCCGTAACATAACCGGCCAAGAGAACCGCGATTTCCTCCACATATTCAGTTCGGGAATACATGTGCTTGTCTTCCAGCGGCAGTTTTAAAGTATAGCCGCCGGCCTGGCCGCGGGCAATAATGGAAATTTTTTGCACCGGGTCGGTCAGCGGAGAAAAATGAGCCACGATGGCGTGGCCGGCTTCGTGATAGGCGGTGATCTTTTTTTCTTTGTCGGATAAAATTCTTGATTTTCTCTCCGGCCCCATCATAACTTTTTCAATGGATTTGAAAATATCTTCCAGGCTGATTATTTTTTTATTCTTCATGGCGGCTACGATCGCGGCTTCATTTAAAAGATTGGCTAAATCCGCGCCGGTAAATCCCGGCGTTCTTTCGGCTACTCTCTTTAAGCTGACTTCTTTGCTTAATGGCTTCTTTTTGACATGCACCTTTAAAATTGCTTCGCGATCGGCTAAATCAGGCTCATCTAAAATAACACGGCGGTCAAAACGCCCGGGCCTAAGTAGCGCCGGATCTAAAACGTCCGGCCGATTGGTGGCGGCGATGACTATCACATTAGTGTTGGGATCAAAGCCGTCCATCTCCACTAATATTTGGTTTAGAGTCTGTTCGCGCTCGTCGTGCGAGCCGCCGAGTCCGGAGCCGCGCTTGCGTCCGACCGCGTCAATTTCGTCTATAAAAATTATGCAAGGAGCGCTCTTTTTGGCTTTTCTAAATAAATCCCGGACGCGGGAGGCGCCCACGCCGACGAACATCTCAACGAATTCCGAGCCGGACAAGCTGAAAAAAGGCACATTGGCTTCGCCGGCTACCGCCCGGGCTAAGAGCGTTTTGCCCGTTCCCGGACTGCCTAAGAGCAAGACTCCGCGCGGCGTACGCGCGCCCAGCTCGGAAAATTTCTGCGGGCTTTTTAAAAATTCAACCACCTCTTTTAATTCTTCCTTAGCTTCTTTAACTCCGGCCACTTCTTTAAAGGTCACCTTGTCCTTAAATTCCCGGCCGATTTCTTTGGCCTGGGACTGGCCGAACATCATGGCTTTTGAATTCGCGCCCTGGACCGAACGGAGCATGAAATAAATAAAAACGCCAATCAATAAAAAGGGAATTAAAAACGGCAAAATCGCGCCCAGCCAATAATTCAGGCCCTCATCGTCTTTAACTTCAATCTTTATGGCCGCCACTTTAGCCTGATCAAGATTAAAATTTTTAACGATTTGCGAAAAGGTCTCGCCGGCTTCTTTTTTTACCACCTCGCTCTTCCCCGCCTGTTCGGCCTGCCCGCCGGTAGGCAGATCCGATTTTAAAGTCACCTGCATTTCACTGCCGGCGATTACTATTTTTTCAACTTCCTGGTTATTAATTTGCGCCACTAAAGTATCAATGCCCACTACCTCGGTCTTGCCGCCACCGCCGCTGATAATGCTAAAAACCGCGGCGATCAGCAAAA
Organism: uncultured Gammaproteobacteria bacterium; assembly: GCA_964560005.1. Lineage (GTDB taxonomy): Bacteria > Patescibacteriota > Patescibacteriia > Patescibacteriales > GWC2-42-12 > GWC2-42-12. Next base: position 117,471 of record CAZLKB010000004.1, read on the forward strand.
AAGTCGTAAAAAATATCAAAAAATTTTTAATTAAATTTTTCATTGGTTTAAATTATGGTTCACCCGTTAAATCCCGATCAAGCTTGGGACGCAGAGCGTATTTAACGGGGTAAATTATGTTAAAATTATATAATATTAATCAATTATTGGCAACATTTAAAAAAACCGGTCATGCATGGCATAACCGGTTAGTACGATTTTCCCCGATTATTTCGGGGTATTGCTTCCTTATTCCGGAAACGCCTAGTACGGCGATCGGAGCCGGTAGAAACGAACGGGATAATTCGTCCACTGGCTATCGCTGAAATAGGCCGAGCCTCCGGCCAGGGTATTGGTTTTTACCGCCAGCCAAACCGGATTGGCCGCGTTCGTCGCGGCCTCCACCACCACGACCTGGCCGCTGGTTCCGGCGATAAAAAACCCGAACTGATTCGTTCGCACGCCGACGCCGGCGATGCTGGGCCGCTCCGGCGCCGGCGGCCACCATAACGCGGTCGGAAAACCGGCGAAGGTTGACTTCCAACCCGTGGTTCCGGCTCGATAATAAACGGTCGCACCGCTAACGAAAGCAAAGGTGGACGAATCTACGCTCGGGGCATTGCCTAGGAAGTAAATTCTTTTCAGTTTGGAGCAGAAAAAAAACGCTTCGTGGCCGATGTGGGTAACGCTCTTCGGAATAATTATACTAACTAAGCTCTCGCACATATAGAATGCGCCATCACCGATAAAAGCAATAGGCGCGAGAATGACGAGATTGGTCAGTTTATCGCAATATGAAAAGGCGTCACCAAAGCTAACGACACTGGCTGGAATAGTAATACCCTGAAGGCCGCTTAGGGCAAAGGCCTTATCACCAATTCTGACGACACCCTCAGGGATGGTGAGGTTTGTTAAACTTGGACATTTATAGAATGCCAGATACCCAATATGTAAGAGGTTCGCCGGCATAACGACAGTGGCCAATTTTAAACAAGAATAGAACGCATAATCACCAATATTAGTGACGCTATGGCCGATGATGACACTCTTTAGGCTGGGGCAAGTGCTAAACATACGGTCCCCGATGCTCACAACTCCTTTGCCGATGATGACGTTGGTCAAATTAGGACAAGTGCTGAATGCCTGTGCCCCGATGCTTAAAACGCTGTCCGGGATAGTAACACCGGTCAGGCTGGGGCAGGAGTTAAACGCGTAATTGCCGATGCTTATAACGCTCTCCGGAATCGTGTAGTTGCCTTCGGCCTTGCCCCAGGGGTAATGAATGAGCGCGGTCCGATTTTTATCAAACAACACGCCGTCCAGACTGGAGTAGAAGGCATTAGAAGCGGCCACATTTATCGCGCTTAGACTGCCACAGCCGTAAAACGCCCAGTCGCCGATCCGGTCAACGCTCTCCGGGATAGTGATGCTCTCCAGGCTGGTACAGCTGTCAAACGCCCCGTCGCCGACACGGCCGACGCCGTTGTTGATGGTGACGCTGGTCAGGCCGGTGCAGAGGTGGAAAGCGCCGTTGCCGATCCGGGTAACGCTACCCGGAATGGTGACGCTGGTCAGGCCGGAACAGGAATCGAACGTCGAGTAGCCGATGTTGGTGACGCTTAAGGGAATGGTGACGCTGGTCAGACTATAACACCCCTCAAACGCCTGATCTCCGATACTGACGACCGGCAGGCCGCTCATCGCGTTAGGAATGGCCACGTCGCCGCCGGAACCGATGTACTTAACGATGGTGATTGCGCCGTTATCGATGGTGTAATTGAACGGGAACTGCTCATCAGCGCAAGCGCTGAAGACGAATAGAGCCAGGCTTAAATAGATCTCTTTGCTAACACTTTTCATACTTTTATTTCTTTCGTGCTTTTCTTTCGGAAAATTTACCCGGCAACGCCCGGGTTTTGCGTCCGCCTTTGGCGGAGTTATTTTAAAGGACAAAAGTAATTATTTTTTACCATTCATTTTAATTTTTGTCAAATCCAAAAAACACCCTGGAATAACCCAGGATGTTTTATTGAATTTTATTGTTTATTTTTCCGATCCAAGACCGGACGAGCAGGCGTCTTAGGCGGATTTCTTCTTTTCAGTCTTGGCCTTTTTTTCCGCGGCCGGTTCGGTTTTTTCCTTATTAACCTTTTTAGCCTTGGGCTTCTTTTCGACCGAGGTTTTTTCCGGCCCGGGCTTTTTAGCCTTTTTATCTTTTTCGGCCTGGACTGAACCTGTTGAAGCGCCATCTACTTTTGCCTCGACTTTTTCCTTAGCCATGGTTTTTTCTGCTTTTGCTTGGCCGGTTGCCTGATCTTTCGTGGGCAGGGAAACCGCCAAACCTAAACGATGGTCTCTGGGTTCAATAGAAACCACGCTGAATTCCTTTTTATCGCCGGCCTTATAAACCTCATTAATTTTCTGTCCGGGCTTAAGCCCTAATTGGCTGATATGCGATAAGCCGTGGATATCTTTGTCCAGCTCGACGAACAAACCGAAAGGATTAACCTTAAGTATCGTGCCGGCGACGGTCTGCCCGACCTTATATTTTTTCTCCACATTATGCCAAGGATCCTGCAGTAATTTTTTGGCGGATAAAAATATCTTTGATCCTTCAATGGAAATAATTTCCGCCTTAATCTTATCGCCGACCTTAAATAGGTCCGAAGGATCGTCTATTCTTTGCCAAGCCAATTCACTGATATGAATTAAGCCTTCCAAATTTTCGCCAAAACTTAAGAAAACGCCGAAATCGGTTAAAGCGGCTACGGTGCCTTCAACCAGGCTGCCGACTTTATATTTAGAGATGATATCTTTTTGCTTTTCTTGCCAGGCTTCTTTTTCGCTGACCACCAGTTTTTCGTCTTTTTCATCTAAAGTCATAACTTTGACTTCAAAATCGGTGCCGACAAAAGATTTTAGCTTGTCCAGAATCTTGCCTTTATCGCCACCGTTGACGCGGGGGTAATTTTCCGGCGCCAATTGCGAAACCGGTAAAAATCCCTGAATTTGAGCATAGCTGACTAAGAGCCCGCCCTTGTTGGCGTCGTTCACTCTGACTTTTAAAATTCCCCGGTTATCAAAAGCGTCGATCAAAGTGCTCCAGGCCTTTTGCTGGCCGGCGCTTCTGAATGATAATTCAAGTTCGCCGTTTTCGTTTTCTTCCTCAATGATGGTAGCCTCAACTTCGTCGCCCGGCTTTAAGTGGGCGTATTCATCAGCCTCGAAATAAAGCTCTCGGCCGCGGACCACTCCGGTAGTTATGCCGTCAATATCCAGCTTTACCTCGGCTTTTGAGGCGGATAAGACCGTGCCTTTGACAATGTCGCCGGCTACGGGAATTTTTACATTCTCTTTATCTAATAACTTTTGAAACTGCTCGCCGCTGGCTTCGTCGAATTTTATGTCGCCCGGCGCAACCGGTTTATACTTGCTATTGTTTTTTGTTTCTTCTGCCATAGAATTAATTGTTAATTATTATTTGTCGTCTTCAAGCACCTCATCCTTCGGTAAAATTCCTTGTTTAGTATAAGGATGTATTTTTCTAATCTCTTGCAACGCTATCTTTACAGGCAACTCGCTTGGTTGCGCGGGATAGAACACGCTCGTTGCCGCAGTAAATTTGTCCTGATGTTTTATTAAATACCGCTTAATCCGGGGCCAATGCTCAAAATCAGAAACTATCACAACTTTATTATCTTTAGAAATTAAACTTTTCGGGAAATCTTCAAACTGGTGATCGGTATGTTCAATATCCCGGGATTCGGTTATCTGGATTTTGCTTCCGGGAAATCCATAGTTTTTCATAAGTTCCCCGTTTTTTATGAATTCCTTAAAATAGTCGTTTTGGGCGGCTGATCCGTTCCAGTAAACCACTGGGCCTTGTTTTTCTATGTCTTCAGGAGTCACCTCGGCTATTTTCTTTCCGCAACGGCGGGCGGTAACGGAGCGGGCCACCTGCAAGGCAGTTTCAAATCTCCTCTTGGTCATGTTATAATGGACGGCTTTATGACTTTCTTTCGGGCGGGGCGGGGCATTTTCTTCCAATGTCGTCTCCGGTCCGCTCAATGCCCAAATAACACTCCAATCTTGTTCAGGAATAGGAAGTTTTTGCTTAGCTAGCTCACGGTATTCTTCCACTACTTTGTGACGAGAATCAGTATATTCTTGATTAAAATAACCGCTCTCTTGTTCTGGCTTCATAATAAAAAAACGCGTCTAACCTCTTGCCGCCGACAGGCGAAAAAAGAAGTCCTTTAGCCACCTTATGCTAAAGGTTGAATTATAGGTGTTTTTTTTACCCCGTTAAATCCCAATCAAGATTGGGACGCAAAGCGTATTTAACGGGGTGAATTTGTTTTATTATTATACATTATACCTAAAAAATTGCAAGTTATCGCGGTTTCCGGCCCCTCTGAAATAAAAACGGCTGGCAATAATGCCAAACCGTTTTTATTTATATTATTGGTTCTAATTTTTATTTTTACTGTCCGCAATCGGCCGCCGCCGAGCCGGAGTTGTCCGAGCCGGCGCCAAAACCGGCGGATGGGGAAGCGCTGGATAGCTGTTTAGCGCATTCAGACGGCGGCGTATTGAAAGCCGCGCAGATGCCGACTAAATAGCTGGCCGCGTCCCGGCCGGCGTTAGACTGTACCCCGTTAATCACTAAGGTCGGACTGCCGGAAACTCCGTAACCGTTGCTAAGATCGGAATCGGTTTTATAATAACCCTTGGCTTTAGCGGCCACGCAGCTGGTCAATTTCGCCTGGTTAACCCCGGCTTGAGTAACGCATTTGGCGCTATCGCCTTCAATAATAAAGCATTTCAAATAACCGTTATACTTATCCGCCTGCTCTTCTCTGATACAAACTTGATTATAGGTTTCCTGCTCTTCTTTGTCCCCGTGCATAAAATAATGGACGAATCTGATTTTAGCGTCAATCTTATTGCCTAGCGCTTCGTAAGCGGGGATAATCCCCTTTTCCGCTTGAAGCCCATAAGGACAATAAGTCATAACGAATAATTCAACTTTCGGCTTATCGGTTTTAGGCACCGTGGTATTTTGATTTTGCGTGTCGGCGGAGGCTTCATTATCGGCCGCGGCTTTGGCGTCAGCGGTCTCTTGGGCGAACTTCACCATATCAATGCCGCTTTGAAAAAATTTCTCGCCGTCTTTGGTCATATACGAAGTGTATTCCTGGCCGTTAACCTCTAAATTGATGTTATAAACATCGCCCTCTAAAGTAGCGCTCTTAATCGTAGCCGTAACGCCGGTTGACAATAAATTATCGTTAATAAATTTTTCCGATACCGCCTTAGCCTCTTCCGGGCTAAGAATCTTCTTGGCATTATCATCAAGCTTAACCAGCGGAATAGAACAGCCGCTAACCAGCAGGGCTAACAGCAAGCTTAGGATAATTATTTTATTTTTCCCGTTAGATCTTGTATTCGTCATATTTTTGTCTAACCCCGCGGATAAGAATATCTGGCGGGATTCGTGTTTGAGTAAGTTAATTATTATTTATATAGACTATCAGATTTTTTTTAACAAGTCAAAAATAATCTTTCATTTTCAGGCGTTCTGAATTATTTATATAATTATTGCGCACTTTTTTAACCCGTACTTGCTATTTATTCAAATTAGTAATGGTTAATTGCAGAATAGTGGCGAACGCCACCCATAAAAAATATGGAATATTGGCGTAAACTACCCGACGAGCGTGCGGCCAAACCGCCGCCAAAGCCCAAATAAGCGTTGCCAGCACCAGCACTATATCAATCGCCGCCAAAATATTGCTTCTAAGCCCGAATTGCAAAGGTGTAAAAATAAAATTAAAAATCAGGTTTAAGGCGAATGGCAGAGCGACAATCCAGGGCAATTTTCCGGTAAACGCCTTATAGAACACGGTGCCGTAACTCACGAAGATTAAAATATACAGGATTGTCCAAACCGGACCGAAAAGCCAGCTGGGCGGCGCCCAGGAAGGCTTAATCAGGCTTTGATACCAATCGTAAGCGTTGTTCATAATTATATTTAATTATGCTAATTAATTATAGTAGTCTTGGTAAAATTTATTTATTTTTGAAGCGAGGCTTCGTCGTGAGCTCAGCCGAACGGATTGACCGGCTGGCACATAATGAATTTGATCCGCAGCGAAAAAATAAATAAATTTTACCAAGACTTAACGGCTAACCAGCACAATCCATATTTAATTATTAATATAACTAAATATCATTAAGGCTCGAATTACTCGGCGCTGAACCTTGAAAGCTGGCCGTTTTTTAAATTTCGCCGATAAATCATGATTAGAAAAATATACATCGCCGCCAGATAAAGCATAGCCAGGACGGCGCCAATAATTAGATTGGCTAAGAGACCGGGGTCGTGGACGCCGCCGCTTAAAGCGCGCAGACTGTCAAAAACATAAGTGGCCGGGAGAATTTTAGAGACGACTTGAAGCGGCGCCGGCAAGGTATCCACCGGATAAAACACGCCGACGAAAACCGACATGGCGAAAGGAATAGGCCAGCCCAGCCATTCGGCCGACGGGCCGAAGCGTAAAATTATGGCCGTCATAAATATTCCCATGGCTACGGCAAAAATAAAAAGTATCATCAAAAAGAGTATGATCAGCAAGCCGATTGTAAAAACATTATAACCAAAGGCCAGACCGGCCAAGAGAACCATGGCTAAGAAGCCGACCAAGCCGGTAGCCAGGCTGGTTGCCACCAGGCCGGCGACATACTCTTTAACCTCTAGGGGCGAGGTAAAAAAATTAATAAAATTCTGGGTCCAGATATCTTCTAAAAATGCGGTCATCACACCCTGCATGATCCGGCCTAAAAAATCCCATAAAATAATCGCGCCCAAAACCACATTAACGAAGCTGAAAGTCGCGGCGCCGAAAGTGCTTAAGTACTTGCTGATAAAGCCCCAAAGGATGATATCTAGAAACATCCATAAAAAAACCGCGATCAAGCGCACCGGGTTGCCCTTTAATAAAAATATCTGGCGGATAAAAATGGCGTAAATTCTGGTTAAGCTCATATATAAGGTTATTTAATAATTTTTTGTACCAAGATAACGTCTAAAATTTAACCGATCATTAATGTTAAAACTAATTCTAATTTTCAATTCTCAATTTTCAATTTTCAAACAATGACCAATGAATCAATGACTAAATTCTCAAACAGAAATGCTATTTATTAATTGAAAATTATGACATTGAAAATTCATTGAAAATTGGTACTTGAAAATTGAAAATTCTGCTTTTTCGATAGGTAATATATTCAATCTTAATCTATCGCTTTATAAAAATGATTATTTGTTAAAGGTTAACGGCTCCCGCGCCACGGCGATGAACAATTCTTCCAAATCCTTTTTACCGTGCTCGGCCGGCAAGGTTTTAGGATCGCCCGATAATAAAATTTTACCATGCGACATAAATAGCACCCGATGACAGACATCCGTAATCTCCGCCATATTATGCGAAGTCCAAAGTACGGCTGAACCGGTCTCCCGAGCGTAATTTTTTATTTTCTGCCTGACCAGCTGGGCAATACTCGGATCTAATGAAGCGGTTGGTTCGTCCAATAGCAATAAATAGGGCTGATTAATCACGGCTTTGGCTAAATTAAGGCGGCTGGTTTCGCCGGAAGATAAAAGTCCGACCTTGGTTTTGGCAAATTTTTCCAGCTCAAAATCATGTAATAGAACATTGATTCTCTTTTTCAAATCTTTAACGCCGTAGAGCAGGCCGAAGACATAGAGATTTTGCCTGACTGTTAAGTTGCCGGGCAGATGCGCGTAGACCGCGGCGAAATTGGTCCGCCGGCTCGCCTCGCAATGTTTAGTTTTAATATTATTGCACAGAATTTCAATTAATCCGGCGCTGGGCTCCAGGATTCCCAAAACCATATTAATGGTCGTGGTTTTGCCCGCGCCGTTAGGCCCTAAGAGGCCGACGATTTCTCCGGCTTTGACCGAAAATGAAATATTATTAACGGCTTTTACATCCTTGTATTGCTTTGACAGGTTGCTGATTTTTAAAACTATTTCTTCGGACATAACTTTTATCTTTGAAGCAAATTGTTATTATTCTCGCTATCAACGCACAGTGGCACCATCTCTCTTGGCATGCCGTATTTGTCGGTAGCTGCGCAAGGAATAATGCCATTGCCGTCAAAAGCTAATTCCCATCCTTGTTCCGTTTTGGCGGCAAACCACAACCCGCCGGCCGTTGCTTCAGCAAATCTAACCGAACCGCTGGCAAAATCGGCAATTTCTTTTTCAACCTTAACCGTAACGGTTTGTGCATATTTAGGATATTTGATCGCAAATAATTTTTGAATCGCTTGGCTGGTTGATTCTTCGTTGTTATTAATTTCTTCAACAAAGGTTTGCCCGTTCGCCCGGCACTGGCGCGGATAGCTTTCCATCACCGGGTTGCCTAGGGCGGCGCATTCCGTGAAATTAGATACTTGCTTTGGCGCCGGCTTAAAATACTTCTGCCATAATATATCGCCGGCTAAAAAAACAATAACGATGATAATAACGCCGATTAATGTTTTTTTCATAAAATTGTCTGTTAGATAGCTTAATATTACTCAAATTCTACCATAAATTAAATATGAAATCAACTTTAAATAGCCGTAACTTTAAGCCACGCCTGCTCGGACAAAAAATGCCAATTTCTTTTGACACTTTAGTGATATTCCTCTAATATTAAGTTATATGAAACAATCTCAACTTTTTACCAAAACCGAACGCTTCGCTCCTAAAGACGAGGAGACCATCAATGCCCGGCTATTAACCAGAGCCGGCTTTATAGAGAAACTCATGGCTGGCGTCTATAATTACCTGCCCTTAGGCCTCTTAACCTTGAGAAAAATTGAGCAGGTGGTCAGAGAGGAAATGGACAATATCGGCGGACAGGAAATTCTCATGCCCATGTTGCATCCTAAAGAGAACTGGGAAACTACCGGGGGCTGGAATAGTATTGAGGTGCTGTTTAAAATCAAGAGCCGAACCGAAAAAGAATACGCCCTGGGTCAAAGCGAAGAAGAAGTAGTTACGCCTCTGGTTATGCGCCGGGTGCGAAACGAAAAAGACCTGCCGCTCTCGGTCTACCAAATTCATTGGAAATTCCGCGACGAATTAAGGGCTAAATCAGGACTTTTGCGCGGACGGGAATTTTTCATGAAAGATATGTATAGTTTTCACGCCGACCAGGCGGATTTTGACAGATTTTACGAAATTGCCAAACAGGCCTACTTAAAAATTTTTGAGCGTCTCGGCTTGACCGCAAAAGTGACCGAGGCTTCGGGCGGAAGTTTCAGTAAAAAAATATCTTATGAATTCATGGTGCTTACGGACGCTGGCGAAGACGATATTTTATACTGCGACAAGTGCGTTTTTTGCGTTAATCAGGAAATCGCCGAACAGAAAGAAAACGACGCCTGTCCTAAATGTAAAAAAGGTAAATTACACCGCGCCAAGGCTTCCGAGGTAGGTAATGTTTTTGACTTGGGTCAAAAATACGGTAAAGATTTTAACCTAGGATTTAAAGATAAGGACGGAACTAAAAAATATCCAGTCATGGGCTGCTACGGCATCGGCATCTCCCGCCTGATGGGCGTGATCGTGGAAAAGATGCACGACGAAAAGGGCATCATCTGGCCGGAGACGATCGCGCCATTTAAGGTTCATCTTCTATCATTAAACCAAGATGCGACAGCGGAAAAAATTTATAATGATTTAATAAAAAACAACATTGAAGTACTATACGACGACCGCGACATTCGTCCGGGGGAAAAATTCGCGGACGCGGATTTAATCGGCCTGCCTCTCCGCTTAGTGGTCAGCGAAAAGTCTTTGCGTGCCGGCGGGGTGGAGTTAAAAAAGAGAAATGAGAGTAAGAGTGAGATTGTGAAAGAAGAGGAGGTTGTGAAGAGATTGAAATAAATTTAGATTCCATAAAAAGACGAGGCCTTAAAGCCTCGTCTTTTTTGATATTGTCATTCCCGCGTAGGCGGGAATCCATAATTGTGACCCGAGTTATATTTCTGGATTCTCTGGTTTCCTGCCTACCGGTAGGCAGGAAACCAGAGAATGACAACAAATAGATTATATTTTATTGACAAAACCTAGTTGTTGGCGGTAAGGTTAATATAGAAAAACCTTGACTATACCGTTAGATGCGAGCCCTTTCAGGGTGGTTGCATGACGGCGCAAGGTTTAACAAAACAACCAAAGACCCGGATGCGTGCTTATAGCGGTCGCGTGGGTCGAAGGAGACATAATGAATCATATACAGTTCACGGATCTGCCCCATAAGGTGGGCAATGATAACATCCTCTTATTCCAGCCGGAAACAACGGTTAAAGCTGGAATATACTCTTGTCCCGGACGAGAGTGCATGGAGAGAGCGTTTACCGATACGGTAAAATTAACTGGCCTAATCCACGTTTGCTCGGTAAGTTGTTCTAGCGCGAATGATGAGATTGGAGGGCCATACGGGCTGGATAAATGCGGTGGGAATTTAATTCTCAAACCCGTTCGTTCAGTTAAATTACTACGGCGATGCAAGCCTGAAACCGAAATTGCACTGACATGTTCAAACCCAAAGTGCAATATGGCTGTCACCTCTTCGGACTATCCCTCCAAACCAGATCTTTCAAATCTACTACTGCATCTGGCGTTCAAGCAGATGGTACCAGGCCTGCCCATTGCGAACTACTTCGATTGCAGCAAAAAAATGAACGATCATCGTCTGCGGCTAGGTCTTGGAGATGCAATCCGAGCACTCGGATTAATCGCCTTTGCTTCAGAAACTCTCTGGGGATTCGTGGACAACGAATTTTTCGGCCGTCACTTAGTCACCCAACGTTTTGGCCTCGGATTTATGTTTGCTCCTGACATGCAAACCGCTGACGAATGCGGAGGTTACGACGCCTGGCTTAAATTCCTCGTTGAAAAAAAATTTGAGAGCCTGAAAGCCGCGCACCGGTGGTTCGCGCCTTTCTTGCTCGGACCTAAGCCGTTCCAAAGAAAATAGGAGATTAGTAAAACGAATTACCAGACTCTACGCATTTCATAGCAGAGTCTTTTTTTATTTCACTTAAACACCTGCGCCATAAACACCTGAATCTCCGTATCCTTATCTTTATAGCAACTGGGCGCGAGCCCGGCCTTCTGCCAGCAAAGCTGGGCTAAAAATTCTTCCAGGCTCCAGCCGGTTTCGGTCGCGACTTGAGGCAGAAACACTCCCCGATTTCCGCCTTGCCCGAGGATAACGCCATGCTTGCCCAATTCAATCTTTCGCCAATCATCAATCGGCTCAGGCGTTGATAGGACGCTGACTTCATATTCCAGTCCGTCCAACTCCTCGGCGCTAACCGGATTAAACCGGTCGTCTTCGCTACATGCGGCCACGGCCATTTCGCGCACCACCTGCCAAAGTGGCAAATCTGACGGCACAATCTGGCCGATACAGCCGCGCAGTTGACCATTTTTATTTAAAGTCACGAAGGCGCCTTGTTTTTTATTTAATCCTTGATCAACCACATTAAATCCCGGTATTTTCCCGGTTTTCACATAACTTTCCACCGTCTCTTTGGCAATCTTTAATAACATCTTCTGTTGTTCATTATTTAATTCCCCGTTTACCCCGGATTTAGCTGAGATCGCATTGGCATTTTCCTTCTCATTTCTAACTTCTAACTTCTTACTTCCAAACGCGATCGCTCCATACCCCACTACCTGGCTTTTATCGCCGATCCCCGGCGCATCGCCGCTATTGGCATATTTTAAAATCTCAACTTCATCCCAGCCGGCCAAATTAGCCAGTTCCATTACGGTTTTCACCGCGTCAACGCCGCAAAGCACGGTTTGTTCGTTAGCGTAATTAGCGCTCTCAACGGTTGCCACATAATTTTCCAGTTCTGCTATGTCTCCAGTCTTTATTTTTTCCAAAGCGCCTTGATCAATCTTGTTAGCGTCCTCATACTTAGGGTAATGCGACATATCTGTAGAAATTACCACCAAATCATTCTCGCCCAGATTGTCATAAAGCGCCTGCGCCAACTTTTTATATGTTCCATCATCTTTATTGCCGAATTCAATGGCTACAATTTTAAAGCCCGGCTCCAGAACTGTCTGCAAAAACGGCAGCTGGACTTCCAGGTTATGGTCGGTTTGGTGCGGCGCGCCGTCGAATTTTATGGACGTATCAGAATTTACCAACTGCCCTGCCAATTCCTTATCAACCGCCACCTGGCCTAAAGGCGTTTGCCAAGCGTCGCTATCATCAACGGCCGCGCCATCAAAATAGGCCTGGTGTGAATTACTGATAATTACTGCTGTCCCAATTTTTTTGCCGGCCAGTTGCTTATAGCCGTAAGCCGCCACTGCTCCGCTATAGTCGTAACCGGCGTGCGGCACGATTATGGCTTTAATCTGTCCGAAAATTTTTTGCTCCGGCGTCTGCTTTAAAAATCTTTGAATTTTATCGGAAATAGCGCCTTTTTCAAAAGGGTAAAACTGCCCGGCCACCGCCGGCTCACGAATTTTTTTTGGCATATCATTAGTAGCCTGATTATTTACACAGGCGGTTAAAAATAACAATGCTATAAACAATAACACTATTCTTTTCATGACAATAATGTAAAGTTTAAATCTTAAAGTGTAAAATGACAGTTTAAAATTAAAAATGTCTAATTATTATAATTTTACATTTTGCATTGTCATTTTACATTTTGAGATTTACATTTTAAATTTTTTATTTCCCGTTCACCGCCTTTAATATCTGCGTGTGCACCTTGCCGTTAGAGGCCGCGATATTAGGTTCGCCTAAACGCCAATCACGGCCCTTAAAATCCGTCACCTTGCCGCCGGCTTCCCGGACTAATAATACCCCGGCCGCCACATCCCAGTCGTTGGTGCCGGGCGCGACGAAAGATTCCACCCGGCCGGTAGCTACATAGGCGAGTTCAATCGCGGCCGAGCCCATTTGCCGGCAATCCAATTCGTTCAATTTTTGCTTGCGCCAATAGGCCAGGGCTTTTTTAATATAAACATCTTTGGTGCCATGGCAAAAAGTATTTAAAACCTTGCCTTGGCTGATACTGGAAACATGAATTTTCCTGCCGTTCAATTCCGCGCCCTGCCCGGTTTCGGCTGAGTAAGTTTCCTCCAGCATCGGCGCGTAAATCAGGCCGAAAATTAATTCGCCTTGCTTGGCTAAGGCCATAGAAATTGACCAGAGAGGGTTATGCATGGAGAAATTAGTAGTGCCGTCAATCGGGTCAATATACCAGGTATATTCGGCAGTATTTTTCTCCCTTGGCCTCTCTTCGGAAACAATGCCATGGCCGGGAAAATATTTTTTGATCTCACTAATAATTATTTCCTGGGAAAGTAAATCAGCCTTGGTTAAAATTTCATGATGCGATTTAAGCATGACATCAAGACGATTAAATCTGGCGTATTCTTTTTTTAGCATCCGCCCCGACAGTTCAACCGCGCTTAAAGCGATTTTTTTTATTTGATCAGACATAGGATTAATTTTCAATTTACAATTTTCAAACAAAGTCGCTATTTATCTCATTGATAATTTAGTCATTGAAAATTCATTGAAAATAAAAATTTGAAAATTTAAAATTTTATAATAATTCCAACATCTTTAGTTCCAGCTTCCCATTTTCGCTATCCCAAACCGCGAAGGTGGCTTTGGTAAAAACCCCGCCTAAAGTTCCCGGATTAACGGTTGTTACGGAGTCTTTTTCCCCTATCCAGGGCTCATGAGTATGGCCGTAAAATACTATTTCACATTTTTTTAAATTTAAAACGCTTTTTATATACCAAGGTTCGTGGCATAAACCAATGGTTTTACCGTCTATTTCCGTAACGCCAAAACGACCCAAATAATTTATATTTTTATATCTCTTAACTTCTGCTTCATCATATATTTCTAAATTACCGCGCACTAAATACATGGTTTTAAAATTTTTCGCCAGATAGGCCAGGGTCTCGCTGTTAACCACATCGCCGCAGCAAATCGCCCGATTAATAGACTGGTTCTTGCCCCAATTTATGCATTTTTCCAGATTTACTAAATTGTCATGGATGTCGGAGATAATTAAATATTTTCCGCCAGAGGCGGATCCGCCTTGGGCGGACATATTATTCATCATAATTACTTTAATAAATTTATTCTTACAATTTACTTTTAATTCGCGATACTCCATATTTCATATATCATTCCCAAAATAAATAGACACGATAAAAAATAGGCCATGGGTTTGGTTAATTTATTTTTCACCGCCGAAACCTTCTCCGGCTTGGCTTTTATTATAATTACCAGCCAAATTAATATAAGGCCGGACAACCCGCCGGTAACGGCGCCGGTAAAACTGATAACCTTGGTTAAGTCGGCCAGGCCTAATAAAAATAAAAAATAAGGCACGAAGCCGGCTAAAAACCAGGCTAATTTATTATTCAATTTAAAATCCCATTCAAAAATTTCTTCAGTGGCCTGGGCGGTCAGGATGTATGAAGTGATAATCGCCAACAAGCCGAAAACCAAAGCGAAAGTCACCACCCCGTCCTGTAAAACTTGGCTTAGACCGAATAAAGTGTCGGGCGAAGTTTTAGCGCCGGTTATGCCCAGCACCAGCAAAACAAAAAATAGCATCAAGCCGGCGGAAATAAAAGTCCCCCAGGCAATCGCGCTCTTGATTTTATTTTTTTCATTGGCTAAAAGGCGGCAAACTTCCGGAATGGCCATCATGCCGCCAACGGAAAAAAATATCGGGCCGTAAGGCAAAAAAATATTATTCCAGTCAACTAAATGATAATTAGCCATTGCTACATAGCCGAAGCCTCGCCAAGCGATCAAACCGATGATAAGAATCAAAATACCGGTTAAAATTAATTCTGTTCCGGAGATTAATTTTATATCAAAAAAGGTTATTGCTGTAACGAAGATAAACAGGCAGCTGGAATAAATCAAAACGCTGCCGCCGAAATAGGGACCTAATAATTGGTTTAAAAAAAGCCCGCCCACGATGATATAGGCTAAAATTGAACCATAAGCGCCAATGATTTCAACCGCGAAGGTGGCTGCTTGACTCTTTTCCCCGGCATATTTCTCCGCAAAACCGGGCAGACGGTGCTTATCTTTGGTTGACAAAACCACCTCGGCGAAAAGCAGATGTAAAAAATATTGGATAGCCGCCAACCCTATCATAAAAACGAATAACGGTATAATCCCGGCCTGGTTAATAGCGAAAGGTATGGCGAAAACGCCAACGCCGATAATCGCTCCCATTAATGTGGTTACGGCTAATAAATAATTTTTAGACATAACTATTCGTCATGCCGGCCTCCCCGCCTAGACTCGTTAGGCGAGGCTGGCGAGCCGGCATCTGTCATTTAATTAATAATCCATTTCCTCTTCTTTAATTATAACCCAAACATCTGCTAATTACCAAATAAAAAAAAAGCGCGCCACTTTAAGTGACACGCTGCGCGTTAAATTCCTCCTACTTAACCCCAATTATCTCATCAATTTCATCAAAAAAACCTTGAAACAAAGTTTCCAATGACATTGGCGGCGTATCGCTGGAACCGGGACTCAGGTTTTCGTGTTTACCGCCGAGATACCACTCCCGTCGTTTTCGCCAGGCTGCTTGGATTAGCTCTTGATCATCATAAATATATTGCTCCCGATGATACCGCTGGGCAAACTTGGTATGCCATACGGTTATGGGGTCCGTGTCCCACTTCACTAACTTGGCTCCGTGTTTTTCACAGATGGTAAAAGTCAATTTGGTGACACGCCGAATCCACCAACGTCTTCTGCCTTTAGAACTGCGATAAGACCTTGCTTCATCGGGCGGAAGCAGTATTTTAGAAATGCGTTTGGTTGTTCGACCGCAGCCTTCATGAGTGCAACGGCGTCCGATTCGCTTATAAACACGATGAAGATACATGCAGAAGGCTATTATGGCCACAGTTATTATCGCTCCGACAATATGATAGACATTCATGACTATTTTTTCCTTTCGTTACTAAACTTTTTGGCAAATTTTATTGAGATTACTTTCGCTGGATTCTTCATCCTAGCTAATAATAATCCCGGTTTTAAAGAACGTTTATGGCATTTAAATCATTTAAACATTATCATATAGCCAAATTTTTATCAATGACCAAATAAAAAAGAAAGGCAAATTTTGCCTCTCAATTTTTTATAATACTGCTTTATTTTCTCAAATTTATCTCGTAATTTATCTGCTCAATCTTTCTTAAATGCCCCTTGGCTTGATCATACTTTGTCCTTAAATAGCTTCTCATGTCAAACTCCACCAGTTCGGCCATTAAACAATCGGCGATTTTATGAATTTTTTTCACTTCATTATATTTTTTCTCGGTAGCCATTTTTATCGCCAGCCTGACCAACTCGCCGATTAAATCGCTTAACCCGCCGAGATAGCTTTCATAATTCAGGGTTACTTCCTTAATTTTATCTATTTTCTCGCCCGCCAGCACTAAGAAAAACATTTTTGCTTCAACATATTCTTCCACCGCCGCCTTATACGAACCCTCTTCCTGGAGCCTATCGTAACTGAATTTATTTTCCAAATTCTTTAAAATATCTTCAACTTCCTTAAGCGTTTGTCCGGCGCTTTTAATATCGCCACGGTGCAAGGAAAAAATCGCTTTTTTAGCGTCATGCAAAACCGCGTTAGCCAGACTGATAATCTGCCGGCATTCTCCCGCATGAATATCAAACTCCTTTTTTAATTGCTGAATGAATTTTTTATTAATCATAATTAAGTTATAAAGATAAAAAGTTCATAAAGTTATAAAGTTGCTTTTTAAACTTTCAACTTTATAACTTTACAAACTTTATAACTGATAATTTATTCCGAAACTCTAAAGACCTCTTCTACGCTAGTGATACCGTCCAAAGCTTTTAACAGCCCGTCCTGCACCATGGTAATCATGCCGTTTTTCTTGGCATTATTGCGCAAATCATATTCGCTGGCCGTACCGGTTAATATTATTTTTTCCATTTCTTCATTCATAACCATCACTTCGTAAATGCCGATTCTGCCTTTATAGCCGATGCCCTGGCAGGACTCGCAGCCATCGCCTTGATAGAATTTTAAATTATTTAAGTCAAACTTTTTCTTTTCCTCCTCCCCAAGCTCGCCTAAAATCCCTTTAACCCGCTCTAAAATGCCGCTATCCAGCTTTACTTCTTTTTTGCACTTTTCACAATTTTTTCTAACCAGTCTCTGCCCGATCATGACATTTAAAGCCGGCGCCAAGAGATAAGGCTTGGCTCCCATGGATAAAAATCTGGGCACCGTTCCGGCGGCATCATTGGTATGAATTGTGGATAGAACCAAGTGCCCTGTTAAGGCCGCTTGAATGGCGATTTCCGCTGTTTCTAAATCGCGAATTTCGCCTACCATGATTATATCCGGATCTTGCCGGACAATCGAGCGCAAGCCTTGGGCAAAAGTATAATTTTTACTGGCCTGCGATTGATTAACGCCGCTCAGTTGATATTCAATCGGGTCTTCAATGGTGATAATTTTTGTTGTCGGAATATTCAGCTTTTTTAAAACCGCGTAAAGAGTGGTGGTTTTACCGGAACCGGTCGGCCCGGTAGTGATAATCATGCCGTTGGGGCGCTCAACCTCCCTCTTCAGCTGGTCAAAGGCTTGCCCGCGAATGCCTAGATAACCGAATTCCAATCCCACCGCGCTTGATCTTAATAATCTCATCACCACGCTCTCGCCGAAATTAGTCGGTAAAAAAGACGCCCTGATATCAATCCTGTCTGTTTTCATAAAGATTGACAGGCGGCCGTCTTGCGGCTTGTCGGTAATGTTGATTTTCACCCCGGCCAGATATTTCATGCGTGAAATTATTTTTCCCCAGGCCGATTTATCAATCGTAGCCGCGTCGTGCAAAACGCCGTCAATTCTGAACCTTACCTTTATAATCCCTTCCTCGCCCTCTATATGGATATCGGAAGAATTTGATTTTATGGCCGCGGCCATAATCATTGTCACGATTTCCGTAGTTTGCGCCCCGCTTATTCCCGTTTGTAAATCTCGGAAGCTGGAAAATTTTTCACCATACTTATTCAGATCTTCTTCGGTAATTTTGACGCCGCGGACGATTTCTCTGACTTTAGGTATGGTTTTAAACATGTCCAGGCCGTAATTAAAGCTGTTTTCGGTGACTAAATAGACTTTTGTTTCGGCAAAATATTTTTCCGCCAGCTGGCGAGCCTTATTCTGCACTTCTGGATTACCGGGGTTTAGACTGGCCAAACGGATATTCTGCCCGTTATAAAAAAAACACAAAGTGTTTAGCTCCTTGGTTTCGTTTTCATCAATTAAAACCAAAGCTTCCGGACTGATGGGAAAGCCGACTAAATCAACATAAGGCAAGCCTAGACTTTCGGCCTTTTGCTTGGTAATCCGTTCCAGTTCTTTAATCCTTAGTTGTTTTTGCTTAACCGCGAATTTCGCCGTGGCGCTTTCGTCGTCGCCCGCTTGACCGGCCGCATCGCTAAACAAATCGGAGATTGATTGATTAGTTGGCATAAAAAAATTGAAAGTGAAAATATCAAAATTAAAAATGAAAATGCAAAATGTAAAATTATAATTCCCAAAATCTAACTAAACTAATTTCTAATTAATGTTATATTCTTAATGATCAAAAAAAATTAAATAACTAAACATTTTGCATTTTAAACTGTCATTTTTCATTTTGATATTTACATTTTACATTATTCTAAGTGTATTATACTTCATTTTATTAATAAAAAAAAGTGTGAGTCAGATAACTGCACCAAACCTAAAACATAATTATTTTACCCTCTTCACTCTTATCAACCCCGAAGTAGCAATTACTTCTACTCCGTTCTTTTCAACTTCATCCAAAAATAAATTTAAGCCCAATGAATCCGAGGCCATATGGCCGGCGATGACCACATTAACATGATTTTTTTCCGCTTCTTTCCGATGCTCTTCGCCCATATGCATGCCGATAACCGTACCAATGCCGGCCTGGGACATTTTTTCGTAAATTTCCTTGGAGCCCGAAGTGCCGCCGGTAAACTCGGTTACCACTACCCGGCCGCAGCTGTTATCCGGCGCTCCGGCAAAAATCTTCGGCCCGGCGTTGAATTGAGTCGCCGCTTTAAATTCAGGAATTTCTTTCAGCATCTCAACTACCTCGCCTATATTTTCAGGATTATTTTTCTTTATTATTTTAACTAAAAAATTAGCGCCTAGATTGTCAGCCGGCGTATGCACGCAGATAAAATCCAAACCTAAAATCCTGGCCATATCCACCGCGCGGTTATGATTAATGGGCGAAATGCCCCGGGCTACTTCGGCGATTCTCGGCTTGATTACCGACTCGGCCACATTTATCGGCACGCCGTAATCAGCCAAGACTTGCGCTTGTAAATCCATGACGCTATGAAGATCGGCTAAGGCCTTGCCTTCCGGATGATGAGCGATCACCAAATCAACGCCAAGCTTTTCCGCCATCAGCAATTCCGCGCCTTCCATATCTATTCCAACCATGACTTTTTTAATATTTTTTTTCTTTACCTCTACTAAAATTCTGGAATCGCTATAAGGATTGGACAATTTTTCCAAGTCAAATTCGCCCTTTTCTTGGGTGCTCATTTTTTCATACTTTTGCTTAGCGCGAGCCAAATATTTCTTCACCTTTTCCGGCCCCCTTAGATCGGCCTTCATTCCCATCTTAATGGCTAAATCGTAAATTTGTTTTGTAGTCATAATAATATTAAGTTATAAAGTTTTAAAGTTGAAAGTCAAAACAATGAACTTTATAACTTTATAAACTTTTTACTTTTAACTAATTTCTCTCCATTCCCCTTAACGCCGCGATCCTCTCCTCTATCGGCGGGTGGGTCATAAAGAGCTTGGTGAAAAAACCTATTTTATGCTCTTCGTTTTCTTTAAATGGCGAAGCGATATATAAATGCGCAGTAGCTCGGTTAGCCACTTCTAAAGGCTCTTGATCGGCCGAGATTTTTTGGAGCGCCCTGGCTAAACCCTCGGGATGGCGCGTCAGCATGGCGCCATCGGCATCAGCTAAAAATTCTCGTTTGCGGGAAATCGCAAATTGCATTAAATAAGCGAAAATTGGCGCTAAAATTGACAAAATAATGGCCGCAATCATTAATATTAAACCTAGCTGGCCGCCGCCTTTATCGTTACTTCTCCTATGGCCGCCGAAAAAAGACCACCTTCTAAACCAGTCGGCCAGTAGCACGATCATGCCCACCATCACGGTTACTAGAGTGGCCAATAAAATATCGCGATTACCGACATGAGACAGCTCATGGGCAATTACGCCTTCCAGCTCTGACTTTTCTAGCTTAGAGAGTAAACCGACAGTAACTGCGATCACTGCGTGCTCCGGATCTCGGCCGGTGGCGAAAGCGTTGGGCGCCGTATCGTTAATAATATAAATTTTCGGCAGAGGCAAACCGGCGGTGATGCAAAGATTTTCTACGATATGGTATAGCTCGCGGTTTGAATCGTGGTCAATTTCCTTGGCGCTGGACATGGCTAAAACGATTTTATCGCTCCACCAATAACTGATAAAACTGGTAACAACACTAAAAATAACGGCGAAGTAAAGAATGGCGCTATCATTCATGGCATAACTAAAAACATAGCCGATTAATATGATCGCCACGAAGAAAACGGAAAACAACAGCCAGGTTTTTCTTTTATTGGAATCTATTTGAGTGTAAATTGTCGGCATAATAAATTTTGAAGAACGAATTTTGAATTTTGAATCAATTTTGAATGAAATAATTATTAAACATTCAAAATTAAAAATTCAATCAAAATTCTAAATTCAAAATTAAAAATTTTCTTAGAATTTCACATTCACCACTTCCTTTTCCTTAGCGTCTTCAATGCCAAAAAACTCTCTGGCCTTAAAGCCTAGCAAGCCGGCCATAAAGTTAGTCGGAAAAACCTGCAGTTTGGTATTAAAGTCGCGGACATTGCCGTTATAAAATCTTCTGGAAGCTTGCACTTTGTCTTCAGTATCGGTTAATTCTCTCTGTAATTCCAAAAAATTCTGGTTGGCCTTTAAGTCGGGATAGGCCTCCGATAAGGCAAACAGGGATTTCAAAGTCCCGGTCAGCATGTTTTCCGCTTCAGCCAATGCTTTGCTGTCGCCGCCGGCCTGCGCCTGCATAGCGGCATTCCTGGCCTTTGTCACTTTATCAAAAGTAGCCTGTTCGTGCGCCGCATAACCCTTAACGGTTTCCACTAAATTAGGAATTAAATCATGGCGCCTCTTTAATTGAACATCAATATCCGACCAGGCTTCGTCAACGCGAACCTTCAAGCGGATTAAACTGTTGTACATGGCAATAATCGCAAAGATAATAATCGCGATAATCGCCAGAATGATCCAAAGAAATGTGTTCATAGATTTTGTCTGCCATCGCGTGCGACCACCTCTTTCCGTCATTCCCGCGAAGGCGGGAATCCAGACAAAATTCTTTTTGGATCCCTGCTTTCGCAGGGATGACGAACCGAAGGCACTCCTCGCAATAACAGTTATTATTTTTTACTTCTTAGTTTTTACTTCTACTTTAACTTTTTTCCCCCTGACTTTAGCCGCGTAATACCCGGTCAGTATCGCCGCTACGCTCAAAATTTCCTCTTCACTTTTTTCCTCGCCCAACTTTAGCTCGCTCATTTTTAATTCCGTCTGCACATTTATTTCTTTGCTTTCATTTTTGATTCTTACTTTTGACTTCTTACTTCTTACTAAGCTCGTCGGTCCGGCTTCATCGCCCAAATCAATTAAAGTATCTCCGGCTTTAGCCAGCTTCTCCAGTTTTTGATTCTCTTTTTCATTCCTGCCGATCACCAATAACACTTTTCTCTCCGCTTCGGCATGCAGCCAAAAAATTCTACCGTATTTTAACAACTCTATATCGCTGCCCCGGCACTCGGACCAATATTCCAGCATCTGCATCAGTTTCTCGCTAAAAACCCGATCGGTTAAAAGGCAGCCGCCGCTCGGATTCTCATATTCTTTTATATCATATTTCTTTAATAATTCAAATTGCGGTTTTCGCGACCGGCCGCTAATATCTAATAGCCGGCTCCGGTCAACCTTGCCTTCTCTTTCCGGATCAGATTCGTCTAATAATTTTGCCGAGAGCGGCCTGACTAATCTGCCCTTTAGGCCCGCGGCTTTTTCCACTATCTTCAAAGCTTCTAAATTCTGCGACATCGGCCGTTCGCCCAAGACTTCTCCGGTGGCGATGAAATCAAAATCGTATATACCCCCTTTAGCAAAGGGGGGTTGGGGGGATTTAATGCCCCCCTTCAAAGGGGGGGGGAGGGGAGTTAAATATTCCGCCGCCTTTTTCAACATCATGGCGTGGCAGTCAATGCAGGGATTCATGTTTTTACCATAACCGTATTTAGGATTCTTTACCATTTTTAAATGTTCATCGGAAAAATCTATTTCTATAAATTTCACGCCCAGTTGCTCGGCCGCTCTTCGCGCCTTATCTGTATCAAAAAAATAACTTTTAAAACTTACCCCGGTTACTTCAATCCCCTGTTCCATTAAAATCTTGGCCGCCAGCATTGAATCCAAGCCGCCCGATAATAGAATAAGTGCTTTAACCATATATTCAATCTGTCATCCCGAACCTGATCCGGGATCTAATAGCTATTTTAAAGAAATTATCTGATAACCGTACTTCTCCGCATCTGATTTGGAAAAAAACTTTATTTCTTTTGTTTTCGTAATATAAGTAACCTCTTTTTCCACTTTCCTGCCGGTATATTTTTTCGTTTCCGGATCCCATTCGCGCAAAACTAAAGTGTCTCCGGGATTGCACTTCCAATCCGCTAATCTTAATTCAAAATTTTTCTCGCCGGCGAGTATTTTCCCAAAATACTCCGGCCAGCATTTTTTTTCAATTTTCATAAAAATTTTATTGTTACGAAGTTAAAACTCTAAATCTTTTTGATGCCCAAAATCGCCTTCTCCCCGTTTACTTCCGCTTGCTTGCCCTGAACTTCGCCTTCCACGATCTTGGAGCTCAACGTGTCTTTCTTTAATTCCTCCGCCATTTCACTAAAAACTCTTTTTATCAATAAAGAATTGCTCTGCCAAGATAAAATAATTTTATCTTGTATGGTCAGTCCGGCATTCTTTCTCATATTATTAACCAGACGAACGATTTCCCGATTTATCCCGTCCAGCTTTAATTCTTCGGTCATGGTCGTATCTAACTCCGCTTTTATTTCACCTTTACCCTTTTTAACAGTAACTTCTTTAACATTCAATTCTTCTTTGATTAAGTTTGAATATTCTTCATTTATTGAAAATTGAAAATTGAAAATTGAAAATTTCCCCAGCGCTTGCCTGACTTTTATCCCGGCTTCGTCCCGCGCCGCCAGCCCCAATTCCACGATTTTTCTAACAGTTTCCATTTCTGCCAATATCTTTTTATCATCGTCTTCCATCGGATCAATAAATTCCGCCCAAGCGCTTAAATGAACCGATCTATCCTGGTTATTAAAATTCAATCCGCTCGCTTTCTGCCAAAGCTGCTCGGCCATAAATGGCATGATTGGAGCGATTATTTTAGCTAAAATAAGCAAAGCGTACCTAGTAGTCTGAATAGCCATTGTCCGGTCGGTCTTGTTTTCTGATTTAAACCTGGCCCGACTTCGCCTTAAATACCAGGTGGAAAAATCATTGATAAAATCGCTTATCGGCCTGGCGGCTCTCGGTAAATTATAGCCCTTCATATTCTCGGTAACCTCTTTGGTCAAAACATTCAACTTTGCTATCAGCCATTTATCTAATATATTTTCGCAATTCGGCATAGCGCAGACCCCGCTGTTCAAATCCAACGGCTCATTTTCAATTTCCCTTTCATACATTTCATAAAACTTATAAATATTCCAAAGGATCATGATATTTTTTCTAAAAACATCAACTAAATCGCGTTCGTTAAAAAATAAATTTTCCGCCTGCATCACCGCCGAACTCATCAGATAAAAACGCAAAGCGTCCACCCCATACTCATTAATTACTTTCCAGGGATCGGGATAATTCTTTTTTGATTTGCTCATTTTATCACCCTTCTCGTTTAAAATCACGCCCGTAGCAATCACATTTTCATAACTGCGGGAGTCAAATAGAGCGGTTGACATTACATGCATAACATAAAACCAAGCTCGGGTTTGAGAAATATACTCGCTGATAAACTGCGCCGGAAAGTTTTTCTCAAATTTTTCTTTATTCTCAAAAGGATAATGCATTTGGGCGAAAGGCATGGAACCGGATTCAACCCAGCAATCTAAAACTTCGCTAATGCGCTTCATCGTGCCCGCTCCTGCAGAGCCCGCCGAACCGGTTGATGCGCATTTAGCGCATTTCCAGGTCAGCCCATTAACTTTATGAATATGAATATCTTCAATATTCTCCACGCCGCTCTTAACCTCCAATTCTTTAACTGATCCGACAATTTCCAGCGCCCCGCATTTATCACAGCGCCAAACCGGAATCGGCGTACCGAAATAACGGTTGCGCGAAATATTCCAATCCGGCGCCTGTTCAATGCCTAAAGCGAACCGGCCGTGCTTTAAATAATTCGGAAACCAATTGATCTGCTCATTTAATTCCAGCATTCTCTTTTTCAGCTTGCTTACGGAAATAAACCAAGCCGGAATAGCATTATAAAATAATTGGGTTTCACAGCGATGGCAAAAAGGATATGGATGTGAGGTTGATTCGGTCGCAAAAATTAAACCGCGGCTAGTTAAATCTTCAATTACCAGCTTGTCCGCTTTTTTAAAATAGACACTTGTAAACCGGGGTACCGTCTGGTTAAAATGGCCTTTTTCATCCAGCATGGGAATAGCGGGTAAATCATATTTTAAACCCAAGTTATAATCATCTTCTCCGTAGACGACGGCTGTGTGCACTACGCCGGTGCCGTCTTCGGTATTAACGAAATCCGCCGGGTAAACTTGATAAACCTTTTTGCCGCTATTTCTTATTAACGGCGCGTCAAATAACGGTTCATATTCTAAGCCGACCAAATTATTACCATTAATTTCTGTTACTATCTCATATTTTTCTTTTACTACCACTAATCTTTCTTTAGCTAAAATGAAGTAATCGTCGTTTATTTTTATTAAAACATAATTTATCTTTTCGCCTACGGCCAATGCCACATTCCCGGGTAAAGTCCAGGGCGTGGTGGTCCAAGCTAAAATATACACTTTGTCATCCTGAACTTGATTCAGGATCTTATTTCCTAACAAACTTTTTTTAGTTAATTTAAACTTGGCGTAGGCGCTGGTTTCCGTTATCTCTTTGTAATTATTGTCCATGGCCACTTCAAAATTGGAAATCGGAGTTTCGCATCTGGGGCAGTATAGCTGAACCCTCCTGCCCTGATAAATCAAATTTTTATTCCATAATTCCTTAAAGCCCCACCAAACTGATTCCATGTACTCTAAATCCATGGTTTTGTAGGAATCTTTAAATTCCACCCAGCGGCCGATGCGCCGTATCATCGCCTCCCAAGTATCGGAATATTCTAAAACCTGCTCTCGGCAAGTTTCACAAAACTTGGCCACGCCGACTTTCTCAATTTCTTTTTTACCGCTGATTTTTAATTTTTTTTCAATAATATTTTCAATCGGCAGGCCGTGGCAATCCCAACCCCAGCGCCGCTCGACGCGATAGCCTTGCATGGTCCAAAACCTAGGCATCACATCCTTAGAAATACTGGAAAGCAAATGACCGTAATGCGGCTCACCGGTGCCGAAAGGCGGCCCATCGTAAAAAATATAATCCTTGCGGTCGCCTTGAGCGCGTGGATTCGTCGGATTATCTACTGACTTTTCAAAAATCCGGGCTTTATCCCAAAAATTCAAAACCTGCTCTTCCATGGCCGGAAAAGGATTATTGCCCCCTTTAACAAAGGCCCGTCTCGCCTTCGGCTCGCCGAGGCGGAGGGGTTGGGGGGATTTATCTTTATTTTCTTCTGACATAAAAATGATATTTGTTTAATTATTTTAGCCTAAATCCTATCAAATGTCAAAAATTTTTAATAAAAAAATCCGCATCAAGTTAAACCCGATGCGGAGCGAATAAACGCTTAACCCCACTCAATAGTGGCCGGTGGTTTTGAGGAGATCCTATAGACCACTCCTCCTACCTCCCTGATTTCATTAGTAACCCTCCTGGAAACCGAGTCCAGAAAGTCGTAAGGCAACCTGGCCCAGCGCGCCGTAAAGCCGTTGACGCTCCAAACCGCCCAAAGGGCAACCACGAAGCCGCTGGCCGCGTCATCGCCCTTAGTGCAAGTGGTCTCAGAAATAGTAACTACTGCGCCGGCTTGCCAAACCGTTTCATAGAGTTTCCATCTCCTTAATTCCTCTATAAAGATGCTGTCCGCCTGTCTGGCGATTTCTAGCTTAGCCCGGTCCACTTCGCCCTCAATTCTGACGACCAGACCGGGTCCGGGAAACGGATGACGAATCAGAAGCTCTTCCGGAACGCCAACGGCTCGGCCGATATTCCTGCCCGTATCTTTAACGCAGTCATCCAGCGGAGTCAATTCGGGCAAACTGAAGCCCAAGTTAATATTATGATGCAGCTTAATCTGGGCTTTTCTGGCGCCGCTCGAATAACCGCCGCCGCTTTCACTGATGTCGGTATACAGCGTACCTTGGGCGATGAATGAAGCGTCAAAATGTTTGGCGGCTGCTTCCAAAACGCGCTTATAGACCGAGCGCATGGCTAGCCTTTTTGCCTTCATGGATTTTTTGGCGAAGAGCCAATTGCCCAGGCGTTCACCCAAGATCACTTTAAGCCATCGCGGACAGCCCAGCGCGGCCAAAAATTCCTCGGTAGCGTCAACGACTTCCAGCGTCAGCCAGTCCTGACTGCCGAAATATTTCAAAACGCAGGCTTCATCGTCAGGCCGATCAATGCCTCTGATATAGACGGCATGAAGCTGCCCTTTTCGTCCTGCTAAGGCGTGTTTTAAGAGATACGCCACTACTGACGAATCCGACCCGCCGGACAAGGCTAAGAGCACCTTCCCGCCACCGATCTGCTGGCGCAGTTCATTGATTTTTCTTTCCGCTACCCTCTCCGCCGGATAAGTGTCCTTGGCGCCGCAGATGCCGAAGCAAAAATTACTAAACATCTGCGATCCCTTTTCTGTCTCCGGCACCTCGGGATGAAATTGTACACCCCAAAGATGTTTATGTTTCCCTGCCGCTACCGGTGCATTTTCAGTCCGACCTAGCACCGTAATTTTATCGTTCACCTCAATTATGTCGCCATGGCTCTCCAAAACCTGCATGTAATAATCGCATCTGGCAAACAATCCAGGATATGCGGCAAATTTATTTGAAACGCTCGAGAATCTGTGCACGCCAAATTCCCTCTTGCTCCCGCGACTTACCGCTACGCCGATATGCCTAGCCCAAAGCTGAAAACCCAGGCAGATGCCTAAGACCGGAATACCTAAGTCAAATATCTTCCCGTCAAACGGCGGCGGTTCTTCGTAAACCGAAACCGGACCGCCGGAAAGAATTATGCCCTTGGGTTGGAGCTTTTCCACATCATCAACTGTGACGCTCGCCGGATCGCAAACCAGACAAAAAACTCCCAGCCGATCCAAGGCCTGCTTGATTAAGTGGTCAAACTGGCTGCCCAAGGCAAACAGCAAAAAAACCTCTTCTGTCTGGCGCACATTCATCTCCTCCGCAATTTCGCGTAGCGTATCTTCCGTTACTTTCTTTAATGTATAGAGCATCTTGCCCTCCTTTCGTTTTTTGATTTTATGATTAGTTATTAAAAGATCATTCCAACGATCAGATATTACCCAGATTAGTTTAAATATTGTTAAATGTCAAAAAATTTAATAAAAAAAGTCCTCAGACAAGGATGTCTGGGGACTCGATAATCTTAAAGAGCTTAAAAGGCAAATTACCGACGCAAGCCGGCAAACTGTAGCCGGTCGCACCTGCTTAGATTTAATCGACGGTCGATTTGATCATCATCCAAGGCATGGCCAAGAAGGATTTCCAACTTTGCTCGGCGGCTAAGTCTAGCGGATTTCTGTTTTTGTTTGCGATTACGGTTGACTGCCGTTGTTTCTTGGACGGGTTTAATATTCATTGTTGTCGTCTTTCCGTGTTTTTTTTGACTATTTTAGTTTTGAATTATCGCGAATTTTAAACTCGCTAAACTAGCGAACCTAAAAACCACGATAATTCTTTTTAAAAAGTACGAGTATAATTTATATGCATATCACAATATTTAATTTATGTCCAGCCAGGAATTTCATTCAAACAAACTCTTCTGCTTATTTTTCTTTTTTTCCTGCTCGCTAAAAATTTTAACTTCGCCGTATTGGCCGTCGAAACCCGGATTAATTATTAATTTACCTTCACGCACTCGCTTTATGCCTTCTACCACGGCCGCGTCAGCCATCTTGACCAAATCTTCGAGCGAAATATTCAATAAAATATTAAGTTCGTTGCCGCCTTGCTTGATTAAATTATCATATGCCATTCGCACTTTGGTTGAATGTCTTGATTTTACATCTACCGCCTCGGCAATAATTTTATCTAATTCCACCAATTTTTTAAAAGGCGCGGCATTGGCGGGCTTGAACCCCACCTCTCTATCCGCCAATTCATCAATCCGATTCATTACGCCGATAACTAAAGGTTTTTTACAGACCGGGCAGATGCCTTTATACTTTTTAGTCTGTTCCGGGGTGAAACTTACGCCACAGGAGCGATGGCCGTCGTAATGATACATGCCTTCTTCCGGATAAAATTCAATCGTATACTTAACGCCAGTATTTTCCCCCCTGACAAGGGGGGATGAAGGAGGGTTGTTCGTGTATATCTTTTTATTTTTTATAATCTCATAAATTTCATCATAAGTAATTTTTTTCATTTCAAAAACATTGGCTTCGCGCGCGATATTAGGCAAGGAGTGCGCGTCCGAATTAGACAAGACAGTAAGCCCGTCAAGAGCGGACAAGCGCCAATTCATTTCCGGGTCGCTGGATAGGCCGGTTTCAACGGCGTAAATATCTTTGGTGTATTCATGAAAACATTCTTCCATTTTATTGAAACCGGATTTTGAGCCGAAAACCGCGAACCACGGCGTCCAAATATGCGCCGGATAAATCAAAAATTTTTTATCAATACTTAGGCACAATTTCATTAAATCCGACGCGCTCATGCCTAAGATCGGCCGTCCGTCGGAACGAATATTAAAATCTTTATCCAAATATTTATTTAATTCTTCGGCCGCGGCCAGATTGGGCGCGTGAATTACCAGGTGAATCCGCCTGCATTTCCCTCTGTCTTTATAAATTAAGGCCACTTCAGTGGACAAAATAAATTTTACTTTATCATCTTTAGCGCTTTTCAATCTATATAATCCACTCTCCTGCCCCGAGCCTGCCGAGGGGTCCAATTTATTTTTTATATCCGAAAACCATTCGGGAAAAGTAAAATCCGCAGTAGCGATAATATTTACGCCCTTAACGCGGCAAGTTTTCTCAATATTTTCTAAAGTCAGCTCCGGCGAGCAGGAACGGGAATATCTTGAATGGATATGCAGATCTAAAATTTGTTGCATAAAATATGTATTGTCATCCCGGGCTTGACTCGGGATCCGGGTGGGCTGACACAAAACTTGTTTTTAATAAAAATTCTGAATTCCCTGCCTGCCGGCAGGCAGGCGGCTTCACCCCGCAGATGCGGGGCTCTCCGCCAGCTGGCGGAGGCCGGAATGACAAATCAAGTTCTTAAACTAAGCCTTCGGCCACCGCTAATTCTTCCGGGCTATTTATGCCGACGGCTTCCTTAGGGTCTAAATTAAATGTATTAATGCTTAATTTTTGATCGAAAGCCGATTTTACCAGATCGGTCAAATAATATTCCCTCTGAGCATTCTGATTATCCAATTTTTTTAAATTTTTCCATAACCACCTGCTCTCGAAACAAAACATCGAGGGGTTAACTTCTTTAATATTTTTTACATCAGCCGAAGCATCGCGAAATTCAATATTTTCTTTTATTCGGCCGCCTTGATCCCTGATGATTCTACCCCAGCCGTTAAAACACTTCCGCCAGCCTTCAAAATCTTCTACCCGTACGGTCATCATGGTAATAGCGCCGTTGAGACTTTGGGCCAATTTTTTAATCGTGTCGGCGCTGACAAATGGGTGATCGCCATAAAGGCAGATTATATGATCAAACGATTTAACAATTAAACTTTCGGCGCGGGACAAAGCATGGCCGGTGCCTAATTGCTCTTTCTGGACGGCATACCGGCAATTATATTTAGCTAGCGTCTGACTGATTATCTCTCTATTGTCCGGCGAGACTACAATTATCGGACTGGAATCAACGCCCGATTCAATGCAAGATTTTACCAAGTATTCTATCATGGGCTTGCCCTTAAGCTTTACTAAAACTTTGGGCAGTTCGCATTTCATCCGCCTGCCTTTACCGGCGGCCAATATCACAATTTTATTTTTGTTCATGGCGATGGATTAAATTGTTTAACTTATTAATTGGCCAGTTATGTTCAATGTTATTAGCATAAGGCCCTTCTACTAAAAACACTCTAGCTTTTTTGCCTATTACTTCAGCCATTTCTTTCGCTTCCTTGATATTATCGTTAACGATTAAAACTTCATCTCGGCTATTTTTTAATGATTTTAATAGCTTACTCCTGGTTTTGTCTTTATCTTCAAAGCTAATTTTATCAAAATAATTCTTAATATTTAAATTATCCACTTTCTCCGCCTGCCATTTTTTATTGCCGAAAGTTAATAGAATAAGCTCGTCTCCTTCGGCCTTTAAACGCTTTAAAATAGTCTCAATTTCGGTAAATAAATAATTATTCAGTCGCTTTTTTAATTTCCTTAGCTTCAATTTTAAGTCTTTACCTCTGCGCTTATCAATCCTGCCTTGACTTTCCAGTAAACTCAGATATATCGTCAAATTAAAATTAAGGTTCTTGTCTTTAAAATATTTTTTATAATCCGCTAAAAAATTTTCTTTATTAAAAAGCTCGGCCAGTTTAACCTTTAGTTTTTTAGTATCAAGTAAAGTATAGTCTAAATCAAAAATTATTTTCATAAAAATTGTAAATAGTACTTACCCAATTAATCAGCATTTGACTGAAATTAGTAATTTTTGATGTGAGGACTGTTTGAGCGGCCACCAGTTTATGGTATTTACATCAAAACAAAGCGTAAAAAGAGACAAATAATTTTAGAATAGCTTACCAAAAGCGAGTTCCGCAACAAAAAAATTACTAATTTCAGTCAAATGCCTTCGCAAATATTTAGAAAAATAATACTATAAATTATAAATCACTTTGGCTAATTTTTCGCAGTCATGCCTGATTAAAGATCTAAAATTACCTAAAGCGTCATGCTTTTTCGGCCGATAAAATTTATGGCTTAACAGATTATACTTTAACAGCTTTATCTTCGGTAGCTTGCTAAAATCTCCCGGTAAAACCACTGCCTCGCCTTTTCTGGAATATTTTTCCAATAACTTCTTACTGGGCAATTCTTTATTATAAATGACATAATCGATTATACCGCGGCCGAGATATTTTTCAATAACCCGGATATAATCTGATAAATTATAACCATCGGTTTGTCCCGGTTTGGTCATTAAGTTGCCGACATAAATTATCTTAGCCCTGGTTTTAGCTTTGGCTATTGCTCGGGGCAGGCCTTTGACTAAAAAATTAGGGATTAGGCTGCCATACAGATCCCCGGGGTTAATAATAATCTTATCGGCCAGGCTGATAGCTTTTGCCACCTCGGGGTTTATAAAAGCCGCTGGTTTTAAATACAGTTTTTTTAAATTGACCAGGTCGTGGCTGTTAATATAAATATTTCCTTCGCCAATGATTTTCTTGCCATTTTTAAGTACGGCGATTAATCTGTTATTCTTTAATGTCACGGGCAAAACTCGGCCTTGAATACGGAGAATACGACCGGCTTCGCAGATTGCCAAATCGAGTCCGCCGGTAATTTTTTCTAAAGTGGAAATAAAAATATTGCCAAAACTATGGCCGGATAAACCGCCGCTGCTGTACCGATAATTGAATAATTTTCTTAATACCCGGCTTGACTTTGAAAGCGCCACCAAGCATTGCCTGACATCTCCCGGGGGTAAAACCCCGAGTTCATCGCGCAGAATTCCGGTTGAACCGCCGTCGTCAGACATGCCGACGATAGCCGACAGATCAATCGGATATTTTTTTAAACCGGATAAAACCATAAAACTGCCGGCGCCACCGCCGATAGTCACTATTTTTTGCTTGTTTATTTTAACTTTATTCATATATTATTCCGCATTATTTAAGTACATCTTAAATTCTACGCCAAAATCCTTAAAACCGATTTTTTTATAAAGCTGATGCACTTTTTCCCTCTGGTGTCTTGAGGTGCCGACAATTTTATAACAATTATTTTCTTTGGCGCTGACTATCAAGCTGGCTAAAAGTTCCGTGGCTAGACCTTGGCCGCGAAAATTTTCATCCACATAGACATCTTCCATAAAACCGAACGGCTGTTCGCGCATATCGTTTTTTAAAATGTACAAAAAGGCTCGGGCAATCTCCTTGCCGTCCGTTTCAATAGACAATTTTATGCCGCTTGCGCTTACTTTTTTCTGCTTGATTTTCATTTATTTTATGGTTTAATTAATTTCCACATCTGTAAAAATAAAGCCTGCTGCGTTTCATATATCATTTTATTTTCAATAATCACCCCGACCGGATTGTTTCGGCTGTCGCGGGAAATAAAAGCGCATTTGCCCGCATAAACCAAAATATATGTCATCATTTCTCCTTGTCCCGAGCCTGCCGAGGGAAGCCACTTGCGTTCGTCTAGGCCATAAGTACTGCCGCCGCTAGACAAGGAGATAGTATTAGCTTTTATCTTATGCTTAATTCTTTTTTTATTAAAATCGGGATAGGCCTCGTAAACATCCTCGCGCACGCCGGCGGCAGAATAAACATAGTAATCCTGTAACGACGAAGCTTTCATTGAACTTAAAATATCATCTAAAATAAATTTTACGCCCCGTTTGCCTTCATAAAATTTTGTGACCGGCTTATCCCCGCCTTTCTCCTGAAGTGATTTTAATTCCGGTATCAAATCTTTAATTTTTTCTTCGGTTTTTTTTAGTTCTTCGCTGCGATTAACTAGTAACTTTAGAATTTTATCCGGATCTTCTGCCACGAAATGCTGCTTGGTATTTTTATGGAAATAACTTACCAGGCCGGCTTCCTGTAATTTTTTTAAAATATCGTAAGTAGTGCCTCGGTTCAAATCGGCTAGAGTTGCTAAGTTGCGCACGGAAACCGAACCATGCTCAAGTAAAGATAAATAAACCGCGGTTTCTTTCTCGTTTAAGCCTAATTTTTTTAAAATTGTTAAGTCCATAAAATATTTTAGTTTAATAAAAATTTTTATTAAACACCTTGTATTTTCGGAAAGTATTGTTTATCCCCGGAGGGGGAAAACCTTTTCTAAAAAGGTTTTCAAAATATAAATAAGAGAAAGCTGCTATCTGGATGAAAGTGGTAGGAAAGTTTGGTGGGGGGGGAAGATAGCAGCTCGTTTATATTGGCCTCAGATTTTTTCTGAGGAAATTTTCGGTTGTGAAATTTTTTATTTCACTTCCTATTATTAATATATCAGTTTAATATTATTTGTCAACTATTTTTCTACAAAATTATTAAAATAATAAAAAAATAGCTTAATTTAGCTATTTTTTTATATTTAATCTGTCAATTAAAAAATCCCCGCAGAATTTATCCGCGGGGGGGGTTGTGAAAGGACTTGTAGTCATCGATCTTGCGCTAACCGAATTTACCAGCTACTTACTAAAGCGCCTAAAACGCCTGCGTTAGCAGCTGTAGCCTCCCTGCCACGCTTCATCTGGTCTGAGACAACCTGTGGCGTCGGGAACGCGAACATGGCGCCACAATTGTCGCAGTTAAAAGGAGGCATTCCTTCTGCCACGGCCACTCTGCCTCCCATGAATGTCTTTTCGTTTCTTACTATTTTGCCCCCGCATATGGGACAAATACCTTCCGTTTTAATTTCTCCATTCATAATTACCTTTCTTTTTTTGTTTTTTTGTTGTTTCTTTTAACCGTAATAACTATATATCATTAATTCAAACCGGTGTCAAAAAATTTTCCTAACTAAAAAAGCATCATAGTTCCGGCGCTTACCTACTCTCCCGGGGCTTAATGCCCGAGTACCATCGGCGCTGAGAGGCTTAACTTCTGAGTTCGGGATGGGATCAGGTGTGGCCCTCTCGCAAGTAGCACCAGAACTATGATGCTTTTATAGTATACGAATTACAAATCCTATACAAATTTACAAATACTTTTATATCTATCCATGCCATTCAGGCGTATTTGCATTAAATTTATTCGTAAATTCGTAACAGATTTGTAATTCGTACACCCTTCAAAACAAAAATGTGGGAAAATCAAACGGTTTATTAGTACTCCTCGGCTCAAGCCCTTGCGGGCCTTACACCTAGAGCCTATCAAAGTCATATTCTCTGACTAACCTGTGAAATCTAATCTTGAAGACGGCTTCACGCTTAGATGCTTTCAGCGTTTATCCTAACCGAAGATAGCTACCCGGCGATGCCCCTGGTGGGACAGTCGGTACACTAGAGCTTCGTCACTCTCGGTCCTCTCGTACTAAAGAGTGTCCTTCTCAAATTTCCGCGACCATAGTAGATAGGAGACCGACCTGTCTTACGACGGTCTGAACCCAGCTCGCGTGCCACTTTAATGGGCGAACAGCCCAACCCTTGGGAGCTTCTCCACCCCCAGGATGTGACGAGCCGACATCGAGGTGCCGAACCTTGCCGTCGCTGTGGACGCTTGGGCAAGACTAGCCTGTTATCCCCGGAGTAGCTTTTATCCGATGAGCTTCCGCCGTCCTAT
>CAZLKB010000005.1:0-36777 GCA_964560005.1 uncultured Gammaproteobacteria bacterium
GGAACGAGTTTAAGAAATGAAATTAATTGAAAATTGAGAAATTATATAATTGTTTGAAAATTAGAAATTGAAAATTGAAAATTATTAATATGGATTTAACCAAAAATTTAAATAAGGAGCAACTAGAAGCAGTTTCACACAAAGACGGGCCGCTCTTAATCGTGGCCGGCGCCGGCACGGGCAAGACCACGGTCATTACCCAAAGAATCGCTTATTTAATTGAGCGAGGCCTGGCCAAGCCGGAGGAAATTCTGGCTCTGACTTTTACGGAAAAGGCCGCGGGCGAGATGTCCGACCGGGTGGACGCGCTTTTGCCTTACGGCTATTTTGATTTATGGATTTCCACTTTTCACAGTTTCGCCGAACGGATTTTAAAAGAGCATGGCCTTTCTATCGGCCTGCCCGCGGACTTTAAGCTGTTAAACGAATTCGGGCAATGGGCGCTGGTCAAAAAAAATCTGGATAAGTTTGAACTGGATTATTATCGGCCGCTGGGGAACCCGACGAAGTTTATCCACGCGCTGTTAAAGCATTTTTCCCGCGCCAAAGACGAAAATATCAGCCCGGAGCAGTATTTAAAATATGCCGAGGAGCTGGAGCAGAATCTGGACGGCATGCTGGGCGGCGCTCCTGTCATTCCCGCGCAGGCACCCTGTTTTCTTTTTCAGCGCCGAGGTCGGCAAAGAGGAGTAATCCAGGCTACGCGAAATTGGAAAAAGCAAAAAAATCTGGATCCCCGCCTGCGCGGGGATGACAAAAGAGAGGGCGGGGACGACGAAAGAGAGAGGGTTGCGAGTGCAAGTGATAAGGAAATGACAGAAAAAATCGCCGAGCAGGAAGCGGCGCGCCTTAACGAGGTGGCCAACGCTTACCACGTCTACCAGCAATTGCTTTTGGACAACAACGCCTTGGATTTCGGCGACCTGATAAATTATTGCTTAAAGTTGTTTCGCGAGCGGTCGGCGATTTTGGAAAAATACCGCCGCCAGTTCAAATATATATTATTGGACGAATTCCAGGATACCAACTGGTCGCAGTATGAACTGATAAAAATTCTAGCCGCGCCGAAAAACAATTTGACGGTTGTAGGCGATGATGATCAGTCAATTTTCAGGTTCAGAGGAGCCTCTATGAGCAATATTTTACAATTTGTCAAAGACTATCCCGGCGCCAGAAAAATATTTTTAACCGCCAATTACCGTTCGCGGCAGAATATTTTGGATTTATCCTACGAATTCATCAAGCAGAATAATCCCAACCGGCTGGAATGGCGGCTGGGAAATCCCAAACCATCTGTCATTCCGGCCTCCGAGCCGCCCCGCAAAGTGCGGGGTGGATTGCGGGTCGGAGCCCGCAATGACAAGATAAAGGGTAAAGGCCATGCTTTAAACAAAAAACTAATCGCGCAAGACCGGGGCAAGGGCGTAATTGAAATAATCCGGGCCGCCGATCTGGCCGGCGAGGTTGAAGCCGTGGTTGATAAAATCATGGAATTAAAAAGAACGGAAAAAGAGGCGACTTGGAACGATTTCGCGATTTTAATCAGAGCCAATGACTCGGCTAATGATTTCATTCCGGAGCTGGACCGCCGCGGCCTGCCCTATATCTTCGGCGCTTCGCGCGGCCTCTATTCTAAACCCGTGATCATGGATGTGATTTCCTATTTTAAGCTCCTGGACAACTACCACGAAAGCGCGGCGGTTTGGCGGATTCTGAATCTGCCCATCTATAAATTCAGCGAGGCGGATCTGATAAATTTCAACCACTTGGCCGGCAAGAAGGCTTTATCGCTTTTTGAAGTGCTGAATCAAGCGGAGGTATTTAAATTCAGCGCTGAATTAAAGGAAAAAATCAAATCGGTTTTGGCTCTGGTCGCCAAGCATACGGCCTTGGCGCGGCGGCAGCCGGTCAGCGCTGTCCTATTGGCTTTTATGAACGATAGTGGCTATCTGAAATATTTAACCAAGCAGACAGAGAGGCAGAGTCTGGAAAGCGTGAGTTTGTTGAACCAATTTTTAAAGCGCCTAAAGTCTTTTGAAAGCGCCTCGGACCAGCCTCGACTCGCGCGCTCGTCGGGCGAGGCGGGCGATAAGTCGGTTAAAGCCTTTTTGGCGGAATTGAATTTGGAATTGGAAGCCGGCGAAGAGGGCGGCTTATCCGCTGATTTAGAGGCCGGCCCGGAAGCGATTAAAATTTTAACCGTGCACGGCGCCAAGGGGCTGGAATTCAAATATGTTTTTATCGCCAATTTGGTGGATAAGCGCTTCCCCACCGCGCAGAGAAGCGAGCAAATAATTTTGCCCGAAGCCTTAATCAACGAAATCTTGCCCGAGGGCGATGTGCATCTGGAAGAGGAGAGGCGCTTGTTTTATGTGGCCATGACGCGCGCCAAACTCGGCTTATATTTTTCTTGGGCGCCGGATTACGGCGGCTTGAGGGAGAAAAAGCCATCCAGGTTTCTAATGGAAACAGGATTAATCGAAAACACTGCCCGTAAGGATAAAAAGGCATTCGAAATGAAAAATTACCAAATTTCTAATTTAGAAAAACGAATTTCGAATGAATTTTTAAATTCTAAATTAGAAATTAAAAATTCAAAATTCAATCAAAATTCAAAATTAAAGATTAAAAATTCAGATAATATCACCAATCTTATAATACCCTCTCATTTTTCCTATTCCCAGCTGGCGGCTTATTCAAACTGCCCTTATCAATACCGCTTTGCCCATATTTTAAAAATTCCGGTCATGGGCAAGGAGCAATTTTCTTTCGGCAAGACCATGCACTCTACTTTGGAGAAACTGTTTGCCTTGGTCAGCGAAAAGCAAAATCTGAAGCAGGCGGATTTGTTTGGCGATATAACCCCCCTTCAAAAGGGGGGCAGGGGGGTTATGCCCTCTAACGCAAAACCCCCTCTAGCTCCCCCTTATCAGGGGGAGGATAATACCCTCCTTAATAAGGGTGATAAAGGTGGTTTCATCACTCTTGAAGAAATTTATAAACTTTATGAGCAAAGCTGGATAGACGATTGGTATGAATCCAAGAAGAAAAAACAGGAGAGAAAACAGCAAGGCCGCGAAATTTTAAAAGTTTTTTATGAAAAGCATAAGGACAACTGGCCGAAAGTAATCTTCTTGGAAAAAGGCTTTAATTTAAAAATTACCCGTCCCGAGCCTGGCCGAGGGGACGGCGGGCAAGAAGCCTATGTTATCCGCGGCGTGATTGACCGCGTTGACCAAACCGAGGCGGGCCTTAAACTGGTGGATTACAAAACCGGCCGGGCGAAAAAAGACCTGAAATTTGAAGATAAGGAGCAGTTGTTTATTTATCAATTGGCGGCGCAAGAATTGTTTAAACAACCGGTCAGCGGTTTGGCTTTCTATTATTTGGATAACAACAGCGAAATTGAATTTATCGGCGATTCGGCTGATTTGGAAAAAATAAAAAATAAAATAATTTGCACCATAGAAGCCATTAAGAAGGGTGATTTTCCGCCCCGGCCGGGCCGGCTTTGCGCCTGGTGCGATTTTAACGGAATTTGCGAATACCGCGCTTGACCATGAGTAATGTAAATTGAAGGCAAAATCGTTTGAAAAATATAGTTTAAAATGGTAAAATAGTACAAGAAGTTTAAAGTTTAAAAATCAAAATGGAAAATGACAATTTAAAGTG
The DNA here is from genome assembly GCA_964560005.1 of uncultured Gammaproteobacteria bacterium. Taxonomy (GTDB): domain Bacteria; phylum Patescibacteriota; class Patescibacteriia; order Patescibacteriales; family GWC2-42-12; genus GWC2-42-12. Next base: position 3,673 of record CAZLKB010000005.1, read on the forward strand.
TAAAATTTTAATTTCTAATATCTAATTAACCTAATTTCTAATCAATGGCCAATTTCTAACCTACCTGCCGGCAGGTGGCTAAAGGAAATTTAGAAATTAGAAATTGGGATTTGACTAGGTCAATTAGGAATTAGAATAATTAGACATTTTTAATTTTTAACTGTCATTTTGCATTTTTAGATTTGCATTTTACATTGATGCAAAATAGGTATATGAAACTTCGTTATTATTTATTAATCATGTCGGCAGCGACCGCCTTTTGCTGGCTGGTTTTCGGCTATGTGGTCTGGACGGTCAATCCGGAAGCCACCAACGCGATCGGTTTTTGGCTGTTTTATTTATCTTTATTTTTGGCCTTGACCGGCACGGCGGCGATCGTCGGCTTTCTGATTAGGTTTGTTTTTTTGCGCCGCGAACAGATTATTGATAAGGCCTGCCTGTCCGGTAGGCAGGTAAAAATCGCTTTCCGCCAATCTTTTTTGTTCTCCGGCTTTATTGTCGCCTCGCTTTTTTTACTGTCGCGCGATCTTTTAACTTGGCTTAATTTATTAATTTTAATAGTTGCCCTGTCGGTCTTGGAATTTTTCCTGTTAAGCTATGGCCGGTCGACCGATGTTTCCGGCCAAAATGACGAGAAATTGTAGGGTTTGCGGCCGAAAGATAGAATATGGTATAATAAAAAGGTAAAAGGGGATAAAATTTTCAATTTTCAATTTTCAATTTTCAAACAATTTTTAATTCATTAATTTTCAATGAATAATTGAAAAATTGCATCATTGTTTAGAAATTAGAAATTAGAAATTGAAAATTTATCCCTTCCCCCATGCCTATTGATCCTCAATTGAATAACGGCGTTGACGGCTTAGAGCCGGAGTCAGAACCGGCAGAGCCGAGCAATATTCTAGGCAAAAACCAAAAATGGGCCGCCGCAGGGCTGGCGGTTTTTGCTTTTTTCGTCGTGGTTTTGTGGTTTGTGCAGTTAAAAAATAACATTTACGCTCCGCTAAACAGTACGGCCAACACGGCCGAGCAGGCGCAAATAGACAGCCAAACGGCCAGCGACCTGGCTTTAAAAAATAAAGACACCGATGGGGATGGAATTAATGATTACGACGAGCTGAAGCTTTATAAGACCTCGCCCTATCTGGCCGACAGCGATTCGGACGGCTTGCAGGACAGCGCCGAAATAAAAGGTGGCACCGACCCGAACTGCCCGCAAGGCCGAACCTGCTCCGGCACCGGCGATCTTAGCGCCGGCGCGGCCGACGCCGCTGCGGCGCCGCCGGCTTCTTCGAGCGACGCATTAAATAATTTACAAAGCCAAAGCGCAGCTTTGAACGATATTTTAAATCAGTCCGACGCGGGCGCAGCCGAAGACTTAACCGCGGAGCAAAAACAGCTATTAGAGACCATGGACGCTATGAGCTTAAGGCAATTGCTCCTAGAGGCCGGCATGCCCCAGGCCGACCTGGATAAAATCAGCGACGCCGACCTGATGCGGAGCTATAGCGAGATATTGAATAGCCAATAAAATAGCAAAAGATAAAAATTTTGAATTATTAATTTTGAATTTTGATTCAATTTTGAATAATTTAATTTAAAATGAATAAAAATCGGCAATTTGATTTAGAAGAAAGGACGGCTAAATTCGGGGAAAATGTCATTAAATTATGTAAAACATTGAGACAGGATACAATTAGTAAGCCGGTTATAAGCCAGATAATACGATCAAGCACTAGCATAGGGGCGAATTATTGTGAAGCCAATGGCGCCAGTTCAAAGAAGGATTTTAAGAATAAAATATTTATTTGCAAAAAAGAAGCGCAGGAAACAAAGCATTGGTTAAGAATGCTGGTGGCATGCAATTCAGAAAAAAGAGAAGAATGCAGGAAATTATGGCAAGAAACGCAGGAGTTGACATTAATTTTCGGTAAAATTATTTCAACATTAAGAAATTAAATATTAAGATTTCAATCAAAATTCAAAATTAGAAATTCAAAATTATATTAAGTTATGAAATTCCTTTTCCCCAACCCCAAAATTTTTAAACCAGCTCTTAAAATCGCCGTCTTATCGGTTGTTTTGGCGTTTTTTGTGGTTGCTCCGGTGTCGGCAATGACTCTCCCGTCGGGAACAATTGGCGCGGGTAGTGAGGCAGACTGGGAATCTCAAGGCGGAGACATCGGCCAGTCAATTAAAACCGCCGACAAAGGAAGCCTAAAAGCTATTATTAGTGGTTTTTTAAAAGGAGTAAAGGATCAAATTACAACTTGGGAGAAAGAGCTAACCAAGGATACTTTAAAAAAAGTTACCGCCTCGGCCTATAAAGCGGCTTTGAAGAATTTTTTAAATAATTTAGCCTATGACATGGCCACTTATCTGGCCACCGGCGATAAGGGGCAGTTGCCTATGTTTCAAACTCAAGGCTGGGGCGGTTATTTGCAAAACGCGGCGGATAACGCGGCCGGAACTTTTTTACAGACACTGGGTTCAAGCGGCCCGGCCAAGTTTAATCTGTGCAACCCCAACCCCAGAATTTTATTAAGAATCAGCCTGGGTCTTGAGCAATCTTATCGGCCGTCTAAACCGGCCTGTACTTTTAGCGGCATGTTGAATAACTGGGATAAGGCTTTGCAAAGCAAGACTTTTTTAAATGATTTTCAGGACATGTTCAACCCCTGGTCCAACGACTTGGGCATCGCCTTGTCTTTGCAGTCCGGCATGACCCAAACCATTAATGAAAAGGTGACGGCGGAAACTTTAGCCAGGCAAGAGGGCGCCGGCTTTAAAGCGGTTACGGATGATATTACCGGCTATATTAAAACTCCGGCTCGGACGGTTATGAATGCGGCTGAAGATGCATATGAAGGTTCTAAAGAAAATTACTTTGTCTATACCGGAGAGGCGGTGGCCGACAGCATTGATATATTTCTTAATACTCTAATCGGCAAGCTGATAAATAAATGGCTAAAGCAGGGTTTAGTCACGAAGATGCCCAGCCTGACCAGCACTTTCAAAGGCTTAACCGACAACGGCGGCCTATCCAATGCCAGCTCGCAAAATCAGACCGGAGGCGTGGCCGAGGCTAACGAGAGAATGAGCTCCATCACCGAGCCGGATTTTAGAGTCAGGGCGGATTATGATATTTTAGCCGCCTTGGCCAGCTGTCCCAATCCGAATAAGGCCGGGCCGACCAATTGCGTGATTGATGAAAAATTCAGGCAGGCGATTGAGAAAAAAATGACGGTCGGGCAGGCTCTAAAGCAGGGCTATTTAAACGGCAATGGCATTTTCGGCTTTACCGCCGGCAGTTTAGAGCCTAAATTCAACGAAGGCTATCCTTATCGGTCAATGATAATTTTAAGGAAATACAGAATCATCCCGGTGGGCTGGGAAGTGGCGGCGCAAAAAATCGTAGATCGGCCGGCGGCCGAAATCGGCGGCACAAAAAATTTAAATTATTTGGTAAATTGTTTTTCAGCCGAAGACGATTATGGAGCCGAAGGCGATGTTGATCCTTGGTGCCTGGGCTTGGTTGACCCGGACTGGGTCTTAAAAGCGCCGGAAAATTTCTGCAAGCGCGAAGGCGCGGGCGGGGAAGTCATCTCCGAGCAGGTGTCGGGAACCGGCTCGGATTCGGCCGTGGCGACTTTAAGGAACGATGCTTACTGCGCCGACGAGCAAAGCTGTATTAAGGAAAAAACCGACGGCTCCTGCCAGCTCTACGGCTACTGCACCGAGGAAAGAAGAAAATGGGATTTCAACGCCGAGTCTTGCGAGCCGCGCTATAATACCTGCCAGACCTTCAGTTCTCCTTCGGCTGGCTCAGGACAGGGGGGCGAGACGGTTTCTTACCTGGAAAACAGCTTGGATTATGGAAAATGCAACGCCGGCAATGTCGGTTGTCTGGCTTATTGCCAAAGCTATGATAGGGAGAACGATAAATTTACCTGCACTGTGGCCGATGCAATCGAAGAAGATAATAAAAAAATATATTTGGATAACCAGGCCGAAGAATGCGACCAGGAAACCGAGGGTTGCCATCAGTTGATCAGGCTGAATCCGGGCGGAGGCGCCAATTTACTGATTAATTCGGGTTTTGAAAAAGATATATCCATTGCAGCTAACGGCGGCTGGGACGGCTTTGGCGTTTGGACGAATTCAGTCGCGCCCGCTGATCCAGACTTAGTTTATCAGGGCAGCCATAGCTTACAGAAAGACGGTTCAACTATAGATAATATCCGCCATATCGCGATCGGCCCGGCCGGCTATAAGATCGCGGGCGAAAGCTATGTTCTATCGTTTTACGCCAAAGATTGCGCGGCTACGGGCGATAGTTTCGCCTTCACCGACGCGGCCGATGTCAACGAGCTGGCTTCCGCTCCCTTAACCCAGGGCGCGGACTGGGTCAGATTTAATTTAAATTATACCTTTCCGATTAACTATTCGGGCAATCAGATTCATTTTAAAATTCAATCAGAGAGCTGTTTAATTGATAATATTAAGCTGGAAACAGGCGCCCAGGCCACTGCTTATACGGATTATGCTTCGGCCTCTTCGCGCTCGCTGATCTATGAAAAGCTGATGCCGGCTTATTTAGCCGACGGCTCCGACGGCATTCAGGGAGACTGCTATAAACTGGAAAACGATTCATATGTTTTAAAGGAAGACGCGCCGGCCGAGTGCTTGAATTTTTCGCGCCGCTGCAGCTCGGATGAAGTAGGCTGTGAATTATACACCGGCGTTTTGAGCGGGGTGAAAATTCCGGCTAAAGTGTCGGTGCAGGATTATTGCCCGGCCGAGTGTCTGGGCTATGACACCTTCATCCAGAGCGCCACCCTGCTGGACAGCCTAAGGCCGGCTTATTTCATTCCCCGGACCGCTAAGACCTGCTCGGCCGAGGCCGCGGGCTGCGATGAATTTACCAATCTGGAAAAGATTTCCACTACTACGCCGAATGTGGCGGAGAAGAAAGAATACTACTCTTATTTAAGGCAATGCGTTAAGCCCGGCGACCCCTCGTCCAGCTGCGCCGAGTTCTATTACTGGGAAGGCTCGGACGAATCCGGCTTTCAATTAAAAGTTGCCGTCCTGAAAGCGGCCGAAACTGGCGCTAGTCAGTATCCTGTTTTAACCGGCAATGAAACCGATCCCTGCAATGAATTAACATATAACCTGCCGACTTCGGATCCCGGATACAGCTCGGATTGCCGGCAGTTCTATAACCGCGCCGGCGGAATATTTTACCGCTCATACAGCCGGACGTTTTCCTGCACCGAAGATTGCCATCCGTACCGGCGCACCGAGGTAAATATTGATGTTGACATAACAACGCAGGGCGGTTGCGGCGTAGACGGCGCAAGCGGCGTAAGTTGCTCCGACTCGGCCGCGGAGAAAAAAGAAAAATGCTGGGACGCGGCCAATCAGCAATGCGTGGTTTGTAAGAACGGCGGCGAATGGTCGGTGCCCAATCAGGCCTGCATTTATAATACTGTCATAAGTCAAAGCCAGGCCTGCTCGGCCGCGCAAAACGGCTGCCGCGAATATACGGGCAATACCGGGAACGACGTCAGAAATATTTTTACAGATGATTTTTCCGGCGGTCTGGGCGTCTGGACTCCAACCGAAAACCTTGAGCCGTCCAGCGAGGCCTATATTTTAGATTCAAACAACAAAGGCAGTTCGCTCAAAGTCAAAGGGACATACATAGCCCAACGAACGGTCGGCAGCGCGGTCACCAAGGGCAAGTCTTATGTCTTAAGCTTTTTAGCGAAAACCGAGGGCGCGAGTCCTGTTTTAAATATTTCCCTGACCAACAGCAATACCCCGAGCCAGTCCTCCTCATTCGCAACGGTAAAGAACGTGGGCCAGGACTGGCTAGTTTATAGAACCAATTTAATCAGCCTGGATCATGAGGCCGCGGCTGACGAATATTTAAAGATTGAAGGCGGCGGGGTTTTTTATCTTGACAATGTGATTTTGACCGAAATCGTTGACCGCTATTATTTGATTAAAAATTCCTGGCAGACGCCCGCGGCCTGCAATAACGATATTTTCGGAGCTTACCAGGGGCCTTTGTATAATCTGGGCTGCGCCCAATATCAGGATCGGGCCGGCCAGGCGCATAATTTAAGGCAGTTTTCCAAGCTCTGCTCCGAATCGGCCGCCGGCTGCGAGCTGATGATTGACACGCACAATTCCAGCGATCCGGGAGTGGCATATTATAACGATGGCGATAAGGTCACCGTAGCCTGCGACAACACCTTATTTAATAATTGCGTTAAGGTAGAGGCCGACAGCCCGATTTACGCGGTCTACGACGCGGAAAAATTATGCGGCGCCGATGCCAAGGGCTGTGAATTCTTGGGCCGGCCTTATACCTACGACGGCGCGGCGCTTTTCAGCGGAGTTTATTTAGAGAATGACCCAGATAAATACAATCAGAGCCTGTGCGGCTTGAGCGCGGTCGGCTGTCAGGCTTTCGCCTACAGCCAAGGCGAGCAGTATTTTAAAGATCCGGGCGATCAGGCTTGCGAATACCGCCTGGCGGCCGGCCAGGGCGAAGATGCCAAAGATTGGTTTAAGAAAAAAGTGAAAAGATGCGATGACGGCTCCGTTACCGGCACATCGGTGAATGGCGTCGTAGAGGCATCAGGAACCCCTTTAGTTCCTAAGGAAGATGATGTTTGTTTGTCAGATTCCAACTGTTCAATTGTTACTGAAAAAATTGGAGTTAAGTGCAGTAGCGACAATGATTGCAGAATTAGCGGAGTCAATGTATGCACGAGCGGTAAATGCAGTATCACCGGAAATAGCTGTACGGCGGATAATAACTGCTCTTCTTTAACCAAGTGCGTTAGCGGCTCTTGCCATTATTCGTGCTTAACCGATAATAACGACTATAAATGCCAAACAAGCAATAATAAAACTTTCGGTTACGGCGGAGCGGGCAATTCGGTTTATCAGCCGGCGATAGATTATAAAGTCAATACCGATCCAAAAGACGATGTTTACTGGGCCGGTCTTTGCCCGGCCGCGCAAGCCGGCTGTACCGAGTATTTAGACCCGGTTTCAAAATTCAATCCCAACCTGATCTTTAACGGCGGTTTTCAGATTATAGCCACTGCTCGAACCGATGGCTGGGCAACATGCGTCGGTGGTGGAGCAGGTTATTGTCAAAACATTAATTTGGACGCCAATACAGTTTATCGTTTAAGGCGTTTGAAAAATTCTACAGAAACAACAGGAGAATTAAATATAAAATGCAACGAAAGCGTGCTTCGCGAAATCGGCGCTGACAATGCTTTGGGCGCACCCACCGATTCAATTACAGTCAGCCAAGAAGAGTACCCCAACAGTAAAAGCTTCTATTATCAAGGGGAAAAGCAGGCCGACTGTAAAGTTTCCTCGAGCTTAGGGACCGGCTCGGTTGAATTAAAGCAAGCGGTGGTGGATTATCAGTTAAGCGGCAAACTTGATAAAAAGAGCTGTAACGGCATTGTGGACTTTGATAAAGGCTGTGTATTATTTAACGAGCGCAAGCAGGCCGGCAATGGCTTGGAAGCTTTAAAATGGGATGCGGATATAACCGATCCGGCCGGTAAAGGCGCGCCGCCGGAAATCGGCGCTTCGGGCAATCAAGACTCAAACGCCCTTATAAAAGTATCCCCCGACCGCACCTGCAATAAATGGTTGGCCTGCAAGACTTATATTAAGGACCAAAAAGGCGATAATGTCTGCTTTGATCTCGGGCTTTGCGACGCTGTTGACGATAACGGCAATTGCTCCAGTTTCCTAATTTCTAAAAAAGTCAACCAAACCGTTGACGGAGCCGGCGGCTTGGGCGTGCAGGGAATCAGCAATTTATCCGGCTATGCCAAAGTCGGCATCGCCGGCGGCAGTCTAAAGAGCGATTATTATCCTCTGGGCGCCATGGAGCAGAACGGCGATTTAGTCTATCTGGCCAACGGCGGCTTTGAATTTTACGGCGCCAATCTTTATCCGGTGGGCTGGAATTGGAGCAATCAGTCCACCAGCGGCGACAAGCCGTGGAGCAGTTCCATATTTTCCGTGGTCAATAATCCGATCGCGGCCCAGACCGAAGGCACGGGTTTCGCGCCCGAAGGCCAAAGCTTTATTAAGCTGGGCTCGTCTTACCAGGTTGAGAGCGAAGAGCTGGACGTCATGCCCAATACCGAATATATTATTACGGCCTATGTCAATACCATTAACTTAAAGAACGGCCAGGCCAGGATAAGCGTTGAAGGGAATATCGTCATCACCCAGGATAAAGCCAACGGCTGGAAGTTTCAGGTCGGCTCCTTCAATAGCGGAGGCGACTCAACCATTAAAATTGTTTTGTATTCTACCGCGACCAATATAGCCGGCTCGGAAGGCAATTTCTATTTTGATGACATAAAAATCAGGCCGGTGTTAAAGAGCAGGGATAATTTCCTGACGCCCCAGACCTGCCGGCTCTATCCTAAAAACGATTCCCGTTCCTGCGATTATTACGAGGAGTCGGGCGCGCGCCAGAAAGGCTGGCCGGGTTATTGCTTAGAATACGACCGCCGGCCGGGAAATTCCAATGTCTGCCTACTCTGGTACCCGGTTGATAAGGTCAAGGGCGACGGCATTGAAGAAGGAGCCGGCTATCTTGGCCGAGCGCCACTGTATTACTGCTTGCAATCGCCAGAGGCCACCGAAGATATTGATCAAGTTAATTTGTCGTGCGGCGATCCAAGCAATAAAACGGTTATAATTAACGGTGTTTCAATAACCGAAACCATGGCGCAGTTAACTACCGGCAAATATGAAGATAATCTCTTTTCTGACCCATATTATATTACGCCAGACTCAAAAGTTAAGTTAACCGAAGTTTTCGCAGATAATTCAGAATATACCATATCTTTGCGCGATTCTAATAGTCAAGACTGGTCAGATCCAATTCCTGAAACTAAGGGCGCGAATAATACGAGAATATGGGATTTGTATGCAATAACGCAACAGATAGGGTGGGATAGTATTGACGGCATTAGAATTTATTGCGTGTTAGGAGATAATTACGTATGTAATCCAACTACAAATCTTTGCGGTGAACAAGGTAGGCCTGAAACTCGGACTTGCGATTGCAAAAATCCCGTACTAATGGGTGTCCAGGGAATAAGTAAAACTAGCTATTGCGATAAGATAGTTCAGGTTGTCACTCCGTCCGGTCAGAATAAATACTGGAGTTCCAGGGTTTATCAAGGTTCGGACTATCAATCAACTTGCACAAATTACGTGAATTCAGAGACTTTTGATTGCGGCTATGACGCTGATTACTGGCCGTTTGGCTCGGTTGTCTATCCGGCGCCGGCCTCCAATCCTTATGAATGGGATAGCAAGACGGATAAAGACGGTACCCAGCCGCTTTATTTTGAAGAGCCGGACACTGATTTACAGGCTCCTTATCAGCCCAGAGCCGGCCAGCTGCATAGCCAAGCAGAGTTACAGCAATTATTTGCCAAAAGCTATGGCATGTGGACTTGGAACAATAACCCGGGTGAACGCCGATACGAGACGGCCGGCGGCGGCTGGGATCCGCCGAAAGATATATGTGTCGGCGCCAGAGGAGATCAGTATTGCGCAAACTTACCCACGGTCACCAATATTAAAGTTGACGGCCAGAGCGGCAACGTCGTAAAAGACAAGACGCAGTTTATTAAACTGACCTTTAACACCCAGGTTGACAGTCAGCAGCAGCCTATGGTGATGTACGGCGTCAACTGGGGGGACAATTCCCAGATAGTTGTTAGCGGAGCGCAAATGCACGACCGGCCGGATCCTGACCCGAATAATTCCGACAACAATGGCAATCCGGAAGAGGTCTACCATCTTTATAGCTATTGGGATCTAAAGGCCAAGGATAATACTGGAGGTGCGGCCGGCGCAGGCATAGATTGCTGGGTTGGAGGAGTTACTATGCACGGCCACACTTGTCCGACCGGCAATAACTGCTGCGGTGTTCAGCCTAAAATCCAAATTAAAGATAATTGGGGCTGGTGTAATCATGGGGAAACTATTAATGTCTGTGAAAATACAGGTTCGACCGCCGCTCCTGATGGTCAGTGGGATAAGTTCGGAGGTTATGTGATAGTGACGGAAAGCGGATATGGAGCGGGGGGCGGTAGTGGCGGAGTTTGCATTCCGGACGGGAATGGTAATGGAAACTGCCCCGCGAATTGCACTGCGGCCGAAGACTCGGACTGCGGCGGGTCTACTACCTGCACAGATAATGACAACGATATGTTTTGCTACTGGGATTCAGGGTTAAAGCCAGCGAATGGTTGCCCTAATTCTTGTTGGGGTAATTCAAAAAAAGATCCCGACGACAGTGATGAAGATAATCCCCCTGATCCCGTCTCACCGACCATTTCTTTATCTACAAGTAATCAACCAAGTCTTTATAATTTAATAAACATATCTATTAGCAATAGCGCGCCTGTCATAAAGTTTACAATTTTTCGACAGGATTTTTCTATTCCACCTGGTCCTATTTTCGGAGGTAAAGGTGATATTAATCTTAGTCCGCCGATGACTTCTGGTAATGTTTCTTTTTCCGATTCCGATGTTGTAGCCTGTAAAAAATATACGTATTACGTTACCGCCTACACTGAGTTTCAATCCGCAAGTAGCCAGTTGGTAAATTTTGTTACATTTTGTCCGTAATGTTGTCTGCCTTATAGTTTAGTTCGGATGATCGGCGCCGGATAAGACAGTAATTAACAATGTCAAGCAAATATTTTCAATAAATTTTTCTATGCCCCAAACCGAGACAATTAATGATTTTGACAGCCGAGCCCAATGAGGAAAAATTATGAGTAATGCCAAGCAAATAGCCATATTTCAGGGAAGGAATATTAGAAAAATACCGCGCTTGACTGATAAAAAAGTTTTAGGCATAGTTAAAATACGGTCGGCTAATAAATTAGCCGGTCGGCTAATAAATTAGCCGGTAATATATGGAAAAAATTTTGTTCGCCACTAATACCCAGAAAGCCATCAAGTTTTTTATTGAAGCGGGGCAAGATTGGTATGACCGGGCGATAATTGAAAAAAAAACCGGGCTAAGCAAGGCCGGAACGAATTTAGCGCTAAAGGAGCTGATGCTCCATAAATTGATAGCCAGGCAGACCAAAGCCGGCGCCTTTATCTATCGGCTAAACGATGGCGATGTCTTAGCGCGGCAGCTTAAGGTGTTGAAAACTTTGGCTAAGATAAGTTTTTTAACCGGCAAGCTAAAGCCGTTGTCGCAGAAAATAATTCTTTTCGGCAGCGCCAGCCGCGGCGAGAATACGCCGGACAGCGATATTGATCTTTTTATTTTAACCAGGAATGAAGCAGAAGCGATAAAAATCGTTAAAGCCGGCCGATTAGGCGATAAAATTCAATTGATAGCTAAAACCGCGTCGGAGCTGGAGCTCTTAAAACAGAATAACCCGTACTTTTTTAATGAAGTTGATCGGGGAATCACGCTTTGGCAAAAGTTATGAAAAGTGAATTTTTTGAGCAATGTTTAAAACTGAACAGAATCAAACCGTTTAGCCGCGGCCCGGCGCTGGCGCCCAAAGAGCTGGATTTAGCTTTAGCCGATTTGCGGCGGGGGCAGGCGACTTTTGCATCAGGCGATTATAAATGGGCAACGGTTCAGGCGTATTATTCAATGTTTCATAGCGCCAGATCATTGCTATATATTAAAAATTACCGCGAAAAAAGCCATGCCTGTCTGATTGAAGCAGTTCGCCATTTATTCGCGGCTGAAGGGTTAATTGCTTCGGAGATTATGGAAGCAATGGTAAACGCCAAGAGATTAAGGGAGGAGGCGGATTATTATGGGGATTATTCGGAAACGGTAGCTAAGGATTTGCTGGCCGGCGCGGAAGCATTTTATAAAGCGGCGGATAAGATAGTTAAAAAATAATTTATGCCCCAAACCGGTACAATTAACGAAGGTCTGGACAGCCGGCTGCTAAATCGCGATCAGGAAGGCGAGGCGGCTGGGGCGTTGAAGAGAAATAAAATTTCCGGCGCGGCGAAGACCGCCCTGGACATGGTGGATACGAGCGAGCAGGAAGAAGAGTCTTTTCGCGAGCTGATTTTAAAATCAAGACTGGCGCAGGAGGCTAAGAAAAAAATAGAAGAACAGGTGATGGCGCCGGCCAAGCAATTTTTTAACCAAGCGTTAAAAAAGGCCTGGATGAGTTTTACCACCGTCCTGGGAGCGATCTTAGGGTATATCTGGATACATATTCATCTTCTCCTAAAAGGAATATTCGGGGAACAGTTATTCTGTAAGCTGGGCGAAGAATGGATTCCGATGAAAGCTGATCAAGCCAGTCCGGAGATAAGCAAAGCGGTTAGCAAATTTCCCGGGACGCTTGAATGGGTAGTTATAGGGTTTATAGATTCAATCGTATTTTGCATCATCATTTTTATTGTCGGATTTTTCGTTGATAAGGATACCCTTAAAAACTTACAATCTGACAGCGCCAAACAGCAGGCAGCGGTTCAGCAAACTAAATAAATTAAAGATGAAAAAAGTATTCAGAAAAATTAATTTTAACAGAAAAACCACTCTTATAGGTTTGTTTTTGATTGTGGTTATTATATTTTTTGGCCTGCCACAAACGGTCAAAGCCATGGAATGGGGAGCAACATTTCAGAATTTAGGTTCGGCGCTAACGAATGCGCCCTCATTAATAGCTTTAGGTACGATTGCCGTTTTAGTGATGAGCGTATTTGGATCATTGGATGGAATAATTCTTAAAGTAATCATAGATATCAGCAAGTATAATAATTTTATTAATGAGCCTTCAATAATATCCGCTTGGGTGATAATACGCGATTTATGCAACATGTTTTTTATTTTGATTTTATTGGTGGTCGCTTTCGCCACGATTTTAAGAAGAGAAAGCTATGAATGGAAAAAAATATTGCCTAAATTATTGATTATGGCTGTCTTAATAAATTTTTCCCGAATTATATGCGGTTTAATTATAGATGCTTCGCAGATTGTAATGCTCACTTTTGTCAATACTTGGGCGAACACAGGCGGTGAATTTGTTGACATGTTTAAAATGTATGATTTTTTTTCCGGTACTTTTAACATAAAGAATATTACCACTTCAAATTGGTCCGTACTCCAGGTTGTCAGCGGCATGATAATCGGGATTATGTTTTTAATTATCTCCGGCATTGTATTACTGGTGGCAATGGCGGTTTTTACTATGAGAGTGATAATGCTTTGGATTTATATAGTATTATCTCCCTTGGCTTTTATGGCCGCGGCTTTTCCGGCCGGGCAGAAATACGCCTCGCAATGGTGGTCGGAGTTTATTAAGTATATTTTAAACGGTCCGGCTTTGGCATTTTTTATTTGGTTAGCGCTAGTTACCTCAAAGCAAATAACCGATGACAAGATATTTTTTAATAACCCGGCCAACGCCGAACAATGTTTTGGCATTACTCAGGGCATGTGTTTAAACAATTTTTTGCCTTTTATAATTTCCATCGCCATGCTATTGGGCGGTTTAATGATTACCCAGCAAATCGGCGGCGTTGGTTCCAGTATTGCGGGCAAGGGATTGGCTTGGGCCAAGCGGGCGCCAATGATGTTCGGTAAAGGGGCGATGAAGGGTATGGTGACGGCTGGCGCTTGGGGTGCGAGAAAAGTTAAAACAGGAGCATTTTCTAATATATTTGCCGAAAGAAAAATTACTAAAGTACAGGGAGTGGACGGTAAATGGACGGACAGAGTTAGTTGGACGGGAAAATTTGGCTCAGGTAAAATCGGCGCGGCAATTGGCAAGGCTGCATATGGACTTGAATTAAATCCAAAAAATGTTATTAAGGGGGTAAAAGAAACTTTAGAAAGAACCAAACAACAGGATATAACTCAAGGTTCGGTGGCTTCAAAGGAACAATTTCAAAAAGGCGGTGTCGGCGGTTTAATTAAGGGCCTAGGCGTTTCTCGCGATATGTCGGAAGCCCTGATAAGCCCGGGCGGTTTTTTATGGCATAAAGGATTTGGCAAATTAAAAGATATAGGATTTGGTTCAGAGAAAAAAAGAGAGCAGATACTTAGTGATCTCGATAATGTGAAAAAAGATAGAGGTTATACGAGAAAAGAGGCCGTAGACAAGCAAAAGGAATTTGGAGATACTTTAGATAAAAAAGATAAAGTTGAAAAAGAAACTGCTAAAAATTCAAAAGATAAGGAAGACGAGATAGAACGGTTAGAAATAGAAAGACATCAAGCAGATTTATTAGGGGATAAAGAGAAAGTAAAAGAATTAGACAAAGAAATCAAAATAAATAAAAATGAAAAAAAGGCTTATGACTTAGGCCAGCAGAAAGTAGTAGATAGACTTGAGAAATTAGCGAAAAAGCAGGAGGAGGAATATAATTTGATGTTGGGAAATATAAAAGCCGATAAGGAAGTTGAAAAATCACAGCAAAGGATCGACGCTTTGCAAAAACAAAAGCGGAAGTATATGCCGATTCAAACTTATTACGCCGATCGAGAACAGCAGGCCTTGGTCGCTGAATCGCAGAAGAAGTTGGGCGGGATTGACAATGAGGAGCAGTTAGTGGATATGTATAATAATGCGATTGACAACCATGATAAATTTGCCGCCGCCGGAATAATGCTACAAGCCGCTAAGGTCGGACATCTTAATGAGATAATACAGTCGCAAATAGCTACTAAAACCGCAGATGACGCAGACGGAAATAGGGAAGCTACTGAAGGCAAATATTTTGAGCAAAGCCAGGGCGGCTTTAATCAGCATATCAATCAAGTTTTAATCGATCAGCTTGGTATGAGCCAGCAACAAGCTCTGCAAATTCAGAGCGAAGCCAGCACTTTAGCAAAGAATGTCGGACATTTTAATTTAGCCGAGAGCGTGGGTTCGGAGGATGGCATGCTAGTGCAGAGGACAAAAGCGCAGCAGCAGGCTAGAACTAGAGGAGAATTTAGAAAGACCGACCCTGAAAGATCAATGAGAGATAGGAATCGGTTGGCTTGGGGAGATGAATATATTGATGAAAATGGCAAGAGGAAATTCAGGTTGAATCAGCTGGGCATGGATAATTTTGTAGAATGGGCCGATAATATTGACGAAGAAATAGGCAGAGGCAGATTTAACAAGAATGCGGCTATGAATATAGCAAGCGATAAACAACATTTATTAGATTATGTCCGAGAACTTAATGAAAAAGGAATAAAAAGTTTCAAAAAAGAAAAAACCGAAAAGGACGGCAGTGTAACTGTGGTTGAAATTTTTTATGAAGATTTAGCTAATAAACTAATTGAATACGGAGAGAATGTTAACGAACTTCAGGACTCCGAAGGTAAGGCCGATGAGCTCGCAAAGGTTAAAGCATCGGTTTTAGGAATAAATCCGCCGCGAAAAAAATAGCTCAGTTAAAATTTATTATAATTTATGATTAAGAGCGATCAACTTATAGATAAATATTTTTTGGTTGAAATAAAGAGATTGTCCGATGAAATAATCGGCGAAGATAATTTTCAGGCTGCCTATAAACTAAGCCAAGAGATAAGCTCATCTATTGATTTGATAAAAAACTATAAAAGAGATTATAACGATTTATATAGAGAATATCAGGATATGATTATTAGATTAAGGTGGGTCGGATTGAATATCTTAACCGAAGATAAGGTTATAGAGATGTTTAAGTATAATTTTATAGAAATATTTAGTATTCTTGATTTTAATCTTTGGGAAAAATTAAAGACGGTTTTGCTAAGCATTATTCTCGTTGAGCCCAGAGATAAATATAAGAAGCAGTTAATCCAAGCTTTATTAGATAATCGGCAAAATATTACTTCTAAGAGTATAATTATTGATAATCAGCCGCAAGAGCCGACCGTTAGTAATTGGCTCTTGGTTTATAATAAAGTTTTAGGTACTGGAGAAGTAAATGATTTGGCTAGGGTTGATTATTTGGTGAATGATCGAAATATTCAAAATTTAAACAACGAGGAGAAGCGGAGGATTAAATTTTTATTTGATTTATATGAAAGATTAAAGTTGTCTTCTCAAACTTTTACCGGCCTAGAAAATGATATACCGATCGATGACCCAGGCAAAGAAGGTATAATTAGAAACGGTGTGTTTGAGCCTCTAGAAAAAATGAATCAAAAACAACAATTAGTCTGGGATATCGCGGGGGAGGTTGTAAGAAAAAGAGATAAAACGGAAATAAAACCTTTAAAGTTAAAAGAAAAGACAAATAATAACCTCGCCGAACTTAAAGCTCTCGCCTTAAGCTACCCGCCCGGGTCGTTGGAGAGGAAAGTGGTGGAGGAGGAGATAGAGAAGGAAGAAGGTAGAAGCAAGAAGTAAAAAAGGGGAGGAGGGTTTTTTGTTTGGCGAGTGCATTAGGAGATTAGGTAATTAGGGTATAGGAATAAATTATTTGACATCATAGTATGTTTATACTATAATCATAGTATAAACATACTATATGATAAATATTTTAAAATCAAAATTAAGGTCTAGATTATTGGCTTTTTATTTTTCACGACCGGGCGAGGAGCAATATTTAAACGAATTGGCCAGAGCCATAAAAGCTGATCCGATGAATTTATCTCGTGAGCTTTCCAGGTTGGAGGAAGAAAATATTTTTAGCTCTCGCCTAAGCGGCAGGCAAAAATACTATAAATTAAATAAAAATTATTTATTTTATAATGAGTTGAAAAATATTGTGGCGAAAACCGTGGGCGTTGAAGGCAGTTTAGCGGAAATTTTAAATGACGAACCGGCAATAAAGTTTTGTTTCGTATACGGTTCGTACGCCTCCGGCGCGGATAAGCCGGGCAGTGATATAGATTTATTTATTGTCGGAGAGACTTCAGCTATGGATTCAGTTTCGGATAAAATCAGCGGATTGGAAAAGAAAATCGGCCGGGAAATAAATTACCGCTTTTTCTCCGAGGCCGATTTTAAAAAGGCGCTTAAAGAAAAAAATTCGTTTATTTTAAATATTATAAAAAATAAAAAGATTTTTTTAACCGGCGATGAAAAAAATTTTAGAAGATTTAATTAAAGAGGGATTATTGCAAAAGGAAAGCGGCATAAAGTCGGACCAAATTTGCCGGCGGCTTAAGCGGGCGGTGGTTGATTTGAACAACAGCAGGCTACTTTTTAAAACGGACGCGGTGGGCGCCTATACCATGGCCTATGATTCAATGCTGCAGGTTGGCATAGCTTTGATTTTATCTTTCGGCTACCGGCCAAAGGTTGTTAATTTTCATAAAACCGTAGTGGCGGCGGTTCGCGATATATTGGGCGATAGTCATTTGCCGGAAATCAAAAAGTTTGACCAAATGAGAAAAAATCGTCATCAAGCGGTTTATGACGCGGAAATTATTACGGCCGCTGAAGCCGAGGTCGCGATAAAAACCGCTGAGGAATTTATAAGACGAATAAATAATTATTTAGACGAAAAAAGTCAGCAGAAAAAATTATTATAGCCGAACTTAAAGCTCTCGCCTTGAGCTACCCGCCCGGGTCGTTGGAGAGGAAAGTGGTGGAGGAGGAAATAGAGAAGGAAGAAGGTAGAAGTAAGAAGTAAAAAAGGGGAGGAGGGTTTTTTGTTTGGCGAGTGCATTAGGAGATTAGGTAGTTAGGGAATTAGGGAATAGGAAAATTGAAAAAATAATTTATAATAATGAAATAAATAAAAATAAACTGGTCGCAAATTGCGACCTTAAACAAAAAAGAGGCTAATGATAAAGGAAAAATTGCAAACTTGAAGCCACAGATTGTGACATCAAAGTTTCTAAGATCACAAATTGTGATCTTAGAAGAGGGCGATAGAAGGGGTTTGCATGTTAAATTTTTGCCTTATGTATTTACCGAACAAGGCGTGGCCATGCTGTCATCAGTATTGAAAAGCGAGAAGGCGATTAAAGAAATTAAGAAGGTAGAAGTAAGAAGTTTAAAAATTTTAAAAAATTTATATTTATGGATAAAGGAGGGAGGGGTTATCAAGACATTGAAGAAAGAACTTTTAATTTTTCAGTTAGAGTAATAAAAATGGTTTCGCAACTGCCGAATAACAATATAGCAACATGGAAAATTGGCGGTCAGGTCGTCAGTTCAGCTACATCAATAAATTCAAATATAATACAAGCAAGAGCCGGAGTATCAAAAAAAGACTTTACAAATCACATGAGAATATCGCTTAAAGAAGCAAAAGAAACAAAAAGATGGCTGGAAATGATAGTGGCAGTTGGTTTATCGCTAGATTCAAGGATGAGATTATTAATTAATGAAATAGAAGAGATAATTTGTATATTAGTAACAATTATTAAAAATTCTATTAAGGAAAGCGAAAACTAAGTTAGAAAGCAGAAGTAAGAAGTACTTTTTAATTTTCAATTCTTACTTCTTACTTCTTACTTCTTACTTATGCCTATATTAGTCTGCGGCTCCATCGTCTACGACCGGATCATGAATTTTCCGGGAAAATTTTCCGACCACATTCTTCCGGATAAAGTTCATATTTTAAATGTGTCGTTCACTTTGGATGAATTTCATGAAAGCTTCGGCGGCACGGGCGGCAATATCGCTTATAACCTGGCACTCCTGGGCGAGCGGCCGAAACTGTTCGGCGCGGTCGGAACCGACTTTGAAAAATACGCCGACTGGCTGAAGCGCAATAATGTAGATATCGGTCAGGTAAAAATAGTTGACGGCCAAGCCACGGCCAGCGCCTATATCATGACCGACCGGGCGGATAACCAGATTACGGGATTTTACGGCGGGCCCCTCGGCAAGCTCGGGGCAGGCCCGATTGTAAAAGGGTCAAATAAAATCCCCCTAATTTCTGTTTCCGCCCGAGGCGGATCCGCTTTTGGCGGAAAAGGGGGTATTATAGCGATTGTTTCACCCGACCTAGTTGCCAGAATGGTAGAATATGTTAAGATATTTAAACAATTAAAAGTTCCTTACATATTTGATCCGGGCCAGCAGATTACCAGCCTAAGCGCCAAAGAGTTGAAATGGGCGGCCAGCGGGGCTAAGGTTTTAATTGGCAATGATTATGAAATAGAGCTGATTATGAAAAAAACCGGCATGAAAAAGTCCGGGTTGGAGAAAATGGCGGAAATATTGGTTATTACCAGGGGCGAGAAAGGTTCGGAAATATATAGCCGGGGACACCGCGCCAGCGGGGCGAGTAAAAAAATCGTTATTCCGCCGGCCAAACCTAAAAAAGTCTTAGATCCGACCGGAGCCGGGGACGCTTACCGCGCCGGCCTGATTAAGGGGCTGGCCATGAGTTGGCCTTTGGAAAAAGCCGGCCGACTGGCTTCATTAGTGGCGGTCTATACGGTGGAGCAGTACGGCACGCAAACGCACACATTTAATTGGTCGGAGTTTAAGAAAAGATATAAAGCTAATTTTCATGAGAGTTTATAGTTAACTTAGTTTAATGTAAAGTTTAAAAATCAAAATGAAAAATGACAATGTAAAATTTAAAATTAGCAATTTAATAAATTTTGCATTTTAAACTGTCATTTTTAACTTTGATTTTTACATTTTAAATTTTATAAATAAAGTGATGATTACTATGAAATATGACATCAAGGATATAAGCTTATCATCTGCAGGAAAGCGAAGAATTGAATGGGCGGCCAAAGATATGCCTGTTTTAAGATTAATTGAAGAGAGGTTCCAAAAAGAAAAGCCATTGCGCGGCTCTAAACTGTCCGCTTGTCTCCATGTAACGGCCGAAACCGCGAACCTGGCCAGGACTTTAAAAGCCGGCGGCGCCGAAGTGCTTCTTTGCGCTTCCAATCCGCTGTCAACCCAAGACGATGTCGCCGCCGCCTTAGTGAAAGAATACGGAATCTCGGTTTTCGCTATTCACGGCGAAGATAAAAAAACCTATTATTCTCACTTGCGCTCCGCTTTAGATTTTAAACCCAACATCACCATGGATGACGGCGCCGATTTACTGTCGCTCTTGCATACCGAGTACAAAACACAGGCCAAGAGCGTTTGGGGTTCAATGGAAGAAACCACCACCGGCGTTATCAGGTTGAAAGCCCTGGAAAAAGCCGGCAAATTGGCCGTGCCGATTATCGCGGTCAACGACGCCAAGACTAAAAATATGTTTGACAATCGCTATGGCACGGGCCAGTCCACGATTGACGGCATCATCCGCGCCACCGATATATTGATCGCCGGGAAAAATGTGGTGGTGGCCGGTTATGGCTGGTGCGGCCGGGGCTTTGCCTCACGCGCCCGCGGCCTGGGGGCTAAAGTGATTATTACCGAAGTGGATAAAATCAAGGCTCTGGAAGCTTGCATGGACGGCTACGAGGTTATGCCTATGAATGAAGCGGCTAAGGTCGGCGACCTATTTTGCACCTTGACCGGAGATGTTAATGTTTTAAGAGGCGAACATTTTAAATTAATGAAGAACGGCGCCATAGTAGCTAATTCCGGGCATTTTGATGTGGAAATAAATATTCCGGAACTGAAAAAGCTGGCTGTGGAAGTGAAAAAGAATGTCAGGAACCATGTTGATGAGTATGTGATAGAAGTTAGAAGAAAGAAGTTAGAAGTAAGAAGCGGAAGGGAGAAATATAAGAGCGTCTATTTGTTAGCTGAGGGACGGCTGATTAATTTAGCCGCGGCCGAGGGACATCCGGCATCGGTTATGGATATGAGTTTTTCCACTCAGGGGTTGGCGGCCGAATATGTGGCGAAAAATTATAAAAAACTAAAGAAGCAAGTTTATAATGTGCCCGAGGTGATTGAACAATGGGTAGCCGAGCTGAAATTAAAGTCCATGGGCGTGAGCATTGATAAATTAACCAAAGAGCAGGAAAAGTATTTGAGTTCATGGGAGGTAGGTACCTAAAAAGAATTTCGAATAATGAATTTTGAATTTTGATTGAATTTTTAATTTAGAATTTTAAAATTAATCATTCAAAATTCATTCGAAATTTAAAATTAGAAATTATAATTTTTAATTCTTAATGTCATTATTGACGACCCGCCAAGGAGGCGGTAGGAGAGATTTGTAATAAATGGAAACATGTATTATAGTTCTCTCGCTTCGCTCAAGATGACAATCCAAATGTTATGCCAGAAAAAAATGTACGTTTAATTACTTCAGAATCGGTGACGGAGGGTCATCCTGATAAGGTCTGCGATCAAATCAGCGATGGTATTTATGACGCCATGTTAAAAACCGATCCAATGAGCCGATCAGCTGTGGAAACTTTTTGTACCACCGGCCTAGTGGTCGTGGGCGGTGAAGTAACCACCAA
Source organism: uncultured Gammaproteobacteria bacterium (assembly GCA_964560005.1). GTDB lineage: Bacteria > Patescibacteriota > Patescibacteriia > Patescibacteriales > GWC2-42-12 > GWC2-42-12. Next base: position 25,025 of record CAZLKB010000005.1, read on the forward strand.
GGCTTATGTTAATATTGACAAAGTAGTGCGCGAAGTTATTAGAGAAATTGGCTATGATAAGCCGGAATATGGATTTTGTTCAACTGATGTTGGCGTTCTGGTTTCCATTCATGAGCAGAGTCCGGATATTGCTCAAGGGGTTGACGAAGGCAAGGGCGAGTTTAAAGAGCAGGGAGCGGGCGATCAAGGCTTAATGGTCGGTTATGCCACGAACGAGACCAAGGAATTAATGCCTTTGCCAATAGTATTAGCGCATAAACTTACCGCCAAATTAGCGGCGGTCAGGAAAAATGGCTTATTACCGTATTTAAGGCCGGATGGCAAGAGCCAGGTGACCATTGAGTACCGCGATGGCAAAGCGGTTAGAGCCGAAACCGTGGTTATCGCCGCGCACCACAGTGACCAGGTCAGTCTGGAAAAGCTCAGAGCCGACATTAAGGCAAAAGTCATTAAGCCGGTGATGGGTAAATTATTGGACGAAAAGACTAAATATTTTATTAATGCCACCGGTAAGTTCACCTTCGGCGGTCCTTCGGCCGACACCGGATTGACCGGACGAAAAATTATCGTTGACACTTACGGCGGAGCTGTGCCGCACGGCGGCGGCGCTTTCTCCGGAAAAGATTTGACTAAGGTGGACCGCTCCGGCGCTTACATGGCCAGATATGTGGCTAAAAATGTGGTGGCCGCCGGTTTGGCTGAAAGATGCTTATTGCAAGTCGCTTATGCTATCGGCGTGGCCGAGCCGGTCGGAGTCTATATTGACACTTTCAGAACCAATAAAGTATCAGAAGCGAAAATTTTGGAATTGATAAAAAAGCACTTTGATTTCCGGCCAAAAAGAATCATTGAAAGCCTGGATTTAAGAAGGCCGATTTACCGGAAAACCGCGGCTTATGGCCACTTCGGCAGAAATGACAAAGATTTTACCTGGGAGAAAACCGATAAGGCTAAATTGCTAAAGAGAGAAGTGAAGATGTAAAAAAAATTTTCAATTTTCAATGAATTTTTAATATTAAATTTTTCAATTATTCAAAAGGAGTTTTCTAATGTTTGAAAATTTGATAATTAAGTCATTGAAAATTGTTTGAAAATTTGAAAATTGAAAATTGAAAATTCTGAAAAATAATTATGCGAAGGTTATTAAAATTAGATAGACAATGGGTTCTAGGCGCTCTCGCCATCATGTCCGCGGCCTTGCTTTGGAGCTTGGACGGGGTTTTTATTAGGCCGATGTTTTACGGCTTGCCGGCCGGCCTGGTGGTAATGCTGGAACATGCCCTGGGTTTTCTGGTTTTAAGCCCTTTTATATTCTTAGGCTGGTCAAAAATTAAGCTATTGAAGCGGAAAGAGTGGCTGGCAATCGGCTGGGTTTGCTTTTTCGGCGGGGCGCTGGGCACGATTATGATCACTAAGGCCTTTTTCGCCGCCATTGGCGGAGAAGTTACTTTCGCTACGGTGGTGCTGTTGCAAAAATTACAGCCGGTTTTCGCTCTCCTAATGGCTAGATTGATTTTAGGCGAAAGGCTGAAGCGGTCTTTTTACGGCTGGGCGGCGCTGGCCATCGCGGCGGCTTATTTTTTGGCTTTTGGCAAGACCGGCATAGGCGAAATAAATTTATTGCATCAGGCCGCCTTTTACGCCGTAGTCGCGGCCTTCGCTTTCGGCTCGTCAACGGTTTTCGGCAAAAGAATAGTCAATCATCTTGATTTTAAATCCACCACCGCTCTAAGGTTCGGCCTTACCTCCTGCCTGGTGCTGGTCTATACTTTGATAACCGGTGATTTGTTTAAAATAGCTTCGGTTGGCGTTATTTATTGGAAATATCTGGTGGTCATAGTCTTTACCTCGGGCGCCGCGGCCATGTTTATTTATTATTATGGCTTAAAAAGAGTGACTGCCTCGGCTTCAACCATCCTAGAATTATTTTGGCCGTTTTCCGCCGTCATCTTGGATTATTTTATTAATCATAATGTTTTAACCCCGGTTCAGATTGTGGCCGTTTTATTTTTACTATTGGCTTTTTTAAAGATTGTTACCGCCGAGTCCGCGCCTAAATTTGAATTTATCGCTAAAGTTAGAGAAGGAAGCGGCCGGGGAGAGAAGCTTGGTTTTCCTACCATCAATTTAGATAAAGTGGAAATAGACATTAATTACGGCATCTATTTAGTAGAAAGCCAAATAAATGGTAAAATATATACAGGGCTGCTCCATTTCGGCCGGAAAGAGACTTTTAATGAGCCGGCATCTTTGGAATTGTATATAAGAGAGCGTTTACCCGATATAAGCGATCAGACTGTTAAAATAAAAGAAATTAGAAAAATCAGGGAAGTAAGAAAATTCGCCACGGTTGAAGAATTGAAAGGGCAGATGAGGGAAGACGTGAAAGAGCTGGAATTAGGGAAATAATTTTTAATTTTTAATTTTGTAATTTTATAAATAATTTTTAATGTCTAAATTTTTACTTGCCTACCGGCAGGCAGGAATGATTGAGTTTTCAATAAAATAATTTCTTAGTTTGAAAATTAAATCATTAATTCATTGGTCATTTTTTGAAAATTGAAAATTGAAAATTGAAAATTTATTTTTCCCCCATGCTTGGCTATCTCAAAAAATTTAATATTTTGCCCGCTGAACTGAAGCGAAAAGTTTCCAGTCCTTTAGCTTTGGCTGAACTGGATAGGCTGGAGAAGAAGTATGGGCTACCCTTGGCGGCCTTGGTTATGAGAGTAATGGTTAAAGAAATCGCCCTGGATGATCTGGTTTCATACCTGGTTAAGGAAAATTTATCTCAGGCCTCCGCCGGCCGATTAGCCGAAGAATTAAAAGAAAGAATATTTTTTTCTTCGCCGGATAATTCATCTATCGGTTTAGCTACTAAGACCCCGGACAGCCGTCCGAAAAAACCTGCAGCCGAAATACCGCCCAATAAAGCCAATCCTCCTAAAACACCGGCGTCCAGGCCGCCGGTTTCGCCCGGCGGATCGGATAAGGTTGAACTAAAAAGCCCCAAGGCAGAGCCGGCTAACGATAAAAAGCCGGCTAGCCAGTCTTTAATTCAGGGTTCAGGTTTTTTCTTCTCGGCTGACGATGAAGCGGAAATCAGGGAGTTAAGCAAAAAAATAGCTTGGGCGGAAAGAACGGATTTATCGGACGCGATCATAGAAGAGAAGCTTAAAGAAATTATTGAGCGAACTCAAATAAATTTCGGCTCGGCCGATTTAGTCGCGAGATTCCGGCAGATTCTAAAAACTTACTTGCGCGGCATCAGGAATAAGCTGGAGACGAAATCAGCTTTAATCAAGCCTTTTTTAAAGGGCGGCCTTAGTTTTGACGAAGACTCGGCGGAGAAAGTGATGCGGCTGGCCGATCAAATTTTAAATGCCCAGGCGGGCGAAATTATCAAGCCTTTGGCCAAAATTAAAATTCCGGAATTAGCGGAAAGGGATGTGCCTTACGATTTTTCCACCTTTGCCGATCAGCAAAAAACTTCGGTTCCGAAGGCCGTCTCAGCCGTTAAGCCGGAGATAAAACTCCGGCCGGATCCGGCTCCGGAGCCAGTCAGGCCTAAGCCGGCCAGACCGATTCTATCCGAGAAGATTGATCATGAATTAGCGCCTTTGACTCCGGCGGCGGTTAATTACGGATTTCAAAAAAATCTAAAATCAAGGCCGAAGGAAAAAATATCTCCGGTATTCCCGGCCGCTAAGATCAAGCCGAGAGCCCCGGACAATCTTCAAGCCGCTAATCCAATGCCGATAATTAGGCGCCGCTTTGAAGCCGATAATTTAAACTTAAGCCAAAAGGTTAAAGTGGAAGATGTTAAGTATGTCCCTAAAGTTATGAGTCCGTTGGATGAACTTAAATATTTGGATTTAGTCAACTTTCGCAGACTGGACAAAGAGCCGACGCGCGCCGTTGAAAAAATTATCAGTAAAATTGATTTATTGGCCGAAGAAAATTATGGTAAGAGGCTTGAAGGTATTAGGCTTTGGCGATCCAGCCCGGTAAATAAATTATATTTAGCTATCGGCCAGATGAGCATTAGCGAAAACAAGCCGATTGATGTTATAATAGAAGAAAGAAAAATCAAAGGCGGCGACTATTTAACCGCGGCTGAATTTGAGGCCATTATGGATCTTAATAAAAGCTTGCGCTTTTAAAAATGTAAAATGTAAATCTCAAAACGTAAAATGCTAGCTCCGCTAGCACCCCGCAGATTCGGGGTTATTGCAGAGCAATGACAATGTAAAATTTAAAATTATTAAATTTAACATTTTGCATTTTAAACTGTCATTTTTCCTGCCTACCGGCAGGCAGGCATTTTGATTTTTACATTTTTAACTTTCAATTATGCAGCAATTCATCGTGCCCCAGTTCATTGATGTTGAGGATAAAGTTATCGGTCCGATCACCACCAGGCAGTTTATTATTCTGCTGGTCGGCGCAATAATCATCGGCATCGCTTATAAAATTTTTGATTTTTCCCTCTTTGTCACTATAGGCGTCTTGATGTTTGCCATAACCGGTACTATCGCTTTTTTAAGGATAAACGGCCGGCCTTTTCACTTTTTCATGTTGAACATATTCCAAACCTTAAAAAGGTCTAAATTAAGGATTTGGCGCCATCTATCCGATCAGATTGATGCCACCATGGAAAAAGACAATTTTGCCGTCGCCGCCCGCCCTTCGCCGGAAAAGCACTATTCCTCTTCTCGTTTAGCCGAATTATCCTTAATTGTTGATACCAAGGGCGCATATTCGGGAGAAAAGGAAAATAGCGGAGTGGAAAGCGTGGAGAGATAAAAATATAATGAAAAATGACAAATATCCAATGTCAAATCAATGTCAAAATCAAAATGTTAAAGAAAATTTATTTGACATTTGTCATTGGTCGTTGAGTTGACATTTGTCATTGGAAATTTGACATTAAATACTATGGCCAATAAATTAGTTACCAATGCGATCGGTTCGGCGACGCAATCATATTTGGATATTGCCGAATTTCGCGAAGACACCATCGTAATGCGCGACGGTACCTTGCGCGCGATTTTATTGGTTGCCAGCATTAATTTTGCTTTTAAAAGCGAAGATGAACAAAGCGCCATTGTGGCCGCTTATGTCGGCTTTTTAAATAATATTGATTTCCCTTTGCAGATAGTCATCCAGTCTCGCGAGCTGAATATTGATAATTATATAAATTTTTTAAAACAAAAAGAGAAAGAGCAAACCAATGAACTTTTAAAGCTGCAAACCGCCGAATATCTTCAGTATATTTCCGAATTGATATCTTTGGGTAAAATCATGAATAAGAGATTTTATGTGGTAGTGTCATATAATCCGCTGTCCGATAAGCAAAGAGGCTTTTTTCCCCGGCTGTTTGACGCTTTTAAGCCTTCGCGGCTGATAAAGATGAAGTCGGATAAATTTTTGAGAAGAAAGGTTGATTTAACCAAGAGGGTGGAGAATATTATGAGCGCCTTAATATCCATGGGGGTTAATTCGGCGCTGCTAGACACCCAAAGCCTGATTGAATTGTTTTATAATACTTATAATCCGGAAACATCGGTTAATCAGAAGCTAGCCGATGTCAGCCAGCTTAGGGCAGCAGAATAAAGAAAGAAGTAAGAATTTAGAAGCTAGAAGTAAGAAAAAATACAAAAATTAATTTAATTCTAACTTCTCACTTCTAACTTCTCACTTCTAAATTATTTATTATGTTTAATCCGTCGCAAATAAAACGAGAAGAAGAGTTGGAGTCTAAGGCTAATCGCCTGGAAGCCAAACAGCAAGCCAAGCAAGATGAGGAAGCGCCAACGCTCGCCCGCGAGCTGGTTGAAGAAGAAAAAGCTTACCGGCGAGGCAATTTAACGATTAAAGATTTAATCGCTCCGGCTTCAATTGAAATTCACCCCAGTTTTTTGAAATTGGGTTCAACATTTGTTAGGACGATTTTTGTGATTAATTATCCACGCTATATCAGCGTCGGTTGGTTCGCGCCGATTATCAGCTTAAATTCAACTTTTGATATTTCCATGTTTTTTTATCCGGTTGAAAGCGCCGTAATTTTAAAACAGCTTAAAAATAAAGTCGGCAACCTGGAAGCTCAGATTATTTCCGATTCGGAAAAGGGCGCGGCTCGAGACCCGCTCAGAGAAACGGCTTTGCGCGATATAGAAGCCTTGCGCGACGCGCTAACCCAGGGAGTGGAAAAATTTTTTCAGTTTTCTTTGTATGTAACGCTTTACGCTTCCACTAAAGAAGAACTGGAAAGATTAACCGGGGAGGTAGAAAATATTTTCGGCTCCAGATTGGTTTATTCCAAAAAGGTTTTTTATCAAGCCGAGCAGGGCTTTAATTCAACCTTGCCCTTGGCCAACGACGAATTATACATTGCTTTTAACATGAACAGTTCTCCGGTAGCATCATCCTTTCCCTTTATTTCCAGCGAGCTGACCAGCGATAACGGCATTTTGTACGGCATCAACCGCCATAACAACAGTTTAATTCTATTTGACCGCTTCAGTCTGCAGAACGCCAACAGCGTGGTTTTCGCCACTTCGGGCGCGGGCAAGAGCTATACGGTCAAGCTTGAAGTTTTAAGGAGCTTGATGATGGGCACGGAAGTAATTATCATTGACCCGGAAAACGAATACAAGCATTTATCCGAGGCGGTCGGAGGGACTTATATTAATATTTCTTTAGCCAGCGAAAATAAAATCAATCCTTTTGATTTGCCTCGTTCTATTTCCGGCGAAGCTAAGGCCGAAGATATTATCAGAAGCGGAGTGATCGCGGTTAAAGGCTTGGTCAGGCTGATGCTGGGCGAACTTAACCATGAAGAAGATTCTATCGTTGATCGGGCGCTTTTGGAAACTTACGCGAAAAAAGATATCACGCCTGACTGCGATTTAAGCAAAGTAGAAGCTCCTATCATGCAGGATTTGGAAGATATTTTAGAGGGCATGGAAGGCGGAGCCGGTTTGGCCTTAAGGTTAAAAAAATATACCCAAGGCACTTTCGCCGGCCTGTTCAACAGCCCGACTAATGTCAAGATGGATAATCAGTTGGTTTGTTTTTCCGTGCGCGACCTTGAAGACGAGCTAAGGCCGATGGCGATTTACACCGTGGTCAATTACATTTGGAATGTGGTGCGGAGCGAGCTAAAGAAGAGGATTTTGGTGATTGACGAAGCTTGGTGGCTGATGCAGCACGAAGACAGCGCCAAATTTATTTATGCCTTGGTTAAGCGCTGCCGTAAATATTATCTGGGCGTGACCACTATCACCCAGGATGTCAATGATTTTTTGGTTTCGCCTTATGGCCAGGCGATTGTAAACAATTCAGCTCTGCAGCTTTTATTAAAACAGTCTACAGCCGCGATTGAGCTGGTGCAAAAGACTTTTGTTCTTACCCAGGGAGAAAAATACTTGTTGTTGGAATGCGGCGTGGGTGAGGGTATCTTCTTCGCCGGTTCAAAGCATGTCGCCATAAAAGTGGTGGCATCTTATACCGAAGATCAGCTAATCACCTCTGATCCGCGCCAGCTTTTGGAAATCGAGCAGGAAAAGAAAGAATTTAACGCAAAAATGCTGGGTGGCGAAGGAGAACCGGAGGAAGCCGCGCCCGAAGATTTAGATCAGGCGGCCTAACCGCCTAAAAGGGCTATAAAATTAATTTAATAATAGTGTTGAAAGTCAGTTAGCTATGGGGCAAGGATGTTTGTTTTTCCACCCGCTTTCGCGAGTGCTAAAGGCCGCCGAAATTTGGGTATTTTTCTTTGAAAGAAAAATACAAACAATTTCAACCCCGATCGTTTGTTTTGGCTCCGAGGAAGGCACTGAGGAGCCGCTTAAAACAAACATCCTTGCCCCACGATTAGACCTTATTTTTTTTAATATGAAAAAGAAATCTTGGGGAATCATCATAATAATTTTAGTGCTGTTGCTGCTCTTAGCTGTTTATTTTATCTTTTTTTATAAGTTTCCCGCGCCCCCGCCCGCGGTTGTTGAGCCGTCAGCGCAAACTAATGAATCCACCATCCCATCGGGGCAGATTAAGGCTGGTCAAACTGCGGAACAGCCGGCCTCTCCTTTAAAAAAGGCCGAGGTTGGCGAAGCTGATTTGGTCAGAATGGCGTCGGCCTTTGCCGAACGATTCGGCAGTTTTTCCAACCAGTCGGATTTCGGCAATATCCGAGATTTACAAATTTTTGAAACTCAAGCCATGAAGGACTGGTCGCAAAACTATATCAGCCAGACTAAAGCAGGACAGAGCGATACTTCAATCTATTACGGCATCGTTACCAAGTCAATTTTAAGCCAAGCCAGGCAATTTGATGCTAGCGCCGGCCAGGCCGAAGTCTTGGTAAAAACGCAGCGCCGCGAATCGGCCGGAGCCTCGGGCGATAGTAAGGTTTTTTATCAGGATATAATAATAAAATATCGGCTTGAGGGAGGCGTTTGGCGGGTTGATTCGGCTGATTGGCAGAGCAAATAATATAATTCGAATACTACAAATTGCATCCGAATACTACGAATTATTAGCCGTCATTTTTGTAGTATTCGAATTATATATTAAGATTGAATGTTTTTGAAATGCAAAAATAAATTTGTAAAGATGAAACAAGCCGCCAGCCGGGTCTGGCTGTTTTTTTTAGATTTGATTTTTCCGATTGAATGCCTTAGCTGCGGCCGTGAAGGCAATTGGCTTTGCGGCGATTGTTTTAAAAAAGTAAATTTAAAGTCAAAACAATATTGCCTGGGCTGCAAGCTGGAGAATGATTTCGGAGAATTTTGCCCGAACTGCCGGAATAATTATGATTTGACCGGGGTTTGGATCGCTTCTTTATATGAAGATAAATTAATCAGCCGGGCGATTAAGAGCTTAAAATATCATTTTGTCAGCGATCTGGCCGAGGTCTTGGGCGGATTATTAATTTTATCGGTTAATAATTTAATCAATCAAAATAGAATTTTAAAAACCAATATAGATGCCGGCGTTGATTGGCGCGAGTTTAACCGGGCCAAAAATGTGCCTTTGGCCATTTTGAATTTTAAGGCTAATATAATCATTCCCGTGCCTTTGTCTAGAAAACGCTTGCGTTGGCGCGGGTTTAATCAGGCTGAAATTTTGGGCAGGGTTTTCGCCAAGCAGTATGGCCTAGAGATAAATACCGGCGGCTTAGTTAGAGTCAAGCATAAAAAGGCCCAAGCCAAATTAAACGAAATCAGCCGGCAAAGCAATGTTAAAGACTGCTTCGCCTGGCGGGGCGGAGATTTAAATAAGAGAAATATTATTTTAATTGACGATGTAGTGACCACCGGCGCCACCCTGAACGAGTGCGCTAAAGTTTTAAAAGCCTCGGGTGCCCAAGAAGTTTGGGGCTTGGTAGTGGCCAAGGGGTAAAAAATAACCCCGTCTAATTCGGGGTTATTTTTGGTTGGCGGACAAGACTCTATACAAAGCGGTGTTTTTTGAACGAAGTTCGAACATTTTTTGAGCAAAACTCTGAATGATTGCGCGCTTCGCGCGCAAAACCGAAACGCTCGGGCGGGCAAAAAGGAAGGGGGTTGGGGGGAAGGAATTTTTGCCCGCCCTCGCTTTCCGCCGCCGCCGAATTTCGTGCCAACGAAGTTGGCGCGCCGCCTAAAATTTTTAAACTGTCAATCCAACAAGCTTAACCAATAACCACGAAATAATCAAAAAGGAAACTGAGAAAATCGGGACAAAAGCAATTTTTAATTTATCCTTCGGCTGAAATGACCAAGATGAATAACCAGACAATTTAAGTTGCTCAAACAAACTTTTGTCCTCGGGTTTTATTCTTTTGATTATAAAGCTTACAATCAGCGCAGCAATTGGCAAAACGTAAATTATTAATACAGGAATTACAAATTCTGTAAAATCAAAATATCGCATTGAGTAACTAAGTTCTCTAATCAACGACAGCAACACGAACAAACCAAAAACCAAAAATGGTATGGCTACGAAAAATAAAATTGTAGCAACTCGTCTTTTCCAAAGATACCCTTTTTGTTTTAATTCCGTTAGCAATGCGTCAACATTTTCATCTTTATTTTTCGTGCCAACTAGAACCGTTGTTATCAATAAACCAAGAATTGTTAGACAATTGGACAATCCGATTAGGCCGAGCTTTATTGGTTTTTTTCTTAAATCTCTAAAAATAATCAGGCCTGCTAAAATTCCTGCTAATATCGAACTTAATATAAACAGAATTATTGCACTGACTATCGGATGTTTAGCCACAAAGGTTGAATAATAGGTTTTTACTGGTGTTTGATTATTTATCCATAAATCATCAGTGAAAAATTTTGACGGCGCATTGATTTCTATTTTGGTATATTTGATATTTTGGTTTTGCCCGCTATAAAAGTTTTTCAAGTCATCGGCAAAACTTGCGTAGCTATCAACATAATATTCTGTTTTTGTATAGCTTTTGATATCTTGAAAAACTTTTGGCGAAACATGACCGATTATTCTAATCATCGCTGGAACCGTTTTACTTCCGTAAACACTCGTAGGAAGTAATGGGAAATAAATATCTTCCGTAGGAAATGTTACAAATACGCCTTTTTGATTAGTATTTATTTGTACTGGTTTAGGCTTTAATCTTTTTTCTGTTATTTCTTTATAAGCTAAATCAGGCCTATTTTTCTGTAAATATTCAACGACAATACTGTAAGCATAAGGGTGAGAATCAACATAGCCCTTAACGTCCCGTGGATTTTTTTGAAAATATTCTCTAATTCCTGGGAGCCCTTTTTCCACTCCATTAATTAACATATCTACTGCATCTTGCGGTACACCACTAAGTAATTCTTCATTGGTTTTCAAAACTTTATTTGTGATAGTTTCGTATTCATCAACAATTGCTTGACTTGGCTGATTAATCCAAGAAGCGACGAAAGAATATTCTTTACCGATGTAATTATCTAAAACAGGTATTGAGCCACTTTCAATTTTTAATCCCTTGCTTTTTAAATAATCGTAAAGTCCATTGGCGGTTTTGGCAGTGATAATTTCTGAGGTAATGCCCTCTTTTTCTAAATGCTCATAAACTACAACATCTTGCTCAATGTTTCTGCCTAAACCTTGCGATGCAGCATCCAAAGTATTCATACCTTTACCCGATGTTTCCAGTGTTCCGTAAAATGAAATAAAAGGAATTGTATAAAACTGGGTCATCTGTAAAAATTTCGTTGTATCGTCAAGATTAGATTTTGCTTTTCCAGAAATTTCTTCACCACTTAATCCGGGCAAACTTTTTACAACATCAATTGCCACTTTATTCGGGTCGGAAGGAACAGGGAAAAGCCAAACAACACCCTTGCTATTTTCTTCCTCAAACCCGACACTAATAATCATTCTTTGCAAACCATTATCATAATTGATAAATGCTTGCTGATTATTTTCACCTGAATAATCCCAACGGTCTGAATAAGGATCGGGTTTCATCATCATTCCGTCTGCCAAAACGAATTTTGGCGCAAATGAGAACATTGCTAAAAATGCCATTAGCGATAAAGTGATGAAAGAGAATAGCTTTTTCATAATTTTATTTTACGATTATTTTATTAACTCATCTACGCTTATCTCAAGAGCTTTCGCAATTTTTTTGAGAGTATCAAGCGTCGGATTCTGGTTTTTGCCAGCTTCAATTTTGATAATTGTATTGTTGGCGACATCGGCCAATCTCGCCAATTTTTCTTGGGAAAGCCCTTTGGCTTCCC
>CAZLKB010000006.1:0-28342 GCA_964560005.1 uncultured Gammaproteobacteria bacterium
GGCGCTTTGCGCCGAGGCTGTTTCTTACGATTTCACAAAAAGTGAAACTTGGCGGTGTTTTTTGAACGAAGTTCGAACTTTTTTTGCCGAAAATCCTGAAAACTAATTTGGACTCGGCGGGGCAAACTATTTTTCTGGGGGATTGGAATTGCCCCGCCTCGGCTTTCTTCCCGCCCGCAGGAGGGGTCTGGGGAGGAATGCGGGCGGGATTTTGAACCTTTCCTTTTTCGCTTCCGAATTTCGTGCCAGTTGAAAACTGGCGCGCCACTTAGAATTTTAATTTTTCCCACTCACTCCAATCGTTCTTTTCGCACTTGCTCCAATCATACACCGATTTTTGATTTATTTTCCAGCCGTCGCTTTTCTCAATCGCAATACCGCCGAAAAGTTTTTTGCCTTTATGCTCCTTGATATATTCTTGCAATTTTTCTGCCTTGGCTTTGGTATAGTTTCCGCCGTCGCGATCTCCCATATCTTTCGTTTCAATAATTCCAATTCGTCCGTCAGCTAATTGCACGAGATAATCAGGGTAGAAAGTATGAATCACTCCGACGGGATATTCGTATTTAATCCCAAAATAATCCTGTTTGTTTTCGCCGTTTTTCCACCACCAAACAATTTTATCGCTATTTTCTGCCAAAAACTTTTCAAAATTCTTTTCGGGATTAAGTCGAGAAGCGGACAAATAGCACGGCTCATAAACAAATTTTTCATGCTCCACGCGCTCGTCGGTGTGTTGATTGAAAAAGCTCTCTTTGGCGATTTCAAAATCATAAAATTGCTCGCTTTCTTCCACGCGCTTCAAAATTTCTTTTTCGCGAACAGCTTTGTATGCTTCAATCGCGCTCGCCAAGATTTCTTCAAACTGCTTTCTGTTTCCATTGTGCGCCAAAACCATTTGCACGAGTATCATTTCCTCTGGCCATGCTTTTGATCCGAGATATTTTCTAAACCAAGTATAAATCGCCGTCTTCACCGCAGGCACAGACCTTTTGACATTCTTAAACGAGCCGAGGCGCTCTTTGATAATCTGCTCAAACAATGCTTGCAAATCATTGCCGGCAATCGTTAGGCGAGCGCGCGCGGCGGAATCAATTTTGCCTTCAATCTCGTCAAAAGTCGTGCCTTCAATTTTGGCGTTGGCGATTATATCTTGCTGATATTTCTTTACATCTAGAATCACGCCTTCCTTTTCCACTTTTGCAACATTTTGAGCAAACATTGTATGGTCGCCTTTCAAGCCAAAATGTCCGCACGCTGTTTTTTCAAACACAGGCGTAAAACTGGAAGTAATATCGCCATAGTCCGCACGCGATTTATAGTACGAAGTCAGTTTGATCGGTTTATACACTTCTTTGCGGACAGCTTTCAAGTGTTTGATGATGTTCGGATTGTATTCTTCTTTTTTGACGATAATGCTTTGGACATTGGTATAAATATATCCGCGATTCAAGTCCTCGCTCGCATAATGCTTTTGCTCTGGCATACGCAAAATACGCCCAACAGTTTGGATTTCAAAAGTTTCGCTGTGCGATTCGCGGAATTTCACCAAAATATGCGCGCGCGGACAATCCCAGCCCGTATCAATCGCTTGTTTGAAAATCAAAAATTCAATTTCATTGTCTGGCTCGGACACCCAATCCAAAGTTTCTGATTTCTGCTCCGATAACCAAATGGCAAGTTTGCCGTTTCCAGTTCCGTCTTTTCGTTCGGTTATGCCTTTATCCGCTAAAAACTTTCTCACCGCTTTTATTTTATCCTCGCCAGCTTCGGCGGTCGGAATCTGTACCAAAACAAGCGGATTGATATTTGCTTTTTCTTTTTCAAAAAGTTTTTTCAATTCCAAGCGTTTTTTATACGCCGTTTGCAAAACTACTTCTTGCGAATCTGCCTCGTCGTCGGTTATCTCGTCAATCTTTTCATTGATAATCAATTCCTTCTTGATCATTCCTTCGTCAATAACATCTTTCGGTTCAACGAAAACATAGCCAGCCGTTCCGCGCGCCAAATCTCTTGGATCAGGCGTAATTCGGGGAGTAGCACTCATTTCCAAAATCACATCAGCGTTTATCTCGTCGCGTAGTTCATTGGTTCGCTCGGCAGTCGCGCCAATATGACTTTCGTCAATAATCATGATGACTTTTCGCTGTTCGCGCGTTTTGGAAAGTACATCGCGAAAATTTAATTTTTCGCCGTCTTTCATCAAAATATTTTTCCAGTCGCCAGTTTCTCGTTCTTTGCTTCGCAATTTTTCCCAGTTCACAACAACAACCTCGTTGCGGATAATTCTTTCGCGCCCGCCAGTAAATTCTTCCTCCACGAGCGATACTCTCGGCGCTCCGCCAAATACTCGTTCCAAACTATGTTTGCTTTGCAAATGCAGTTCGCCTTTGCCAATACTTATCCAAACAAAACACAAGTCCATTTCTGGCACTTCTCTGATAATTTCTTCAATAAACTTGGCGGTCATCAAAGTTTTTCCACTACCTGTTGGCGCTTGAAAAACGCACACTTTCTTTTGCTCCTCTTTTGTAAGAAGTGTTTTGAAAGTGGCGATAAGTTCGCCGACCGCTTTTTCCTGATAATTTTTAAGATTAATATTCATAAATTTGTTCGTAAATATCTAATATTTTTTGCGGAATCGGCTCTAAACTCACACCTTGCCAATCAGCAAAATCGTTTTTATCCAATCCAAGCGGATCAAAAGTAAAACAATACAAAATCTTTTCGCCTTCCATTTTGTCCAGTTCCTTTTTTAATTGTGCCAAGCTGTCCCGTTCCACTGAATAATACACGCCCATAATTCTGCCATTTTGCTCAAAGATATGATAATCGGGTTTGGCTTTCACTTCGTCAAAAATTCCTTCGCGCAAACAAAGCATTTCCGTACATTCGCGAGTGATACGCATTTTCAAATCATCTCGGCTTATGGAATTTTTTACAAAAGCGGTTTTGTAGTATTTAAGGTTATTTTCTAAACCCTCTATGTCTTTTTTCTTTCTGTTTTTATATCCATTTATTACATTTTTTATTCTTGGATAGCAAACATCTTCGCAAATACCATTTTCATTATTTGTACAAAGTATAAATTTTCTTTCTCCGCCGTCATCTTTGTTCATTTGCATTACTGCATGACCAGTCGTTCCTGATCCAGCAAAAAAATCCAAAACAATCGCGTCTTTCTTTTCTTTCAGTAAAACAGCAAGACTATCAATAACCGCGTATATTGATTTAGGATAATCAAAAACATTTGTTTTTCCCAAAATTGTTGAAATCAAAATTGTTCCATGTGCCGAAGCATCATATTTTGGATCAATCCACAATGTTTTTGGTTTTCTCCCCGCTTTTATTCTATCTTTTTGGCTTAATGTATATTTATTTTTTTTATTCTCCGAAACAACAACATCGCCCGACTCAATTAATTTTGCGCAAGTTTTTGTTCCAAGCTTCCAAACTCGTTCTTCGCCCGTTTCATCGATTGGCCAAAATTCAGTGCATTTTTCTTTGAATTTCGTAAGACTTAAAGATAAGTCGCTTTCTCTTATGTAAATAGGATAAAATTGTTTTGGACGATCTTTTTTTCTTGAAGCCGCCCCGCTCTTTCGCAATGGTAGCAACCTATATCGTGATATTTCATCTTCTAACTTAAAAGCTTCCTCTTGTTCTTCGGTTAGAGCAGGATTAAAAAAACTTACGAGTGAACTGTTTTTTGCATAATACAAATAATATTCATGGGAAGTGGCAAAAAAAGCATCTGATGTTCTACCTCGTGGATTACTTTCAATAATCAATGTAGACATTCGATTGTCCTCTCCGAATATTTCGCTTATCAATAGTCCTAGTGTGTGTATTTCATAATCATCAATAGTTGCAATTAATACACCTTCATCTTTCAATAAATTTTTAGCAAGTTTTAATCTCTTGTACATGAAAGAGAGCCATTTGCTATGTTTATAAGCATCGTCTTTTTCAACATACTGATTGTTGTACTTCCATGAATTGTTACCCGTGTTATACGGCGGATCAATATAGATAACATCGATTTTTCCTTGGTGGGTGTAATTCAAAACAGATAAGGCGTGATAATTGTCGCCTTCAATCAAAATATTTGTCGGCTTACTCGGATCGGTTTTTATTTCTTTGCCTTTAACCTCTTTCAAAACTGGCAAGGCGTTTTCCGATTCCTTTTCAAATTGCTCTTTGGTTTTTTCCTCGTCCCAAATCAGCCCGTATTTTTTGCGGGATTCCAATTTTTCAATGACTTTGAGCAAGTCGTCTTTTTCTAATTTTGTATAATCTTTTTTTGCCATATTTCTACTTAATTAAATCATCAACGCCAACTTCAAGCGCCTTGGCGATCTTGGTTAGCGTTTCAATGGTTGGGTTTGTATTTACTCCGTTTTCAACCTTAACAATGGTGTTAAGTGATAAATCAGCAAGGCGAGCAATCTTTTCGAGAGATAGCCCTTTTTTAGCCCGTAGTTTCTTTAAGTTGTCCGCAATTTTATTGTTTGACATATCTTTCTTAATTGTATAACATTATAGTATATAGAATATAATATAAAGGTTTCTTTCTTGATACTATAATGATAACTAATTTTTATAAAAATGTAAATGAATCTTTCTCGGTGGCGCATTTTGCTTTGCAAAATACGAAATTCGGAAGCGAAAAAGGAAAGGTTCAAAATCCCGCCCGCATTCCTCCCCAGACCCCTCCTGCGGGCGGGAAGAAAGCCGAGGCGGGGCAATTCCAATCCCCCAGAAAAATAGTTTGCCCCGCCGAGTCCAAATTAGTTTTCAGGATTTTCGGCAAAAAAAGTTCGAACTTCGTTCAAAAAACACCGCCAAGATGATTTAGTATCGGATAGACTCATTTACCTATGAGAACGAGGCGACCCGAGTGGTTCAAATCCAACCCCCGTAGCAGCAAAATTAAGATGCTATTAAAATTTATGAGCAGATTTGAAAAAATCCAAATAATACTATCCGCTGTAACTATCCTTGTAGCGTCTATAATCGGATTTCAACAAAATATAATTAATCGGAATTTATTAGATTTGAGCTATATTCCAACGGTTGAAATAGTTTATACAGACGGGCAATTTCGTATTATTAACCGTGGAGACAAAAATATTTTTGTAGGCAGTTTGATTTTATATGATAAGTTCAGCGGCAAGGGTGGAATTAAGTCAAACAACGATGTAAGGTTAGTTGCTCCCGACAGTTTTTATTATTACGAAGCTAGTTTTCAGACTGAACCCCTGAAAGACATATTAGAAAAATATAGAAAAGAAGTGGGAGCGAACGGCGAAACAAGTTTTCAAGTCGATGTCCTTCTAAAAAGCGTTACAGAGAAAAAATATATTGCCAAAAATATTCTTGTAATTACGTTTAAAGATGATATACCAAATATACGTACGCAAACAGTTGCCGTGATCCAAGATGGTTGGTAATTAAAATAAATTAATCTTCACGAACCTTTTTAGTTTATTGATTAATATTTTTAAAATCTATGAAAAAACAATTCACAACCATTTTAGCTCTAGTTTTTATTCTAGGATTAGTCCCGATTAATTTTTCTAACGCCGCAGGTTTGTCAGATAAATTAAGCGGAAAGATTCTATTACAAGTAGAAAGTGTTGGTCAAGCTTGGTATATAGACCCCGGAACAAAAGAAAGAGCATTTTTAGGTCGTCCTGCTGATGCTTTCAGAATTATGAGGGAACTAGGACTAGGAATATCAGAAAGAAATTATAACTTATTTAATGGTTATGCCCCTAAGAATTTATCTGGGCGAATTTTGTTAAGAGTTGAGGCCAGTGGCGAAGCATATTATGTGAACCCAACTGATTTGAAAATGTATTATTTAGGCCGTCCGGCTGACGCCTTTAAGGTAATGAGAGAAAAGGGGCTGGGTATAACAGACGAAGATTTAAACAAAGTTCCTGTTTTTGAAAAATATAAAGAGCAAACAGAGGCAAATACAAATGCAATTGATTTATTAAATAAAAAGGTTAGCGAATTAGAAGAAAAGATCAATACAAATACCTCAACCAGCACAAATAGTTGTATTGCAGATACCTGGTTTTGTGGTGCTTGGAGTGAATGTTCTTCTGGAGGACAACAAATAAGAACGTGCAATTTAACCTCTGATTGTCAAAGCGTCAATACCCCATCGCCGTCAATATCGAAAAGTTGTAGCTACTCATCTAATACATGTACATCATGGACATATTCGGATTGGGATGCTTGCTCAACTAATGGGCAACAAACAAGAACGGTGATATCTTCTTTGCCAAGTGGATGTATTGGTGGTAACCCCACAACCACTCAGTCTTGTGATCTGGCAACTTCAGTATGTACTACTTGGGTTTATTCTGATTGGTCAGCTTGCCAGTCCGACGGAACAAAAACAAGGTCAGTAATCTCGTCATCTCCTAATGGTTGTTCTGGCGGTAATCCTGTATTAAGTATGAGTTGTGTTTATAATCAACAAACAATTCCAGATTTTATTGTAAATCCAGTCGAGCTTCCTGAAATTACAGTAAATGCTAATGATACTGGTGTGATAATTTATCAAGCAAGTGTAAAAATTATTGATTCACGCGTGGTTACATTTACAGCATTTAAATTTGAAAATTCAAACGAAAATTTCAGTTATAACAATATTAAAAAATTATATTTATATATCAATGGCTTAGCAAGAACTATTGATAACCTAAGTTCAATCACTTCGAGTTCTTTTACTTTTAGTTCTTTAGATACTTCAGCAAGGATATTATATGGACCTGGTACGCCGAATCAATATGCTACTTATGACATAACCGTAAAGGCTGATTTTGCAGACAGTTTTGCGACATCTTCATCGTTTAGTTTATATTTAAAGGATAAATATTCAATCAGTGCACTCAATATGGAAAGTAACCCATTATATCCTGAAACGGATATGGCTATAAATACACCGTCGAGACTAATGAATTTGGTTAAATAAAATTTAGAATCTGAGTAACCCGAGCGTCCCGCCAAGACAACTTTTTATCAGCATGATCCGAATGCTTATGAAATTATCAAGGGTAACAATAAATAAGGCCTATAACAAAATCGTTAGATACGTACTCGGTGCATTATTAGCTTTTTTAAAAATAGATGATGTGGGATATGCGGCTTTGGATATTTTAAGCAAGATTGTATACCTTGAAAGGAAAGCGATTACCGCGAGGCCGATTCCTATTGAAAAACAAGTTTTTTTCTTATTTGCAAATAGAATGATAGTTGATGCCAATAGTGCACGCCTTCTTGCTCGCAATGGTTTTTACGGAGCTGGATACACTATAACCGCTGTAATGTTACGAAACATAACAATGTACGCTTCGCTTTTATCGGATAAAACTCGTCTCGCAGACTTTTGGAATGAGGGCAAAGAGACTTATCAAGTTGATCCAAGTTTTTCCGACTCCTTCAAGGAGAGCGCCATTAGAAATTTAGCCAAAAGTAAATTTGGACAGGATGCATTTGACAGAAGTGAATTTGAAAAATTATTGCACGGTTCATGCTATGCAATAAGGAAGTATTATTCTAAGAAGCAAATAAATGCCTATGGGAAATCGAAGCCACTGTTAATGTTTGGTAAGTTTAGAGAGAAAAGTAAAGAAACTGGAATTAAGAGTGTTGTGGGGGCAATAATTTTAGATTTTCTTGGGGTTTTCTTTATCGAATATCAAGAAAGTGGTCGTAAAAATTATGACGATTTACTAGATTATTACTATAATGTTATCAGAAGAGCACAAGTTGAAACAGCGCGCCTTGAAAAAGAATATGTAATGCAAGCAGAAAAAAAGAAAGGTGACCCGACTACCTCAATTTCACCCCCAGACAAAGACGCATAAAAACCCTTATAATGCTTGTATAACCTGGGTACTTAACCCGGCTTGCCCGCAGAGAACATTTTTTTATTGTGCAGACCCAATTAGTTGAAATAGCGGCGCAACCCGAGAAATATGATAGAAGATATTAATATTAAATTAGTAATAATATGAGTATTGAATCTTTCCCAGCCAGCAATCAAGAAAGACCCAAAAAACCTTTGTCAAAAACCGATATTGATCGCATCAGAGAGGCGGGAATTTCCGGCCATCCGGTCGCCACGGAAAAGTTCCTGGGAAAGTCGCGGGAACATTATGCTAAACCCAATTGGCTCTCACGGGAAATCGCCCAAAATTTTTTGGACCATAATCCAGGACCAAACCGAGGGACATTAAGCGGTGTAAAAATTCATTCAGAAATGTTAGGCGACCGAACGACCTCGAGAAATATCATCGAGGGTAATTGGAAGTTTACCGACGCCACCGGGCTGTTAACCCTGCACTCCGATAAACCGGAAGGCGAGACAGCCGGAGGCAACGGCATCGGCATAAAACAAACCGCCCTTATCTTAATGAGGGATTTTGGAGTTAAAAGATTTGAAGTTGTCGGGGAAGGCTGGAAGCTAAATTACAGAATGGTGAAAAAGGATGAACATGGCCTGGATCATGATTGGCTGGTTGCTGAACGCCAGCAAAGCGAAAATTCGGGAAATTGCAGGTATATAATTGAAACTGATAATGACAAAATCAAAGAAGCTTTGGCGGAGCTTCCGGATATCGCCGTGGGGCCGGATAATACATTTTTAAAAGAACCGAATTTTGAAAACGCCAAAGGATCGGTAAAGTGGCTTTTGCCAGAGAATAAATCTTCCGGCCAAGGCCTGCCCGGAGTTGGCCGGCTGTATATTAACGGCCAGGTTATGGATGTGTCCGACGGGCAGGAGACTAAGGGCTGGAAAGGCATGCGCGGCTGCAGCCTAAGACTAAACGATGTCCGATATGAAATGAGCATTGACAGGCCGCCGATTTCTAAATTCATGGTCGGGCATTATGCCGGCGAAATGGTTAAGGCGATGGAGCCAAAAGATATCGCCGAACAAATCGCCGCCTCGGAGACGATTTGGGCCGGAGCCCCGAAAGAAGCGGTAGAATGGGGAGCAATGGAAGTTATTGAGGAATTAGTCAATTCACTATATTGGAAAATTAGCTTTATTGGAAAAGACGAGAATATTGAAAAAATCGCCCAAGGTTTAAAGGAATATTTTAAAATAAGAAAATATCTTGCTCGTGATGAAAAAATATCGGAACAAGCCGAGAAAGACCTGCAAAAGAGAGGCTTTATAATTTGCCCGGGATTCTTTTTAAAACTTGGCATGCCCGGCGCCGCCGATTACGCAGATCCTGATTCACTGGCCGAGTCGCAAAAACCCGATACGGAGAGAGCCAGAGGCAACCGCAGATACAGCGCCGAAAGGTATGGCGTTGAGGTCTCTTTTCAAAATTTGGAAGCCATGGGAGGAAAAAAATTCGCCGGTTTTATTCGTGACACAATTCAACCTTACGCCCAAGGCATTAAATTTCAGGCC
This sequence comes from uncultured Gammaproteobacteria bacterium, assembly GCA_964560005.1. Classification (GTDB taxonomy): domain Bacteria; phylum Patescibacteriota; class Patescibacteriia; order Patescibacteriales; family GWC2-42-12; genus GWC2-42-12. Next base: position 9,449 of record CAZLKB010000006.1, read on the forward strand.
AGAGAAAATGGTTTGGCTATGATGGAAATTGAACTGAAAAAAGTCCTACCGGAGAATCTTTTACTTAAAGCATCATTAAACGGGGACAGCGACGATCATAAGCTGGTAAGGTTAATTCGCGATATCGCCGCCCACGGGCTTTCCGCCGAGACTTTCGGCTCCGTATCGGTATCGCAAGGCAAAATTATCCTGACTTTCGGCATTGATAACGAGCAGAAAGACAGCCCGTCTCTCTTAGTCAGGCAGCTAGAAAGAGGTAATGTACCAAGCGAGGCTTCGATTTTGCAACTAAACATAAACCAGGATGCCGTGGAGGCATTTCAGGCAATACCGGGAAAAAGCGTCCGGATAGGGGAAAGAAAACCCGCGGCCAAGAGATTTTCAACCGTACGCAATAAAGTCTTAATCGGATCTTTAGGCGCTTTTTTGGCGGCGGGCGGGCTCTATGAATTTTTTTCCGGCAAAGAACATCAGTCTTCCCCGAACGAAAGCAAGGGGAAGCAAGACAGCTCGTTGGCAATCGGTTCTAAATCGGACAACGGAGAGAGAAAATTCGCTCAGACATCGGCAATAATTTCTAGCGAAATGAGCAAATATTCTGAATGGCGAAAGAAAAATAAAAGCAATTTGGAAAAAACCAGATATCCTCAGGGCAAAACTTTGGAAAGTTTGATGTCGGCGTTTAATCGCGCCCCGGTCTTGGGTAATGAACACCAAGAAGCTGGAACAGCGGGGGAAAGAACACTGGAGCCTTCTGATAAAGTGGAAAATTTTGAAATTATAAGCCAACCTACCGAAAAGCAGATTATGAGGCTGGAAATTCTTCAGGACGCGGTTTATGAATTAACCGGCTTAAGAGTTGAGAACGCCTTGTTCGTGTTTACCGGTAGAGGGGCGCGAGGCGTAAATATCGGGCATGACGGAATCGGCGTGCACGAAGCGGTAATAAATGGAGATTTTCTTGAAGCCTTCGGTACTTTCGCGCATGAGGCGGCGCATAATAATTTAAACGCTAACGGCCACGATAAAGAATTTATTGAAGCTTTAACCGGTATATTTTTAGCTTCACAGCAAAATTTGTTGGTAAGTTTGGCAAAAAGCGAACGCGGAGAACCGCTGACTTCGGCTGATAAAAAAATAGTAGAATTAGTACAAAAGTGGAATAGTAAATAAGCGTTTCATTGATTAACGAGGCCACTGCCAAAAGTTTTATAGACAAAAAAACCATAAATAACCATGGTTTTTTTGTTGCGCGTAAAAAATTGACGAAAACTTCAATATATTATAATGTATAAAATCTAGGAAAACCCTAGATTTCGGCACATTAACAACGACTCAAACGAGTCAAAACACAAAGGAAATAAACATGAAAAGTAGAACGGCATTTCAAAAAATCGTTGATTCACATTGTCTGAAGACTCTGCCAGACGGCAGAATGGTTCTTAAGCTGGATTGGGTCTGGGGCCACGAAATCACCACTCCCAACGCCATCCTTGACGCCAAGGCGCGAGGTTGCGACGCAGTCTTCGATCCGAACAGGGTTAAAATTATGATCGATCACGTGAATCCCGCTAAGGACACCGCCTCCGCTATCCAAGGGCGAATTCTACGGGATTGGAGCCGGGAGCATGGCATCGAATTTCTTGATGTCGGCCGCAACGGCGTTTGCCACGCGGTCATTCCGGAAAAGGGCTGGATCCGTCCGGGAGAAATCGGCATCATGGGCGACAGCCACACTTGCACCCACGGCGCTTTCTGCGCCTTTACTGCCGGTGTCGGCACGACGGAGCTGGAAAACGGTATCATCACCGGGCTCTGGATTTGTCCGCCTCAAAAGGTCATCCGAGTCAATTTTGTCGGCCAGTTGCCGCCAAATGTCTATTCAAAGGACCTGATTCTCACCCTGATCAGGCGGATTGGCGTTAAAGGCGCCACCAACGCGGTGTTGGAGTTCGGTGGTTCGGTCATTGAAGAGATGAGCATAGAGGCCCGGATGACCATCACCAATATGGCGGTGGAAGCCGGCGCGACTTCGGGGATGATGATGTTCGACCAAACTACGGCTGATTACCTTTGGCCGGTTTACGAAAGAGAAGGCGACGAATTCACGCTTCGGGGTAGCTTGGTCGGAAACATCGGCCCGGCAGTCAACAGCGACCCCGGCGCCGAATATGATCAAACCATTGAGATTGATGTTACGAGCATGGTTCCGGTTATGACCAACAACTGCTCGCCGGGGGATGTGGTCCCGGTTAGTCAGCTCGCGGGCAAGCCGGTGAACCAGGTCTACATCGGCTCCTGCACCAACGGCAGGCTGGAAGATCTGCGCATCGCTGCCAATATCTTTAGTCTGACGCAAGGCGTCGCGGCGAAGAGCGTTCGCTGTATCGTTGTTCCCGCGACCCAGCTCATCTATCAGAAAGCCTTAGAAGAAGGTCTGCTGGAGACATTCGCTAAAGCCGGTTGTTTCATCAGCGGTCCGACCTGCGGCGCTTGCCTGGGGATGAGCTGCGGCGTGCTAGCTCCCGGAGAAGTTTGCGTTTCCACAACGAATCGCAATTTCCCCGGACGAATGGGCAAGGGCGGAACTGTCCACCTAGCGTCCCCGGCTACGGCGGCCATGACCGCCATAAAAGGAGTGGTTTCGGAACCACCGGTCAGTCTTTGCACCGCCGTCTCGGCCGTCGTCAAAGAATTGCCCGTAGAAGGCTTGGTCAAGGTCACCGGCTGGTACGGAGCTAATTCACCGAGGCCGAACTATAGCCAGCTGCTCGCGCTTTTCGGCGCGGGTGAAGCCAAGAGCTTCTCCGGCAAGGTTTTTTACTTACCGGCAGCCAACGTGGACACTGACCAGATTATTCCGGCCAAGTATCTGACCGAGACTGATAAACAGGAGTTCGGCAAACACTGCCTGGAGGATGCGGCTATCCCCCGGGAACAGCGACCCGAATTTTTCCAGTCGCAGATTTTGGTGGCCGGAGATAATTTCGGCTGCGGATCTTCGCGAGAACACGCCCCTTGGGCGCTTGAAGCTGCGGGAAATCGGTGCGTCATTGCGCTGAGCTTCGCCCGCATCTTCTACGAGAATATGTTCGCCAACGGACTACTGTGTATTACGCTCTCGGGCGAAAATATGCAGAAGATCCTGTCTCAACGGCCGGAAACCCTCAAGGTAGACCTGGCTGCAGGCCAACTCATAGCTGATGGTATGGGTCCGTGCGGCTTCACGGTTTTTCCGTTTGAACTCTCCGAGTATCAAAAGGAATTAATCGAAAACGGCGGCAGCGTCGGCGTCATGGTCAAGCTGGCCGCTGAACTGCAGCGGGAAGGAAAACTGGAATAGGAAAATCAACTCCGGGGCTGGCAGAAGCCGGCTCCGGGAAAACCAAAACAAAAGAAAGGAATAAGTATGACAAAGAAATTAGTTGCTCTGGTGACCGGAGACGGCTCCGGTCCGGAGATGATGGCGGCGGCTTGCGCCGTGGCCATTAGAGCGGCCGAGAAAGACGGGATGGAACTCGTGTTTGAAGAAACTCCGATGGGATGGAATGCCTACCATTCGTGGGGCGATACTCTGCCTGCGAGGTCATTCCTCCGGGCGGTGGAAATCGGCACGATCTTCTTCGGCGGCGTGGGCGATCCCAAGCTGGATAATACTATCGGCGCCCAAAAGCCGGAAATGAAACCCGAAGCCAGGTGCCTCCTGGCTTTGCGCAGTCGCATGGGACTACTGCTTAATTTTCGTCCCATGATTTACTACAAGGAGCTGGCGCACTTGGCCAAGGTTCGACCGGAAACGATTCCGGATTCGGGAGTTACCCAAATCTGGATACGCTTCCTCCTGGAGGACAGCTACTTCGGGAACCAAGACCTGATTCCCGGGCTCTCTAAGGAGACCAGGCAATTGCTCGGCCTTAAACTCAAGCACGAAGTGACCGGCAATGAAGATCAGGTCGCCAACATCGCTTACTTCCGGCGCGAGACGGTTGAAAAGTATATGCGGGCGGCCTTCACTCACGCCAGGATGATGAAACTTCCCCTGATTTCGGTGGATAAAGCCAATGTCATGCCCCACTATGTCTTCTGGAGGGAAATCGCCAAGAGGATTGCCAAGGAGTTCCCCGATGTGGAGATGAAAATCCAGTTGGTGGATTCCTGCAATTCCTTATTGTTCACGCCGGCCGAGCTCCACGGCGTCATCGCCTGCGGGAACGAGCACGGCGACATCTTGTCGGACGGAGCGGCCGCCGCTCTGGGCAGTATGGGGCTGATGTGCAGTTCAGCCATTAATCCGGATACGGGCGCGGCTATGTTTGAAAGCGGGGCCGGAACGGCTCCGACGCTGGCCGGCCAAGACCGGGCCAATCCGCTCGGCCGTATTCTCACCGCCGCCATGATGCTGCGTCATTTGGGGGCGGTGAAAGGCGCCAATGCCATTGAGGAAGCGGTCAAAAAAGCCTTGAGCCTAGGCTATCGGACCGAAGACATGTGCCCGAGCAGTCTATCGCCAAAAGAGCATCTCCTGGGAACCAAGGAAATGCGCGAATTGATCCTTTCAATATTATCATGGCCATGATCCGCAAGGATCTACCAAGCGCTATCTCCAACTAGGGAGACGGCGCTCTTTTTTTATCGCGATCTGTTTACTTTATTTATGCCTTACAAAAGCGACCCGCCCTGATATAGGATGAGTCGTTCTTGTTTTTAAACATTGATGGTTTAATTTCTAAAACTGGCTCCAAAGCAATTGGTTGGTAATTTCGTGATGAAAGACTATTTCCGACTTTTTAATTTTAGTTCCCAGCTCTTTAGGGCTGCGGTCGGCCGCGGCTTGCTTTAATAGGGCGTATTTTTCCTTCGGTTCCGGGCCCAGGATTTTATCGGTGAAATCGCTGGCTTTAAATAGTTTAATGGCGTCGTTAATGTTACCGGGCAGATAGCGCAGGCGGTCGCGTTTGTCTTTTACTTTTTTCAGCTTCTGGCCTTCATAAGCGGTTTTTAGAATAGCAAATAACACCAGATATGGATTGGCGTCCGGCGCTACCGAGCGAATTTCAATCCTGGTGCTGGTCTCGTTGCCGATGGGCAGGCGGATCATGGAACCGCGGTCAACCGCGGAAACTTTTATCTGGTTGGGCGCTTCAAAATGCGGATCCAGGCGCCGGTAGCTGTTGACCGATGAGTTTAAAATTAAGCTTAACTCCGGCGCGTGGTTTAAAATTTTTCCGATAATCTCGTGGGCCAGCTCCGACAAGCCGTCCGAGCCGCTTTTTTTATAGAAAGCGTTTTTGCCGTTTCGGCTTAAAGAAAAATTAATATGCATGCCGCTGCCGTTAATGCCGGCGATGGGTTTAGGCAGAAAAGTCGCGGTCATGCCCATGGTGTTGGCGATTTGCCGGCAGACTAGCTTATAAATTTGGACATTGTCGCAGGCGCGCAAAACTTCGGTGTAGGAAAAATCCAGCTCAAATTGCGCCGGGGCGACTTCAGGATGGTCTTTTTCGTTTCTAAATCCCATGGCTCTTTGCGCTTCAGCCGCTTTATCAATAAATAACCGGAGCTTATCCATAGGCAGAGAATGGTAATAGCCGCTTGACGAAATAAATTCAAAACCGGCTTTTTCATCATAATTTTCTTCGGCATTATTGCCGTTGACCAGGAAACCTTCGATCTCGGCCGAAGCCAGAGCCGTAATGTCGTGCCGCTTTTTCAGCTCATCGCTGTAAATTTTTAACTGGGCGCGGAAATCAGAGCCATGGTATGAATGATCGCGGTTTTTCACGAAAGCGAAAACAATGACTTTGCCCGGGCCGAAAATATCCGATGGCAGCCAGCGCAAGCTGGACCAGTCAACTTCCAAGCGCAAGTCTGATTCGTGCTGCATGGTGAAGCCGCGGACAGAGGAGCCGTCGAAGGTCAGGTTGGCGGCATGTTTCAATAAATATTGCTTGTCATAATCCAAAACATGGAAGCGGCCTTCAATATCGGAAAAGCAAACGGTCAGGGCTTTAATTTTTTTTTCTTTGGTTAAATAGTCGCGGTACTTTTTTTCCAGGTCTTTGCCTCCGTTTAGCGCGTCTTCAGCCGCCTGAAGATTCATGGCCTCAAGGTCGGGGTAGGGAATTTCCAGAAATTCCCGTAAAGCAGTGGGTTTTTCCATAGATTTGTTTGGAATTAGATTAATTTTTATGAGTTATATTATAATTTTTATCTAATTTAATATAATTGTCAACTAAAATTATCCACCGAGCCTAAATTAGCGCCAGTGGTTTTAATTTTAGCGGTTAGAATGAATTAGAGAGTATCGACAATGAGATAATTTTTTCCGTCAATTTTTTCTATTTCCAGGTTGGCATAGTTGCCCGGTTCACTTCGCCATTGATTGGAAAATCCCCGGCCATTCCATTGCCAGACCGAGATGCGGTTTCCCCGGCATTTTGAATTTCGCGAACCATCTCCTTCAATCACGACTAGATCGTTCTTGCCGTCGCCGTTAATATCGCCAATTGCAAATTCGCAAAAAGGATTATCGCCTAAATTTTTGGTTTCTACTTTTAAAGCCATAGTTTGATTGTCTTGGGCCGTATTATAAATCGTGGGGATTGAGGTGGTTCCGAAGTTATTATTGGCGCTATTCCAAAAATATCCGACTCGCTCGGCTAAGGGAAAATTTAATCTTTGTAGAATTCTTTCGGCATCGCCGGCGCCGGCCGGAGCCGGTTGAGCCAGATTTTCCATGGTGTAGGGTAAAAATGAAATTTTATTAAGGCCGGCTTTGGTAAAATACAGTTTAAGCATCAGGCCATCCTTAGTCTCCTGGGACCACGACTGATCAAAGACAAAATTTCCCAAGCTATAAAAAATAAATTTTCCCTTGTATTGTTCCATGATTTGGACTACATGGGGGTGATGGCCGATGACCAGGTCAGCTCCGGCGTCAATCGCGGCGCGAGCGAATCCGACCTGGGAATCATTGGGCCGGCTGACATATTCAGCACCCGAATGCATAGAAACAATGACGAAGTCAGCCTGCGGCTCGGCCAGTTTAACCGCTTCGGTCATTTTATCAATCCTCATAAAGGCCGTGCCGGCGCGAGCCTCGCCGGCTTCGTAAGAAGCCGGCACAACATCCGAGTCGTTATAGGCGAGGAAGGCGAATTTTAAGCCTTTAGACTCTAAGTAGACCGCCCGGTTAGCTTCCTGACGATTTTCTCCGGCGCCGGTATATTTAATACCGGCCGTATCCAGGTATTTAAAAGTATCTTCCAGTCCGGTTTGCCCGAAATTCGGAGTATGGTTATTGGCCAGCGAGACCAGGGAAAAACCGGCCTGTTTTAAAGCTTGCTCCGTGCCCGGGTTAGATCTAAAGACCATTTCTAAATATTGAATTTCCCGGCCCGGAGTAATCGGCGTTTCCAAATTGCCGAAAACCAAGTCCGCATTTTTCAGATAATCCTGGATTTTCAGAAAGGGATAGTTATCATCTCTTTGTTCCGCCACCTTTCTGCCCACCCCTCGCGAGTAGGAGATATCGCCGACCGCGATTAAAGAAACCGCCCGACCGGCCGGGGGCAATTTTTTTAATTGTTCTCTGAAATCCGGAAAGCCCGGGTTGCCTAATGGATAATTGGCGGAATAAAATAAATAACAGCCGCCGCCTAAAATGGCCAGCGCCAAGAGAGAAGCAGAAAGTATTATGGTAATCTTAAGTATTTTCGGCATTATTAATTAAATTAACGGCTTGATTTATTGATTATATCATAGTAGCGCCCTATTCAGAAAGCCAAAAAAGCCCTATAATACTTTTATAATAATATGCATCAAAAATATCTACCAATAAAATTTCCGGAAGACGAATCGGCCCACGACTTTATCGTTGAATGGTGGTATTTTAATGGGCACTTAACCGACGGCCTGGGCCAAAAATATTCTTTTATGGACTGTCTTTTTAAAGTGGATGTTAAAAAAGTAAAGATACCCTTTTTAAGCAAGATTCCGCTGAAAACCTCTTATTTTTCTCATTCTCTGATTTCGGATTTAAAAAATAAAAAATTTTATCATAAAATATCCCCCTTTTCCATCATCTCCGATGATAGTTTTTCCAAGCCCTGGCTTTATATAAACTACATCAATCCGGAAATAAAAAATAGTTATACTAATTGCGTTATTGCCAAGACGGATGAATCTACCTATCACTTAAAGAATGAGAGCCTTGATCTAAAATTAGTTTCCGCTAAGGCTCCCTTGCTCTTGGGCGGCGATGGATTTCTTGATCTTGGCCCAAAAACCACCTATTATTATTCTTTAACCAATTTAAAAACTCAAGGCAGAATAAAAATAAAAAATCAATGGCTGGAAGTTACCGGCAAATCTTGGATGGATCATCAGTGGGCGGACACAAGCTATTCTAAAGACAGGTGGGATTGGTTTTCCCTGCAATTAGACGATGATACGGAAATAGTTTGCTTTATGTATGATAACGGCCGGACGAAAACTTATTTAGCCGATATTTCTTACCCGGATAATCGGCAAGAGCATTACCGGGAGGTTGAAATTATTCCTTTGGAGAAGCGTTGGCTAAGCCCGAAAGGCAAAGCGGTTTACCCGTTGGCCTGGAAAATTAAAATACCGGCAAAAAATCTAGAATTAAGTTTAACGGCCGAAATTGATAATCAAGAAATGTTGTTCGGTTCAATTAATTATTGGGAAGGGCCGTTGTCGGTCAGCGGCCGGCTGGGCAAAAGAGAAGTCAACGGCGTTGGCTTTATGGAGCTGGTCGGTTATCCATCGGACTATAGCAATGTGAAGTATATTAGGGATGAAATCAGAAAAACCGTAGGCGGGCTTATTTTAAGTTCCAAAGTTAAAGCCCGCAATTTAATCGGTAATTTTAGAAAATAATGCTTAACTAAGTTCGGTAAATATAAAATCAAGCCAAAATGGCATGACGAAATATTTTATAGTTATATGCCTAAAATAATTTTAGTTAACGGGCAGGATAAAATAACCGGCAGCGAAGAAAAGCTGAAGGTGCACCAGGCGGGGCTACTCCATCGCGCTTTTTCTATTTTTATTTTTAATTCTAAAGGCGAGCTGCTCTTACAGCAAAGAGCAAGAGATAAGCATCATAGCGGCGGGCTTTGGTCCAATACCTGCTGCAGCCACCAACAACCCAAAGAATTATTGCCTCAGGCCGTTCGCCGGCGCTTAAAGCAAGAAATGGGCTTAGCCTGTAAGTTGACAGAAGTTTTTCATTTCCGTTACCAGGTTGAATTTGATAATGGCCTGATAGAAAATGAGCTGGATCATGTTTTTGTCGGCCTCTCCGATAAACCGCCTAAGCCCAATCCTAAAGAGGCGGCTGATTATAAATATATTGCTATCAAGGAGTTAAAGCGCGATATTAAAGTCAACCCTGAAAATTACACCGCCTGGCTTAAAATTATTATAAAAAAACATCATAAGCGGCTAAAGTGTTTAAATGAATAATATGGATTGCGCTAGTTAACGATTATAGTTTTGGCTAAATTCATTTATTTTTTCGCTGCGGATCAAATTCATTATGTGCCGGCCGGTCATTCCTCGCTTCAAAAATAAATAAATTTAGCCAAAACTTTACGACCGTAATTAGCACAATCAAATAAATAATCTATGCCCCTTTGGTTTAGAAAAAATATCGGCTGGTTGACGATTATAGCTCTGTGCCTTTTGCCAATCATAAGATGGTTTTTTATCATGCCCCTGTCAATCAGATTTTTTGACTTTAATTCACTGACGACCAGCCTGGGGCAGATTACCGGGTTGGCCGGGATGACTTTATTTTCGCTTAACTTAATTATGTCCAGCCGGCTGAAATTCTTGGATAAGTATTTTTATGGCCTGAATATGGTTTATACTTATCACCGAGCGGTAGGCGCGCTGGCTTTTTCCTTACTACTGTATCATCCGCTGTTCTTAGTAGTTAAATATATTCAAATATCTTTAAGACAGGCGGCTTTATTTTTATTGCCATCCGGTAATTTCGCCGTAACTTACGGCATTATCGCTCTACTGTTAATGATTGGCTTAATTGCCACCACTTTTTACGCCCGGATAAAATACCAGACCTGGAAATTATCCCATAAATTTATGGTGGTGGTTTTCATCTTCGCCTGCTTGCATGTTCTATATACATCCAGCGACACCTCCCGCGATCCGGTTTTGCGATTTTATGTCCTCGGCTTGGCCGCGCTCGGCTTGATCGCCGTTTGTTACCGCGTCATTGTAAATAAGTTTTATAATCAAAACCCGGTTTACCGAATAAGAGAAGTTGTTGAGCTAAATCAGAAATCAATTTCTTTGGAATTAGTCCCCGCGGGCAGGGCGCTAAGTTTTCTGCCCGGGCAGTTCGTTTTTACCAGCTTTTTAAGCGATCAGGTAGGCCCGGAAAGCCACCCTTTTTCCATTGCTTCGGCGCCGGCGGATTCGGGCTTAAAACTGGTTATTAAATCCTTGGGTGATCACACCGGCGAACTTAAGAACTTAGCCGTGGGCGACCGAGTATCAATAGAAGGCCCGTTCGGCAAGTTTTCATATAAGAATTTTAGCGGAAAAAATCAGATTTGGATCGCCGGCGGCATCGGCATCTCCCCGTTTTTAGGCATGGCCAACGACCTGCCAGGTGAAAATTATAAAATAGACCTGTATTATTGCACCAAGGATCAGGACGAGGCCGTACTAACAGATGAGCTTTTGAAAATCAGTTCGCTTAAGAAAAATTTTAAGGTTATTTCTTGGTATTCGGACGAGCGCGGACGCATTACGGCCAAAGATATAAGGGAATTAAGCCAAGGGTTAAAAGATAAAGAGATTTTGCTTTGCGGCCCGGTGTTATTTATGAAGAGCTTAAGAAAGCAGCTGATTGAATCCGGCGTACCCAGGCGCAATATCCATTGGGAAAAATTTAATTTAATTTAAAAAATAGTATTAATAGTTAGTTGACCATGGGGCAAGGATGTTTGTTTTTCGTTTAGACGAAATTTGGGTATTTTTCTTTGAAAGAAAAATACAAACAATTTCTCATGCACTCAAAACAAACATCCTTGCCCCATGACTAGACCTTATTTTCTTAATATGAAAAAATTAACTACAATTTCTTTATTTATTTTCGGAGTCGTGGTCGCGGCCATACTTACGGCCGGTTTGGTTTTTTATCAGGATAATAAAATTAATAATCCGGGTCCGGCCGGTTCGGTTCAGGAAAATTCCGGCGGTTTATCGCCAAGTCCGGGCGCAACCGGCAATTTAACTTTAAACGAGCAGGAAATCGCCAAGCATAATTCAATCGGCGATTGTTGGCTGATTATTGATAACAAAATATATAATGTCGCCAGTTATTTATCGGCGCACCCGGGCGGCGCCGGCGCCATTACCCCTTATTGCGGGAAAGAAGCCAGCCAAGCCTTCGCCACTCAGGGAGGCCGCGGCTCTCATTCCGGTTTCGCCACAAGTTTGTTAGCCGGCTACTTTATCGGTGATTTAAATCAAGCCGTCAGTCAGCAGCAAATTCAGGAAAACATAAGCAATACCAACGCCATTCAGGCTCCTAGGGGCGGGGGCGAGAGAGAAGATGAGGACGAAAACGATAATAATGACGACTGATCTTGACATTTAAGCCAATCTGGGCTATACTCCCTATGTAAGAGTTATTTTCCTCTCCTTATGCTTTTAAGCTGTAGGTAGGCAAAATAAGAAAGTCGACTTACAATTTAATTATTAATGGGCTCAGGGCCCATAAAAGCGTAAGGAAAGTTATGAACAAAAAACTATACGTAGGTGGATTGTCTTATTCAACCACCGAAGGCAGTTTGAAAGATGCTTTTTCCCAAGCCGGAACCGTGGTTTCAGCCATCATTATCATGGATAAGATGACTGGCAGATCAAAAGGATTCGGATTCGTCGAAATGACGACCGAGGAAGAAGCGACTGCCGCCATTGAAATGTTCAATGGCAAAGAATTGGACGGACGCGCTATCACTGTCAATGAGGCCAGACCTCAGGAAGACAGGCCGAAGAGATCATTCGGCGGCGGCGGCAGAAGTTTTGACCGCAACCAAGGCGGCAGCCGTGGTGGAAGTAATTGGTAAAAAGATTATTTCACGATAAAAAACGACCCCGAGAAATCGGGGTCGTTTTCGTATGTGGGGCACTTTTATTCTCCCGGCCCACCCTGTCATAATTTTTGGATTATATTTTAAGTTTTTGTCTTCATTATTTATGACGCTCCGCCTCCACCCCCACCGCCGCCTCCACCCCCACCGCCCCCGCCCCCGGAAGCGCCGCCCCCGCCCGATGACGAAAAAGCCGAAGTAAAACTGGAAGCGAACGAAGCCGAGAAAGCCGAAGCGGAAAAGCCGGAGGAGAAACCGGCCGGAGAGCCGCTACCGGTAGACGCGAATGAACCCACGGCCGCGCCGTGGTACCAGGAAGGCGGAGGCAGAGAAATGCTCTCAAAGGCCTTGCCCCATTTTTTTTCTACGCCGAAAATTATGGCGTAGGGCAGATATTTTTCAAAAGTTGCCGGAGTCAAATTTTGCAAGCGGTAACGTTCGGCCGTTTCCAGATATAATTTAAAACCCAGCCACTCCTCGCGCAAAATAGCGCCTTGGGCCGTAAGTCTGGCTTCAAATTTAACTTGGAACCAAATAGCCAGAGCACAAACTAAAGCAATGATTATGATAACAGCAAAATTAAAACTAGTGCCCGCTAAGGCCCCGCTTAAAGGAAAAAGGATAAATAGCAAAATGAAGATGGCAATAAAGCCAAACCCCATATATTTTTCCCGGGAAATCGGTTTGGCGTAAGCCTGGGTTTCAATTTCCGTCTCTTTGTACATTTCCTCTTTTATTTTCTCCATAGCCTTAGCCAGTTCGCGGGAAGCCGAGACCGCGGTTTTCATTTTTTTAGTGGAAAAACGGCCATTGCTTAAAATGGCGGTTAAAAATTTTCTTTCATAATCACGTAGATTGGCGTCTTCTGTAAACGGTTTTATTGATTCAATAATATAATCTTTGGAAATAATCTTACCTCTTTTTTTAAGCACGGAGACGGCGATAATGAAAATTAAAAAAGATAAAAAAATATAACTGTCGGCTGTTAGGCCGTGCGTTAACGAACCTCTGAAAGACAAAAAAATAAAAAAAATAACGAAAATTATTGGGATAAAAGCAATTATAGCTTTCGCTGGAAATGATTTCTCCTCCTCGGTAATTTTTACATACCCCCTAACCGCCAAGTCAATTACCGTGGCCGCCCAAGCTTTAGGCGTTAACCTTTCCTTAACGATCAGCTCGGCCATGGCCGGGGGTAGGTCTCTCGGCGGTTTATACTCCGCGATAACGGTGCCTCTGCCTTTATCGCGCTTTTCGGTGACATACCAATAAAAGATCATGAATATAATGGTGGCTATAATAATCAGCGTTGAAACAATCAAGGCGTAGTGAACGGCTAAAAATTGCAGCCAGAAAGCGCCGCGGTCAACTAAGCCCTTGGGCCAGCCGGCGGCGATAGTTACTTTGCCGTAAGGCTCTATGCCGGCTGCTTCGAAAATAAAGCGGCCGTCCTGCCTGATACTGGCTAAAGGGTATGACGAACAGTTGGAACTTCCATTATTAAAGGTACAGACTTTATCATTCTGATAAATTGAAGACTGGAGATCGTTAATGCCGAAAGAATTTTTTGGCAGCAAGACAGAGGCCGAAACCGCGCTCACCGGCACTTCATAATCGGTAAATAGATTCCAATACAATTCATCTTTGTTTTTTAAAAAGCTCAAGGCGCCGATTAATTTATATTTTAATATCCAGGTTCGCGATTCATTTACCGCGTTGTAATACCATTCAATTTCCAGATTGCCGTTTCGTTTGTGATAAGTGTATTTCCCCCAGCTGGCCGAGTCGGTCTTATCAAGAGATGCGGAAACATAGTTTAGAGGCATCAGAGTCGCCCCGTCAATTACTTGAATATCGGTTATATCGGAAACTTTATTAAAAGGAATACTGCGCCAGCCCATATGATATTCGCCGGTAAAATTGTAGGTTTGGCTCTCTTCCACATTAACAGTGGTATCCCGATTAACCGTGAAAGCTTGGGAAATGTTTTCGTAATAATAGCTACGGCCGGCGGTGAGCGGGGTTGAACCGGTTTCCTGCGCTAAGGCAAGGGCTGGCATGATTAAAAATATTGCCACTAAAAGTACAATTCCCAGTTTGTTTTTAATTTTCATAAATTGAGAATTGAATTATTATTTATAATTATACCATAAAATTAAAGTTTTTATATTTAGCTAAAAATCAATTATTAAATACTAGCCATTCCCGTCGCTTTCGGGATTTTTTTATTTCCGGCGATAAAATGCTATAATTATTTCATGGCTAATAAAATTCCCCAATTAATCAAGCTGGAAAAACCTTTGGTAGTTTTTGACTTGGAAACCACCGGCCTGTCCGTTAATTTGGACAGGATTATTGAAATCGCTTATTTAAAAATCAGGCCGGACGGGTCAACGACCAAGGGAGATTTATTATTGAACCCGGAAATGAAGATTCCGGCCGAGGCTTTCGCCGTTCACGGCATTTCGGATGATAAAGTAAGAGGCCAGCCGACTTTTAAAGATAAAGCTGAGGAGCTTTGGGGGATATTTAAAGACGCCTCTTATAGCGGTTTTAATGTTTTAACTTTTGACCTGCCCATGCTTAAGCGCGAGTTTTTACGGGTGGGGCTGGACTTTAATTATGCCAATGAGAAAATTATTGATGCCAAAGTGATCTATCATTTTATGGAACCCAGGACTTTGGCCGCGGCCTATAAATTTTATTGCAAGAAGGAGCATGTTGAAGCGCATAACGCCTTAGCTGATGTTAAAGCCACGGCTAAAATATTGGCCAAGCAGCTGGAGAAATACGGCGAAACCAGGGATTGGGATTTTATTTATAAAATTCACCATGCTTCGGACGATCGCTTCGTTGATAATGACCGCAAATTTTATTGGCGCGACGGCCAGGCCTATTTCGCTTTTTCCAAGTATAAAGACCGAAGCCTGGCCGAAATCGTCTTAATAGACCAGGGATTTTTAAATTGGCTGTTAGAGGCTAATTTTTCCGAAGAGACAAAAGATATCGTTAAGAAAGCTTTGAACGGGGAACTGCCGAAGAAGGGGTAACGCTCCGCAGGGCCCTCCGGGCGGCGCCGCTTTTTTTTAAAAAAAGCGGCGCAAAAAATCGCTCGCCGGAGAAAAATTTAGGGATTTGGCCTAAAATTTCCAACAAAATTTTCATCAAAAACAACAGAAAGAAAATGTTTGTAAGTAAATTTTAGGCCAAATCTGATCCTAAATTTTTCTATGCTCGCATTTAAAATTAAATGCCATGGCGCTTCCGCCTCGGCTACGCCGTAAGGCGAGACGGGCAGCTCAGACCCCCAAACCCCCGAGGTGGTTTTAAAATAATATTTTAAATGTATTTATATTAAACGGATTCTCGGATAACTGTTTGCGTCAGGAAAAAAGAATAAAAAAAGAAGCCCATGTTTTTAGGCTTCCGATTGTTTAGGCGAAAGTTGAATTGATTTTACAGGAATCGCATTTTGCGTCCGCAGCATTTGCAGGTTGCCACCCATTTCCATCCTTGGTCGGTTGTCATCATCCGGAAGGAATTGTTGGCTTCCTCGCAACTGTTGCAATCCCCATACGAATTACAGCGGGGAAGACTGGAGAAGACCAACACTTGCCCCGCTGGCGTCGCGGTTTGCGCCGTTTGTCGAGCAGCTCGGCATCCCTCCAGAAGAGCTGAGACCGAATAGGTCCTTTGCGTGGCGATGTGAAAGAACGTGTTGTCAACCTGGTAGCCGATTCTTCTACCTCCCTGCGCGGGCGGTAAACCATTGTGAGTTACTACTAGTATCATGCTTTTTTCCTTTTTGTTTGTATTGTTTGTTTAGCCGTTAAATTAAAATTAGCAGAAAGAATTTTAAAAGTAAAGTGATATTATTTAAAATTTTACGCATAAAATAACTTGTGCTATAATTAAAATATAATAATTTAAACTCAAAGCATATGAAAAGCAGGAGGGCTTTTTCATTTATCATGCCGATTTTTCTTTTGGCATGGTTTTTTGTATTCGGAGGATCGGCGCGGGCTGCCACCATACCGATTGAAGCCGATACTGTTTGGACTAAGCTAGAGAGCCCGAAGGCAATTAACGACTATATCTGGGTTAAAGCCGGAGTTAATTTAAACATTGAACCGGGCGTAATTATGAAATTCGGCCTTAATGGTATGTTAATTGTTTCTGGTAAATTATTTGCCATCGGCACAAAAGCTGAACCGATTATTTTTACTTCCCTTAAAGACGATGATAATGGCGGCGACACCAACGGCGACGGCTCGGCCAGCCAGCCGGCGCCGGGAGATTGGTATTATTTATCCATTAATCAGGGCGGTGAAGCCAGCCTGGCTTATGCCACCGTCCAATATGGCGGCGAATATTCGCAGGGCGGGGTGAAAAATTTCAAAGGCAAATTAAGCATAACCGATTCTTTAATCACTCGAAATGACGGCGGCGCGGCTAATAATCAAGGCCAGTTAAGCCTAAGCAATTCATCAATTTTCAATAATTTGACGCCGTTTACAGGCGGGGTGATGGTTGACGCAGGCGTTAGCAATATTAATCGGGCGGATATAATCGTCAACGCCACTGATAATTGGTGGGGTACGGCCGAGGGGCCTTGCCCCTGGCGCCAATTAATTCCGCCGGGCTTACCGGTTTGGCAGGTGGACATCAAAGCGATCTGCGGCGACAAGCCGCTGGTGGATTCGGGTGTGGTCTATGAGCCTTGGCTCGTTCAGTGGCCGGAAGAAGCGGCCGAACCAGAACCGGTGATCTTGGTGCCGGGGATTATGGGGAGCTGGAATGTGGGCGGTGAATGGAAATTAGATCCAATACTTCACACTTATGATAATTTGTGGGGAGCGTTGCAGTTAGCCGGCTACGAAGCAGGCGAGACGCTTTTCGCCTTTCCCTATGAATGGCGCCAAGATAATACTTTAACCGCCTATCAGTTAAAACAGAAAATTGATGAGGTTAAGAGCGTTTGCGATTGTGATAAAGTTGATATTGTAGCGCATAGCATGGGAGGGCTGGTAGCGCGTGCTTACGCGGAAAGCGATTATTATAATAATGATATTGATCAATTGGTATTTTTAGGCACGCCGCACCAGGGGTCGCCAAAGAGTTATTATACTTGGGAGGCAGGAGAAGGTTTTGATGCGCCGCTTGAAAAGATAGTAAAATTATATTTTTCTCAAGAGGCGCACACTATGGGATATAATACTCTGTTTGATTATATCCAAAACTACATAAAGTCAGTTGAGCAATTATTGCCTGATTATGCCTATCTGCAAAATTTAAACGAAACCGGTTTTAGAGCTTACGATAAAAATAATTATCCGAACAATTATCCATACAATAGCTTTTTAGAGAATATTAATTCGGCAGATAAAATAAATCAGTTCACCGGCAGCGGCATCAAAATAATGAATTTTATCGGCGATACGGGTAATAATACTATCAACGCGATAAAGGTAAGCTCGGGCGAAGAGTATTGGCCCATGTGGAAGCACGGCTACGCGGAGGAAGCCGTTAGATTAACTGGCGATGGCACGGTGCCGGAAATCAGTTCGTCATTATTTATTCCTACGAAGATTAATGGCGCGGGTCATTTAGCCTTACCGACTAAGGCGCAGAAGCAAGTAATAGAATATTTAATCGGCAGTTTGCCGACTTTAGAAATAACCGAGGTTAAGGAGCCGGAAAAAATAATCGTAGTTAGAATTTTTTCTCCGGCTGACTTCGTGATAATCGCTCCCAACGGCCAAAGGCTGGGCAAAAATTTTTTAAGCGGTCAAGCGGTTAACGAAATAGCCGGCGCGTTTTATTCGGGTTTTGACTCGGGCGCTGAATTCGCTGTTATTCCGGATCCGTTGGATGGCGAGTATAGGGTTGAGTTACAAGGCACTGGTCAGGGGGAATATAAATTAAGCGTTAGTTTAATTAGCGAGAACAATCAAGTTGATCGGGACTTTAGCGGTAGTATCGCGCCGGATCAGGGAAGAGATTTTAATATAGTTTATTCGGCTCAAGCCGAAGACCCTTTAAGCGAGTTAGAGCCGATTGATACCGTGCCGCCAGCAATAATAATTAATATACCGCATGAAGGCGCAAAATATTTACATAGCGATGACTTAACAATAGATTATACTGCAACCGATGATTTTTCCGGTATAGCTACGGCTACTATAACGATTGACGGGCAGGCGGTCGCCACGACAACGGTTGATTTATTTAATTATATTTTAGGCCAGTATAACTTAATTATTAAGGCAGTTGACCGAGCCGGAAATCAGACACAGGAGCAAGTTAATTTTGAGATAATTGCCAATATAGAGAGTACTATTAGCGACATTGAAGAGATATATGAACGCGGCTGGTTAAAAGGCAAACTGTATAAACCACTATTAATTAGCTCGTTTAGGCTCTTAGATATTGAAGTAAAATATTTTAATAAAGAGCAGGGTTTAGTTGAAAAGTTAATTAAAAAGACGCAGGACGATAGCAGATTGACGGATAGACAAAGGCAGAAGCTGATTGAGCAGTATAATAAAAAATTGGATGATTTAGAGAGGAATAAGGTTAAGGCCATTGATCACAGTTTGGAGGTAATAGAAAAGTTGCTAGATACGGCCAAGAGGCAAAACCAGATTAATCAGGCCGGATATGATATAATAATAAATGATATTAATTATTGGGTCTTGTCTAGAAGATTTTAGCTCTTGAAGACAATTTTAGATAATATTTTAAA
>CAZLKB010000007.1:0-27853 GCA_964560005.1 uncultured Gammaproteobacteria bacterium
TAAAATATTATCTAAAATTGTCTTCAAGAGCTAAAATCTTCTAGACAAGACCCTATTTATTTTATGCGGTTTGACCAAACAAAAAAGGTCTCCCGCCGACGGCGGCTTGCGCCACCCAATACCCTTTCGGATATTGACCACGTGTATAGTATCGGTCAGGAGACCGTCTTTATACACGTGGGTTTTAGACCGTGCCTTAAATTTTGCTTAAGGGTTAGGTCAATCTATTAAATTGTATAATATTAGTTTACTTTAAAAAGGGTAAAAATTCAAGATATTGCTATTTTTAGCGGAAAGAGATAAAATAATAAAATAATACTAAAATTTTTATATGGAAGAAAATGGAAAATTCAAAATTTTATTTGAGTCAATTAAAAGCAAATTTGATTTTTTATCAAACGCTGATAATTCCTTGGACGGCAAAGCTGGAACGCTAATGGGTTTTGAAATAACTTTGGGGATAGGTTATTTGTCTTTTGTCGCCGTAGGTCTTAATGGTATAAAATTTTATGAAGGGATAGTTGGGCTTGTTTTGCTTGGCTTTTCTGCTATTTTACTTATGCGTGTTAATTGGCCGAAAGATTATACAACAATTTCTGTTAACCTTCTTGAACACAAAGAATATTTAAATAAAACAGAAAATGAATTATTACTGCAACTTATAAGCGACGCGCAAAATGCTTTTACAAAAAATAATAAAATTTTAAAGACAAAGGCGATATTATATAGGTTTGCGATAATTTTATTGATTATTTCTTCATTTTTATTAATATTATCTAAAGTAGGAAAATTTTATGTTTGACGATAATAAACAAAATCCAACATCAGCACCAACGCCAACTCCACAACCAGCACCGAAGGAACAGCCGGCTCCTCAACCGAAACCAGTTGAATTGCCGAAACCTAACCAGGGGGAAACCGTAACAAAAGGAGGATGATTTTATGAACGAGCTAAATAAAAAAAGAATAAAAAATATTCTTGTATTTTTGTCTTTGATATTATTAATTATATTCGTTCTTTTGGCCGTGACGGTTGTTTTTGCATATAAAACAAATCCTGATTACGGATTTATTTTATCCCAAAAACTAAAAAGCCATTCCTATTTTTTAAGCGAAAAAGAATATAATAATAAATTTAATCAAGATAAAAATTTCGGGGAATTCTGCTATCGTTTTTTCGGTGATGAATTAAAAACAAAAAAAATACGGCTTTCTCTTGATGAGCAAATGATAAGAGGGTCTGTTTATGCCAACGCAAATTTATACGGAGGCAAAATTGACCCGAAAACATTAAACCTGGAAATTGAGAACAAGCCAGCGACCTGTCACTGGAAATGGTATAACTGGCTTGGAATAGGCTTAGATAAAGTTTATCGGCAGACTTTAGAAGAAATGGTTAATTCACCTTTACCGGTTAAAAAGAATTAAAAATATTGGGGAGATTTTAGAATAACATAAGTTCTAACTTCGTCCCAAACTCTCCGCCAAGACAACTTTTTATCGTGCAGACCCATTTAGCTGAGAGAACGGGGCGACCCGAATAGTATGAACCCCCTAAGTGAAATAGAATAAAAATGTTCTATGCGGACCACCCTGTATGGGGGTGAGCCGCTTTTTAGATTTCCCCCCTTGACAAAATATTCTTATTTGCTATACTAACTTCTACCCCCACCACAGGTATAGGTATTATAAAATACCTCCATACCCTAATTTCCAAAACTTAGGCAATGCCAGCCAATTATTATTATATTTCTTAATCCTAACTTCATAAATATTATATAAAATTATGACATCGCAAAAAGCCAAGGCCTTGATCTGTTTTAAAAAAACCAAGAGTTTAATGGAAAAAATTATTGAAATGGTGGAAACCGACCGTTATTGCATTGAGGTGATGCAACAAAATCTGGCCGCTATTGGTTTGTTGCGCTCAGCCCATGAAATGGTGATGGAAAACCATCTGAACACCTGTTTTAAATCAGCCTTTGAAACCAAAAATGCACAAAAACAAAAACAGATAACCGATGAGATATTGAAAGTAACTAAATTATTTAATAAATAAACACATTAATTATATGATGTATTACGATGACTTTCCCTTTTTCGGCCTATTGATGCCGCTCTATATGATAATCATTTGGGTAGTTATTATCGCTGGTATAGTGTTTTTGATAAATTGGTCAATTAAACAAAGCCAATCCGCTAAAACTAACGAAAAATCCGCTCTGGATATTTTAAAAGAACGGTATGCTAAGGGTGAAATCGATCAAAAAGAATTTGAAGCTAAGAAAAAAGATTTAAGCTAAAATTTATCATCCGCGTTATTTTCCTTGACGCAAATCATAAAGATGCTTATAATGTAATTGTCTTCATAATATGGTAAAAAACCTTTCTAAAATTTACCAGCAAACTGCCTTAATGATTCTGGTTGTTATTATTTCCGGCTTGTTTAATATTTGCTTATTCGCTTTTCAGGCCAAAGCGGCGTCGATTCAATCACCTGAATTAAACTTTGCTTATGACAACAGCGGCAACTGCGTGGCCGAACCCATATCCAAACCGACACAAACCATCAACCGCCCGGCCACACCCATGCCTGAATGTTGCCTGGCGCAAAACCGCTATTACAACGCTGTGGTCAGTACCGCCAAAGACCAATCGGCGGGGACTTTCGCCGGCCTGACATTTTCACAATCAGATATTTCCAGTTTTGAAAATCATTCTTCTCAATATAATGCGCGATTAGCCTATCCACCACCCATGGCAATGGCGCTAGCTTCTACTGTCATTAGAGAATAAAGTTTAATTAATTTGCCCCGGGACAAAAATTTTAACATTGAAAAATGTTGACTTTACCGGCGGTTTTTTAATTAATTTTAATTCTCTCGATATGACTAATACTCAAAAATTTATTATCCCAATTAAGGGAATGCACTGTAAATCCTGTGAAATTTTGGTTGAAGACCAGCTTAAGGAAGTTAAAGGCGTCAGAAAGGTTGCGGTAAACCATCAGAAAGATACGGCGGAAATTTATTATCATGGAAATAGCCCAGACTTAGAGGCCATAAAAAGGGCCATAGAAAAAGCCGGCTATAGCGTAGGTAAAGAAGAAAAAAAGGGCTGGTTTAGTAAAAATAAAAACGATTATAAAGAGCTAGGCATGGCCGCGCTATTTTTAGTCGGTTTATACTTTATACTTAAAGGCTTGGGTCTTACCAGTCTGAATATCCTGCCTTCGAGTAGTGATGGAGGTATCACCGTGTCATTAATTTTACTCATTGGCTTAACCGCTGGTTTTTCCACTTGCATGGCTCTGGTCGGCGGTTTGGTTTTGGGGCTGTCGGCCAGGCATAATGAACTTCATCCCGAAGCCACGGTTGTAGAAAAATTTCGACCGCATTTATTCTTTAATTTAGGTCGAGTTCTTGGCTATACTCTCTTAGGCGGACTCTTGGGCTTATTAGGTTCCACTATTCAGTTATCTTCATTCTCTTTAGGTATTTTAACTATCGCGGTCGGCCTAATTATGCTGACGATGGGACTCCAACTTATAGAAATTTTCCCTTGGGCGCATAAATTAAAGATCACTTTGCCCAAGAGCTTAAGCCGCGTTTTAGGCATCGGTGGCCACCAAAAAGAATACAGCCATAAGAGTGCTGGCATCTTGGGCGCGTCAACCTTCTTTCTGCCTTGCGGCTTTACCCAAGCCATGCAAGTCATCGCTATAAGCACAGGCAGTTTTTTCTACGGCGGAGTCGTTATGGGGCTGTTCGCTTTAGGCACTGTGCCCGGACTTTTGAGTTTGGGTGGCTTAACCTCGGCGGTTAAAGGCGCTTTCGCGCGAAAATTCTTTAAGTTTGCCGGGCTGGTAGTCTTGCTTTTTGCCATGTTTAATATTTCCAACGGCCTCGGCCTAACCGGTTTGAATTTGGCTTATGGCCAAACGGCCAGTGTAAATATAAACGATCCGAATGTTACTTTAGAAAACGGCGTTCAGGTGGTCAAGATGAAAGAATTGGCCAACGGCTATTCGCCCTCGAGCTTTACCGTTAAGCAAGGCGTCCCGGTAAAATGGATAATTGATGCCCAGGCACCATATTCTTGCGCCGCCAGCATTGTCATGAATAAATACAATATCCGAAAAAATTTAGTTAAGGGCGAAAATATCATAGAATTCACCCCCACCGAGGCGGGGCGGATTCCCTTTTCCTGCGGCATGGGTATGTATACCGGCGTCTTCAATGTAGTTGATAAAGACGGCAATAGCGCGACATCAGAAGTCAATACTGCTAATGCGGCAGCACCTAGGACAGCCGGCGGCTGCGGCGGCGGAGCAGTTGCCACAGGCGCGCCAGCGGCCGGAGACTGCGGCGGCGGAAGCGCTGTTGCAGGCGCAGTTAACGGAGGCTGCGGCGGCGGTGCCAGCGGAAGCGGCGGCTGCGGGTGTGGTGGCGGAGCGCAAATTAAAAAGGACGCGACGGACACCATTGCTAAAGTTCAGGGAGATGCTCAAATAATTAACGCCACTTACACGGCGAGCAATTATTTGCAGCCGAATTCCTTTAAAGTTAAGGCTGGCACCAATGTAAAATTTACCATTGATGTTAGAGACGACGGCCGGGGTTGCGGTTATGCTATCATGATTCCCGGTTTATACAATAATGCAATTCCGCTTCAGGCTGGTCAGCCTATCACCATGGAATTTACGCCCGCCGCCCCTGGAAGTTATGAAATTACTTGCGGCATGCAGATGATAACTTTTGGCACCATACTTGTGGAGTAATTAAAAAATATTAATTTAACTTTATGACAATACAATTTAAAATAACCAACATGACTTGTGCTTCCTGCGCTTTGGTCAATGAAAAATTTTTAAGGAAAGCCAAGGGCGTGACCAGCGCCAAGGTTGATTTCCCTAGCGGCCAGACCACGGTGGAATTTGATGAAAAAAATATCAATGAACAAAAAATTAAGGAAATAATAGCTAAAAATGGGTACGGAATAATCTAATCTTAATTGGTTGTGCTGACTGATTGGGCTGAATTAAAAAAGTTTAGTCCAATCCCCATGCAATTTATTATCCGCACGATCCACGCAAATCATATGAAAAAACATCTTGAACTAAAAATAACCGGCATGCACTGCGCTTCCTGCGAAAAAATAATCGCTATGGAGCTCGGTGATTTGCCCGGAGTAGAAAACATTAAAATAAATTCAACCGCGGGTTTGGGCGAGCTTGATTTGGATATCGGAGTTAATCAGGAAACAGAAATTTTAGAAGCCATAAAAAAAATTGGCTACGAAGCGCAAATTACCAATAATCAGACTGAGTCGTCAACTGCGGCTGAAACAATACCAAACGGACTCTTAACATTAAAACAAGTCCCGGCCGGCAAACCCTTGAAAATAAAGCTGGAAACAAGCGTGCAGGCCGAAGGCCGCGTCTTAACCGGCCAGAACGGCCAGCCTTATTTTGAAGGCAAAATAACCAACGATAAAAAAGCCGAGTTTGATGTGCCCGAAGATGATAACAATTCCAGAAACTATATTGATCAACTAGTTAAATCAGCTAATCTGTCCAACCTGTTTGACAAAATCATGGGCACAGGCACGGAAAAAAAATCAGTTTCAGTCGCTGAACCAAATAAGCTGCAAGATAAACCAACAACCGCTTCTGCGTTAGAAACTAAGTCATTAAATGCCAACAAAAGAATTAGTTTGTCCCTTTCCGGCATGCACTGCGCTTCCTGCGCTAATATTATTGAGCGTTCGCTTAAAAAAGTTCCGGGAGTTATAGAAGGCAATGTGAATTTCGCCGCGGAAAAATCTTCGATCTTGTTTGATGAAACTAAAACCAGTCCGGCCGAATTAATCGCGGCCGTAAAAAAAGCCGGCTATAAAGCCGAAATGGTCGACGCCAAAGATACGGAATTTGAAGCCAGAAAAAGACAAGGCGAGATAACCGGCTACTTTAAAAAATTTACCATCAGCGCGATTTTAAGCTTGCCCATGCTTTATTTCATGCTCTTGGACTTTTTTAAGTGGCTACCTGGCGCCAGCGCCTTGCCGCCATACTTCGGCATTGTCTCTGTCTTATTAACCACGCCGGTTCAGTTCATTATCGGCTGGGGCTTCTATAAAGGCATGTGGTCATCACTCAAAATGAAAACCTTCAACATGGACAGCTTGATCGCCATCGGTACTTCCACGGCCTATATTTACAGCTTAACATATTTTATCATCTACCTTGTCCAAAAGGGGTCGCTCATCGGCTTGATGGGAGAAAAGATACCTGAACTTTATTTTGAAACCGCGGCTTTCTTAATAACTTTCGTCACTCTGGGAAAATGGCTGGAGATAAGAGCTAAAGGCAAAACTTCGGATTCTATAAAAAAATTAATGGGCCTGCAAGCCAAAACCGCGCGGGTTAATCGCGCCGGCATAATTAAAGATATCCCGATTGAGGAAGTGGTTAAAGGCGATATTGTCGTGGTGCGGCCGGGTGAAAAAATTCCGGTTGACGGTAAAATTATTAAAGGCGATTCGGCCGTGGACGAAGCCATGCTCACGGGCGAAAGCCTGCCAACGGAAAAGCACGCCGGCGACATGGTCTTCGGCGCCACCATCAATAAAAACGGCAGTTTTGAGTTTGAAGCCACCAGGGTCGGCGCTGAAACCGCTCTGGCGCAGATTATCCGCGTGGTTGAAGAAGCACAGGGCTCTAAAGCGCCGATTCAGGCCTTTGCCGATGCCATTTCCGCCCGCTTTGTGCCAATCGTCATTGCTATCGCGATCATGACTTTTGCCGCTTGGTTCTTTCTCTTGGGTTCTAGCTTGGCCTTCGCCTTAATGGCCTTTACGGCCGTGATCGTTATCGCCTGCCCTTGCGCTTTGGGATTAGCCACGCCGACCGCTATTATGGTCGGTACGGGCAAGGGCGCTGAATATGGCATTTTAGTTAAAGGTGGCGAACCGCTGGAAGCGGCCTGTAAAATTAAAGCAATTATTTTTGACAAAACCGGTACTTTGACTAAAGGCAAGCCGGAAGTTACTGATGTTTTAACTTTTGCCGGACACGATGAAGAAGATATCATCGCTACCGCGGCCAGTCTGGAAAAATTATCCGAGCATCCTTTGGCCGAAGCTATTTATAATTACAGTCGAGAAGAAAGTATCAGTTTGAGCGAAGCCAAAAATTTTCAGGCCATACCAGGCCATGGCGTAGTAGGCGAAATTAACGGCCTAAAATATTTTTTCGGCAATGCCAAAATGATAACCGAGATCGCTAATTTAGACATGGAAAAAATCAGAAGAAAAATACATAAATTGGAAGAGCAAGGTAAAACCGTCATGACTCTGGCCACACTTCAAAAAATCATCGGTGCCGTGGCCGTGGCTGATACGGTTAAAGAGACTTCCAAAGAGGCGGTTGCTAAACTTAATAAAATGGGCATTGAAGTTTATATGATAACTGGCGACAACCAGCGCACGGCCAAAGCCATTGCCTCGCAAATCGGCATCACCAATGTTATGGCCGAAGTCCTGCCTGAAGATAAAGCCAATGAAGTTAAAAAGTTGCAAGCTAGTGGCAAAAAAGTCGGCATGGTGGGCGACGGCATTAACGACGCGCCGGCCTTAGCGCAAGCCGATTTAGGCATCGCCATGGGTTCGGGCACGGATGTGGCCATGGAAACCGGCGGCATCGTCATCGTAAAAAACGACTTAAATGATGTGGTCAACGCTATCCAGCTTTCAAAAGAAACTATGGCGAAAATAAAACAAAATATGTTTTTCGCTTTATTCTATAACGTTATCGGCATTCCAATAGCGGCCAGAGTCTTCGCATTCGCCGGACTCATCTTAAAACCGGAACTGGCCGGCCTGGCCATGGCCTTAAGTTCAATCTCCGTGGTAACTAATTCCATATCATTAAAATATTTCCGGCCCGGAAAAACCAACTATCTCTCCATTGCCGCGCCGGCCATTATGGTCGTGCTTTTCAGTTTTATCTTCTTTGAATTCGCCAAATTGAGCTCGGCGGGAATGAAATAAAAAAATATATAACTGTACCATATAATTATCTAACATAAATTCTATGAGGCTAAAAAACAAAGTAGCGATTATTACCGGCGCCGGTTCAGGTATCGGCCAGGCTTCGGCACTCGCTTTCTCGCGCCAAGGCGCTAAAGTCGTAGTGGCTGATTGGAGCGAAACTAGCGGCGAGGAAACAGTTAAGCTGGTTAAGAGGCAAAAAGGCCAGGCAATTTTTGTTAAAGTAGATGTTAGCCGCGTGGCTGATGTTGAAAATTTGGTAAAGCAGTGCCTGGGCGAATATGGGCAAGTGGATATTTTATTTAACAATGCTGGCATCGTAAAAATGGGAGCTTTGCATGAGACATCTGAGGCGAACTGGGATCAGGTTATTAATATCAATTTGAAGGGAGTTTTTCTTTGTTCTAAGGCCGTGATCCCGCAAATGTTAAAACAAGGTAAAGGTAAAATCGTTAATACGACCTCAATCGCCGGTCTAGTTGGCTTTGATCAAATCGGCCCATACTGCGCTTCTAAAGGCGGCATAATCGCCTTGACTCGTGAAATGGCGCTGGAATATGCTCCGAAAAAAATCAATGTTAATTGTATAGCGCCTGGCGTTATTAAAACCAACATGACTAAAGACATGCTTAATGATCCAGCTACGGCGCAAGGTTTCTCCGCCAATACACCATATCCAAGGCTAGGTGAAAGCGAAGATATTGCCCTGGCGGCGGTTTATCTGGCTTCTGACGAATCCGATTTCGTCACCGGCGAAATTTTAGTGGTGGATGGTGGATGGACAGTAAAGTAAAATTTTAATTCTTACTTTATTTTTTTATTTTCTCACTCTTAAAGTTTTTGCGTTGATCGCTACAATAACCGTGCTTAAAGACATAAACACCGCTCCTAGGGCCGGGGAAAGTAAAATCCCGAATTGAGCTAAAACTCCGGCGGCCAAAGGAATAGCGATAATATTATAGCCGGTCGCCCAGACTAAATTCTGAACCATTTTTTTGTAAGTGGCTTTACCGAACAGGATGAGCGAAGCAATATCTTTTGGATTAGAGTTTACCAAAATTATGTCCGCAGTTTCCGCGGCAATATCCGTGCCGCTGCCGATAGCAATACCCACGTTAGCTTGAGCCAGCGCCGGAGCGTCGTTAATGCCGTCGCCCACCATAGCCACAAACTCCCCCTGGGCCTGAAATTCCTTGATTTTCTCCAGCTTTTGGTGCGGCAACACTCCGGCAAAATAGCCGTCTAATTTTAATTCTTCGGCCACGCTTTTGGCGGAGCTTTCGTTGTCGCCAGTTAAGAGCCACATCTTTATACCTTCACTTCTTAATAATTTAACAGCCGAATACGATTCGCTTCTGATGGTATCGGAAAGATTTATGGCTCCGATCAGATTCACTTTTTCAGCGCCCTCCGCGATAAATATCATCGTGCCTTCAATTTGTCTTAAATGATCAGGCATGATTAAACCCAATTCTTTTAAATAACCCGGGCTGGACATAATAAACTTTTTGTTTTCTATAATCGCTTCTACTCCCTTGCCTTTGATGGCTTTAAAATTCGCGACAGATAAATTTTTAACTCCTCGGCTTTCAGCTTCCTTAATTACCGCTCTGGCGATAGGATGCTCGGAGTTTTTCTCTAAAGCTTCGGCCACGGAGAGAATTTTCTTTTCATCATAATTATTATTCAAAACATAAATCTTTTTGATGCTGAAGGTTCCTTCGGTCAGCGTGCCGGTTTTGTCAAAAATAATGGTGGTAATCCGCCTAGAGTTTTCAAAAGCCGTTCGATTTCTAATTAAAAGTCCGTTTTGAGCGGACAGGGCGGTGGAAATAGCTACGACTAAAGGTACTGCCAATCCCAGAGCATGAGGACAAGCGATAATTAAAACCGTGGCCGCTCGTTCTATGGCAAAGGCTAAATCCCGGCCCAAAGCCAGCCAGGTTATAAAAGTTATGGCGCCGATGCTTATAGCGATAAGCGTCAGCCAAAACGCCGCCCGATCCGCCAATAATTGGGTTTTTGATTTTGAACTTTGAGCGTCCTTTACCAATTTTATCACTTTAGAAAGATAGGCTTCTTGGCCAACGCCTTCAACTCTTATTTCTAAAAACCCTTCTTCGGTGATGGAACCGCCTATAACCCTAGAACCAAATTGTTTAGAAACAGGCTTGGCTTCTCCGGTAAGCATTGATTCGTTTACAAAACTTTCGCCCTTAATAACTATCCCGTCAGAGGGAATTTTTTCACCAGGTTTTACTAAAATAATATCTTCCTTTTTAATCTTACTAACATTTACCTCAACTATTTCGTTTCCCTTTTTAAGATGAGCTTTATCCGGAATAAGCCGTGAGAGTTTTTCTAAAGCCCGGGAAGCTCCCATAATTGATTTCATCTCTAGCCAGTGCCCTAAAAGCATAATGTCAATCAATGTAGCCAGCTCCCAGAAAAACACTTCACCCCTAAGCCCGAAGGTAACCGCCGAACTGTAAAAATAGGCGACGCTAATAGCTAAAGAGATAAGCGTCATCATGCCAAGCGCCTGATGCTTAATTTCACCTAAAGCGCCTTTTAAAAATGGGCTGCCGCCGAAAAAGAATAAAAAAGACGAAATCAAAAATATGACCAGCTGATCGCCGTAAAATTTAAAGGAAAAATTTAATAGACTCTGGATAAAAGACGAGAGAAGTAAAACCGGTAAAGTCAAAACTAGAGAAATATAAAATTTTCTCTTGAAATTTTCAACCGAATGCCCCGCGTGCTTATTGTAACCATTTTCATGTTTATGCTTGGCGTCATTTTCATTATCCATTACAGGTTTCATTTCAGGCATAGAGTGATCATGGTCCATCTGCGAATGATTATGATGATTGTGCTCCATATGTTTTTGTATTACTTATATTATATCATTAATATTGTGATGAAAACAACGATTTTCCGGCGGGTATTTTTTATATTTACTCGGCAGGCAATGTTAAAATTTTATTTTTTGTAAACAATCATCGATCTTAAATTTCTAAGAAGTTCTCATTTCTCCGGCTCTGATCCACGTGCCTACGTGAGGCTAGAAAAAATATGCTAAAATACCCTTATAACACTTGTAGTTGGGGGGGTACTAACCCGACTTGCCCGCCAGGATGATTCAGCATCGGATAGATTTTAATTTAACAAATTTATTTAAAAACCGAAAAGCAAACTTTCCGGTTTTATTTATTTAAAAAAGCGCCGCGGAGGTTGCGTGGCGCTTGTGGCGGTGTTTTTTATTTGAGCTTTCACCTTGCTCTGACCGCAAAAAATCCTTGTGAATTTGTCGCGACTACCCGGACGCTAATCATAGAATTTGAGCCAAGACTCGTGTCAATGATGCCCCAGTTGGTGAGAGGTGCTCTGACCTGCTGAGAAAACAGGATATCATAGGTGGTGTTGGCGCGGCCAAACCACTCCGCAAACATCAGATTTCCGCTTCTCCGTATAACCAGTTTTATTCCCATAATTTCTCTTATTAAAGGAGCGACGCGCAAGGCCATTCGGCGATAACCTTCGTCATTGGGATGCAAGAGGTTGCCAATAAGGAAGGGATTCTCCGGTATATCTTTAAGAATATCCGGAACGAAGACTGAATGGGTGCTTAAGTAGAGTTCATGGAACTCTTCGCGGTAGCGGTCCGCGAGCAGGCCGTTATAGATGCCGATAATCAGGGCGACGGCTCCTTGGCTTTGAACTAGGTTAACGATTTTGTGCAAGTTGCTGAAGGTTTGCGCAACCGGCAGTTGGTCCAGCATATCAACTCCGCCGAGGAAAATAATCACCAGGCTGGGGTTGTGCGCCAAAACGCTGTTGGTGATGCGCAAGAGCGCCTCGCCTGAATCATTTCCGCTGACGCCGGCGTTGATGATCGGATAGCCGGTAAAGGATTCAAGCCAATCCACCATATTTGACTGCGTCGCTCCGACTCCTTGAGTAAGACTATCCCCGAAAGCCACGATCGGACCTCTTTTCGGCGGATAGTTCCGCGCCTTCGGCACGAGCGAAAGGGTCGGCTGAACCGAAACATAAGTTGAGGCCGTCTCGTAATATTGGAAAAACGAGAAGTGGGCGTATAAGACCTTGTACTCTCCCGGTTCGGTAAACGCGTATTGCGAATCACCGGCTCGCAATATCTCTTGCTTAAACCAGATCAGGTTTTGGCCGCCGCCCGGGGGCAGGGAGTAGAAGCCGATAAAGTCGGCGAGAGTGATTGTTCCGAAAGGAGCTTCCCACTGGACATATGTTTCTTCGCCGCCCTTGCCGTCCGCGACGGTATTGGTTGGTGTTGCGCTGATGGTGAAGCCGGGGAACGGTTGAGCCAGGAGATTTCCGACAAAAAAAATTCCTACCGCCGCGAGTTTAATCATTTTCATTATTATATCTTTCTGTTATGTTGTTTTCCACATTGTTGTTTTTCTAATTTTTGCTAAACCGGCCCTTTAACGGGCTGGAATTATTTCAAAGAGCTATCCTATCTATAACCCAAGCGGACAAAAAAAGCAAATTTTCAGTAATGTCCCGGCCGCCATTATGGCGGCGATTTTATTTAATTAAAATCACAATGATTTTATGCTATAATTATTATAGTAATAAGTCTTAGACAGGCTATGAAAAACAATATTTTAATTATCGGCTCTGTAATCTTTATATCCTTAATCGCCTACTTGTTCGTAACGCATCACTATATATATAAAAGAATCAGCGACGCGGGGCTTAAATCGCCGGATGTTAAAGGCGAATATATTATCGGGAGCGGCGCCAATAACCGGGTTAATCTTATGTATACGGCTTTAGGCGATAGTTTGACCGCCGGTGTAGGGGTTTTAAAATACGAAGAATCTTATCCTTACCGGCTGGCGCAAAAACTGGCCGGCGGCAATAGCGTTATTACTTTGCGCGACCGATCTCTGCCGGGTGCGAGGACCGGCGATCTGATTAATAATTTATTGACCGACGCGATTAATGACCGGCCGGATATCGTTACCTTGCTGATCGGCGTGAACGATATCCACGGCAATACGGCTAAAAAGAAATTCGCCGAAAACTATTCAGAAATTTTAAAAAGGCTCAAAGCCGGGACTAAGGCGGAAATTTTTGCCGTCAGCATTCCCTATATCGGTACCGACGCGCTCTTGCTCCCCCCGTTTAATTCATATTTTAAGCATCGGACGAAAGAGTATAATAAAATAATCAAACGGCTGGCGCAGGCGAATAATCTTAACTATATTGATCTGTTTACGCCAACCGAACGGATGCTTGATAACGCCTCTTTTTGCTCAACCGATTTATTCCACCCCTCGGCCAAGGGCTATGGGCTCTGGGCCGATATAATTTATGCCAATTACCATAAATAGCCCGATTTTATCTACCGATATCTTCATCGCCCTTTTTCTTTTTATCCTGCTGGCCTCGCTGCGCCGAAAAAAGAATCAGGCATTATTCCCGCCGGAGCTGACGCGGGAGCTAAAGGGGCTGGCGATCTTAGCCATAGTTTTTTCCCATATCGGTTATTTTCTTTCAACCGATCATGGTTTTTTATTTCCGCTTTCCATTATGGCCGGCGTGGGGGTAAATTTGTTTTTATTTTTATCCGGTTATGGGCTGACTATGAGCTCGCTTAAAGAAAAATTGCCGCCGGCCAAATTTTATAAGAAGCGATTATTGAGATTATTCGCGCCTTTTTGGCTGGTGATCATCTCATTATTCCTCTTGGATTTTTATCTTCTGGGTATTGCCTACGGCTGGCCGTATGTCATCCGGTCTCTGGCCGGATTTTTCCCCAGAGCCGATCTATTTCTTGATATTAATTCGCCGCTTTGGTTTTTTACCCCGATCCTGTTTTATTACCTGATTTTTCCCTTGATTTTTTCTAAAAAGCGCCCCTGGCTAACGGCAATCCTAATATATACCGCTTCATATTTCGCGCTCCGATTAAAGCTGCCCATCACCGACGATGTTTTGCGTTTATATCAGCTGCACTTATTGGCCTTCCCTCTGGGCGCGGCCTTCGCTTCGCTGTTTTTTGAGCCTTATTGCTTCAGCGGCTTGACGCCGGCTAGGATTAAGTCATTTCTATATAATCTGGAATCGCCGGCTTGGCTAAAGATGATTCTTGATAAATTGAAAACACCGAATATTTTTCGGCGCGGCCTTAGGCTGCTGAACCGTACCGCCTATTATTTCATTTTGATCGCCCTACTATTCTTAATCGGCTATACGGCTTATTATTCGGGCGTGGGCGATAGTCCGGGCAAAGAGCAGGCCATCAGCCTTTTGACCATGGGCGCGATAATCTTATTTTTCATGATGAAGAAATTTGAAATTAAAATATTCTGCCTCTTCGGCGTCTACGCCTATGAAATTTATCTGATACACTGGCCGCTGGTATCGCGCTACGATCTCTTTTTTAAACTGTTTCCCGGCTGGCTGGCCTTAACGCTCTATCTCGGTCTTTTCTTGATTTTGGCATACTTTCTAAGAAAATTTTTGGATCAAGCCGGTAGAATAAAAACGCCGAGATAGAATATTAAACCGGCGCTAAGCCCGACAATTAAATCAAGTCGTCTTACTCAGCCACAATTAATTTGCCCACCATGCCCATCTGCCGATGGTTGCCCACGCTGCAATAATATTCAAAGGTTCCGGACCGGTTGACGGTAAATTCAACGCTGTCGCTTTGACCCGCGGTAATCTGCTTGGTTTTGGCGTTAAATTCATCAATCACCCAGTCATGCAAGCCTTCAACTACGGCCAAATTTATTCTCACCCGATCTCCAACCTTCACTCTAATTTCAGTCGGAGAAAATTTGAAAGCCGCGGCGGTCAAGTCAAAAATTTTAACCGCTGTTTCGTCTGTAGCGTCGGCCTGATTGCCGCCAGAGCCGCTTGGCTGGATATTACCCTGAACCGAGGCCGGTGAGTTGTCTCCGGCCTGATCAACGGCCATTTTACCGCTTAAATAAGCCCAGCCGGCTAAAACGATGATAATGATCGCTAATATAGCGATGATTATGCCTCCGCTCATTTTTGAGTCCGCTCGCGAACCCGGCGGCGTTGTCATTGGCTTCTCGTGCATAAATTTTTAGAGCTTCATCTCAAATGGATTATAAATATTTTTGAGACGAAGCTTCGGTTAATTTTTATAGATTTTAATTTCTAAAAATCATTCGGCTGCCGAATGCTGTAATTATTTTCTTTTATATAAGGCGATTAATTGGCTTTGCGCCAAAACATGGTTCCTCATAGCCATTTCCAGCTCCTCTTTACTGGCGCCGGTCTTTAATTTAAGTGAAATATCCAAAGCATAAAGCTTAAAGACATACCGATGGACGCCAGTTGGCGGGAAAGGCCCCTCATAAGAGATCGTACCCGCGCTATTAAGTCCGACGACTGCTCTAAGGGGCGAGCCGGCGGCTCCGATTTCAGCCGTCTTGGGATCAATGTTAAAAAGCAGCCAATGCGCCCAGGCGGTCATGAAAGCATCCAGATCAATAAAAATCAGAGCCAGGCTTCCCGCCCCCTTGGGTACCTCGGCGAAAGTTAAGGGCGGATTGACATTCAAGCCGTCGCGGGTATACTCCACCGGTAGATACTGATTGTTGCCAAACGCCGGGCTTTCTATGCGCATAATGAAAAATATTTAAACTAATCTTTCGGCTTTAACTTAATTATAACGCTCTTGTTTATACTATAGCCGAATCAGATTAATTTCATATTAAGCCGGGCTGATTATATATGGAAGAATATTCTGCCTTGATTTTTGGCTAAAATTTAATAATAAAATTGACTCTTGGCAAAAAAAATCGTTTGCTATATACTAGAATGGTAAAGATAAAACTTTATGAGGGTATTAATCATTGAAGATCAGGAAAATCTGGCCAAACTGACCAAGGACGGACTGGAAGCCGAAGGTTTCGCCGCCGATTATGTCTTGGACGGAAAAGCCGGCCAATCGCGGCTGGAATTGCTCTACGAAAATTACGATGTAGTGCTGTTGGATGTCATGCTCCCCCATAAGGACGGCATCCAAATCTGCCGGGAAGCCAGGGCACAGAACATCACCATTCCAATTATCATGCTGACCGCCCGCGACGGCAAGAACGAAATTATTGAAGGACTAAACGCCGGCGCGGACGATTATGTGGTTAAGCCGTTTTCTTTTGAGGTTCTCTTGGCTCGAATCCGCGCGGTTCTAAGGCGGCCTCCAGCGGTTATTCCGGCCGAACTTAAACTGGGCGATATAAGATTGAACGCCACCACTAGGCAAGCCTATCGCGACGGTCAAGAAATAAATCTGACTCTTAAAGAATTCAGCTTGCTGGAATATCTAATGCGCCACGCCGGCCAGGTGGTCAACCGGGAACAAATTATCGCCAGCCTCTGGGATTTCGCCTTTGACTCTTTCTCTAATGTAGTTGATGTGCATATGAATAATCTAAGGAAAAAACTCGGCGATCAAGACGGAAAAATACTGGAAACCGTCCGCGGGATAGGCTACCGCTTTAAAAATTGACTTATAAAATTCCAACAAGTTTTAATAAAAAAGACCCGGACGATTCTTCTCCAGGGTCTTTTTTATTATTCAAAATTTTATTTTGACAGCGGGATTGCCACGAAGAAAGTCGTCCCCTTACCCAATTCCGATTCCAGCCAAATCCGGCTTCGCACAATATCCAATAATGATTTTACTAAATACAGCCCCAAACCGGCACCGTCCGAGCTGATTAATTTGGCGTTTTCCGAACGAAACAGCTTGGTAAAGATTTTAGCCTTATCTTGATCGGGAATGCCGCAGCCGGTATCCGCAATTTTAATGATTATTTCTTTGGGGTTTTTCTCCAGGTTAACGGTTATGGCGCCGGCGGCGGTATAGCGAATAGCGTTGGCGATTAAATTTTCTATAGTGGTATACAGGATATTTTTATCAAAGTGAATAACCGAAACACCGCCATAATTCCTTTTCAGGCTGATATTTTTTTTGTCAAACTGAAGCTTTTGCCGATCCAAGAGATGATTAAGCTCCTCTACTAAATCAATCGGCTCTAAACGGACCGGGTATGTACCCAGCTCAATTCGGGATATATCCAAGAGCACCTTTATCAGCTCGGCCATGGTTTTGGTTGAAGCATAGGCTTCGCTTAAATAATTTTTTTGCTCCGGACTGATTTTTCCGGCCGCGCCGCGAAGCAAGAGTTCAATTGACAAAGCGATGCCGGAGAGCGGGGTGCGCAATTGATGAGAGGCCAGGGAAACGAACTCGGTTTTAGCCTGATCAACGGCTTTTTCCCGGCTGACATCGCGGTAGACCGCGATCGCGCCCATTACCGCGCCGTCTAAGACTATCGGCGCGATGGTAATGGCTAAGTGGATCAAGCCGCCGCCTTGGCGGATGTAATAATGGGTCGGCGAAAAAATACCGGAACTTATTTTTTTACCGCTGGTTAAAACTTGATGAAACGGCCTGGAGGCCGGGGCCAGATAGTTTCCCTGATCGTCTTCCAACGGCACCGCCTCCTCCAAAGACCTGCCCAGCAGGTCGTTTCTATCTTTTCTTACCAAATCGGCAAAAGCGGAATTCACAAACAAAATTTTTCCGGCAGTATCAACCGCCACCACCCCGTCGCCCAAGCTGGACAGCAAAGCTTCGGCTTTGGCTTTTTCGCTGCGCAAGCCCTCTTCCATCAGTTTTCTTTCGGTGATATCGTGCACCATGCCGACGGAGAGGACGAACCGGCCGGATTTATCCCTTATATGCCGGCACTTTTCATGCACAAAACGAATTTCATTGTTAGCTTTTCTCATTACCCGATGCTCAATTTCATAAGCATCTTTGCCGTTTTTAAGAGAGTTGTAATAAGCGGAGTTCACTAACTCGCGGTCATCCGGATGCACCGCCTCCAAGAAGGCTTGGTAGGTGGCGCCGAATCCTTCCGGCTTTAAACCGAAGATGCGGTAGATTTCGTCCGACCAAGTTAGATTATTATTTACCAAATCAAGCTCCCAACTGCCCAGATGAGCGATTTCCTGGGCTTTTTTCATGCTTTCCTCGCTCCTCGTTAATGCCTCTTCGGCCCGTTTTATCAAAGTAATGTCTTTGGCTATATGAATGCTGCCGACAAAATTTCCCGCTTTATCAATAATGGGCGAAGTGGTGACTAGTAGAGGCAAGCCGATATTAGAGTCAAAGACCTCTTCGGTATGGGATTGCTTATCGGTGATGGTTCGTTTTAAGGGGCAGTTCGGCCAGGGCTTATCCGACCGGTGCATAATTTCATAACATTTTTTGCCCAGAACATCCTCGGATTTAAGCTTCAACGCCCGAAGAAAAGCGCTGTTCGCCCTGACTATTCTAAAATCCTTATCTTGAATAAATGTTAAGTCGGATATGGCATCAAAAGTTCTGTTCCATTCCCGGTTAGCATGCTTAACTTCCTCTTCAATCACTTCGCGTTCCTTGACGGCTCGGTTAAAATTAAAAATCGTTTTCCTTAGATAAACGGAAAGCAAAACCAGAACCAACGAGGAGGCGGCGAAGAAAAAGGTCGCCAGCAACGACTCAACCGATAATGACCAGCCCTTAAAAGGCGCGACGAAAAAAAAGTTGCCGGCTAAAGCCGATAGAAGAACAGCCGACAAACCCGCGGGCAAACCAGCTAAAAACGCGACCAGGGCGGCGCCGGGAAAGAAAAAAACAAAAGGCGCTATGGACGGCTCGGGCAATAAAATATACTGCAAGGCGACCACTAAGAACACCGCCAGCGGCGCGCTCAAATAGGCTAAAGGCCGCGGCGGGTTGGGCAAGCGGAGCAAACCCGAAGTTTTATTCACTATTATTGAATAAAAAGGCGAATAATAAGATAGTTTTTTGCCGGTTGAAAACTCGGTCCCGATAAATTTTTTATTATTCATAAGCGTAAGCTGGTTACCTACTTATCATTAAAATAAAATTATTAATTTGTCAAACTTTCTTAAAATATTTTATTAAAATTAATTTTGGCTTTCTTAATTTAATCTTAATCAGCCGCTATTATAATAAATTTATAATGCAAGCTTCTGTCGGGTTTATGGCTAAAATAATTTATTTAACCATATAATTAATCAACTAACCCAAATCATATGGACTTAAGAACTAGAATGTTTTTTATTAAAATCAGAACCATAAAAGCTAAAAGAAAAATAAAGCAGTCTATAAAATATATTACTTCCGTTCTATTAAGCTTGGCTCTGATCGCGGGTTTTTGACCGCCCCATAAATAAAATTTCAGCGGCTTCTTTCCGGTAAAAACCGGGGGTATTTTATCAATCCGGCACCTTCCTGAATACCCCGTGGTGAAGATGCTTGGATTTAGTATTTAAACCTTTTTAACTCCCCGCGGATTAAAAAAACCGGATTTCCCTTAAATGGGTAGTCCGGTTGTTGATTTTTCCGCGATGGCTATTTAGCCACGAGGACTCGGTAAAACTTGACTGGCAAGTTATCCGCCGTCACCCCGTCTTCCAGGGTAACATGAACGGCATTAGTGCCTGACAGGGGCACGGTTAGCCTGCTCATCGGGAGAATTTCCCAATAGGCGAGGTTGGTTGACCAATAAATTTCGGTTGTCACCAGGTTGGTGGCTCCGGGCATTACCGTGATGCCATTTTCGTTCAACAGAATCTCGTCAAGGGTGTTAGTGGGCTGCCTGTTGGCGGCCAAGCTGGTGAGTAGATTGTTAGTCCCCAGGCCGTGCCGGACGAGATAATCATCCTCATAAACCGATTGGGAAGAAGAGATGGTTATTGGGATGAGCCCGCCCTTAGCAGCCGATTCCTGGTTAACAGTGTATTGGATCAGCACTGGAGCTGATCCGCAGCTGTAGCACTCGCAGTTGGTTGCTACTTGCTCCGAATTCAGGAAGAGATATACTCCTGTGTTGAATGAAGCCGCGTATTCAGTTACACCCTCGCCAGCCAGATTGAACTTTATTGATAGGGGGGCGGCGTTAGTTCTTTCATCCTCTCCCTGTTTTTCTCTGACTCTGGGAAAGATTTTATTGCAGAACTTTTTAACCTTGTAGTAGATATACACCGACCCGCAGATAATCAGGACGACAATGACAATGATCACCACACAGGTGATTAGATTGATTTTGGTTTCGTATTTATACCCGTTATCGTCCTGGCTGAAGCCAGCCGGAAACATTGCCATCGCCGCATTAACCGCGGCGTCCACGGCTTGCTGTTCTTCGGCCGTGAGAGCTGTCTCGTCTGTGGTAACAACCTGCCCCGGTCTTTCGACGACCATAGTTTTTTCTACCACTTGCTGTTGCGCTATCGCTCGCGTCGGCAAATAGAGCAGGGCGCTAGAGACGGAAACCGCGATGATAAGATGCACAATGCGCGTAGTCCCGTCATTTTTTGGAAGTTTTTTCCGCCACAGGGGTAGCAAAGAAAAAATGAAGGCCGCGAGGAGAAAGAGGGAGAACATGCTGAATATTGCTACATACATCATGACCCCGCTCGAGATACTAAATATGTTGAGAACCTGGTTGAGGAACATTGAATTTTCCCCGCAACTTACCAGCCAGCAGAATCCCAGGATAATTGCCGGCACACTGAGTACCAGCCGAATTAAAACAATCGTTGTCGTTTTCATACTATTTTTCTATTCGTTGTTTCCAACAACGCAGTTTGCCCAATTCTCTCCAAACCAGCCTCAAAGAGACTAGATTCATTTGTAAAGAACTACTATAGTTATACAATAACTAGACGAAAAAGTCAAGGGGGGTGATAAAATTCCAAAAATACCAATAATTTTAGCCGGCCAAGATTAAAAAATTGCTTAGCTAAGATAGAATATGTTAAAATGACTTTATAGATCCTAATTTCTTAAACAACTAATTGAAGAGGATGAGAGTCAGCGATGACCCGAACTCCTCGCTACGAAATATGAAAAAAATAATCAGCTCCGGCCGCATATCTCTTTTAAAATACGACATTCGCGCCTTAACGGTCATGGCGGATAAATTAAAATCTCTGGGTGTTAATATTTGGGCTTGGGAAAATATCGGCGATCCGATTAAGCAGGGGCACCTGGTGCCGGACTGGATAAAAGAGATAGGCAAAAACATTTCCGACGATAACGCCAATTGGGGCTACGCGCCGAGCGAAGGGCTGGGCCTGGCCAGAGAATTTATCGCCGCCGAGGCAAGCCGGGACGGCTTGCCTCTGAATAAAAATGATGTGGTCTTTACCAGCGGGCTCGGGCACGGCATCAATACTCTATATCAAGCCATGCTGGGCGGCGGCCTTCGCGTCATCCAGCCGGCTCCGGCTTATCCGGCCCATTCTTCCAGCGAAAGTTTTTTCGCCGGCTCCCCGGCTATTTTCTATAACTGCGATCAGGAAAACAATTGGCAGCCTGATTTAAACGATTTGGAAAATAAAATTAAAGCTCATCCGGAGATAGGTTTCATTCTGCTGATTCTGCCCAACA
Organism: uncultured Gammaproteobacteria bacterium; assembly: GCA_964560005.1. GTDB lineage: Bacteria > Patescibacteriota > Patescibacteriia > Patescibacteriales > GWC2-42-12 > GWC2-42-12. Next base: position 21,551 of record CAZLKB010000007.1, read on the forward strand.
ATCCCACGGGCGTCTGCTATAGCGACGAAATTTTGCGGGGCGCGGCGGACTTGGCCAGAAAATATGAGCTAGGCATAATTTCCGACGAAACTTATATTCGGCTTGTCTATAAAAACCAGAAACAGACCGGTTTGGTTAAAACCATGGCGGCCGGCGCTCCATTTCCCCTCATCGTCATGAAGAGCTCGTCTAAAGATATCCCCTGGCCGGGCGGACGCGCCGGCTGGCTGGAATTCTATAATCCGGGAAACGACGAAAACTTTAAAGAGCTGGAAGAAACCATTAAGCAGGCCTTGCGCGTTCAGGTCGGCTCCACCACCATGGTGCAGGCCGCGCTGCCGAAAATTTACGGCGACCCGCGCTATCCGGCCCATCTAAAACAATTTATTGCCAAACTGGAGGAGCAAAGCGCCTATATTTCCAGCCAGTTAAATACTATCGCAGGCCTTTCCTGCGTACGCGGACAGGGCGCCTTCTACCTGTCGGCGGTTTTTAAAAAAAACACTCTTAAGCCGCGCCAGACTCTGCCTATCGCCAACCAAGAAGCCAGAGAATATATTGAGTCTTTGGTGAAAAATCCGGAATTGCCTCTTGATAAACGATTTGCCTTTTACCTAATGGCCTCTAAGGGCATCCTGCTGACGCCGCTGTCCGGTTTTGAAGGGCCGCCGGGTTTTCGGGTAACCACTCTTAAAACCGACTTAGCCGAGACGAAAAAAGTCTATGCCGCCCTTAAATCGGCGGTTAAAGAATATCTTGAGTCATAGGCAGAGCCATCCTGTCATTTGTTTATTGATTAATTCCTTCTGCCTAAACCTAGATTGCGACCTGCCTACCGGACAGGCAGGCTCAAAGGCCGCAATGACAAACAGAGAGTAGACTTAATCCCCAATTTTAGATATAATTTATTTAGCTGGCGGCTATATTTTTTTATACGGTAATTAAGCTGGGCAAACGATTATGAAAAAAAATAAAATTAATAAAACAATCCGCGCGCTGATTGTTTCTGATTTTTTCCTTTTCTTTTCCATGGGGCTGTTGGCGCCCATCTATGCCGTTTTCATTCTAAATAATGTGGAAAATAAAATTGAGGTGATCGGCTACGCCGTGTCAATCTATTGGATCGTCAGAGTGATAACCGTCGTTCCCGTCAGCCACCTGATGGACAAAATGAAGGGGGAAATAGACGAATATTACTTTATGATTTTCGGCACTTTTATAACCGCTTGCGTTCCCTTGTTTTATATTTTTTCCGACGCGCCCTGGCATATTTATTTATTGCAAGTAGTCAACGGCTTGGCCAATTCTATGGCCGTACCGGCCTGGCGCATACTTTTCACCAACCATATTGACAGCCGGATTATCGGCCTGGAATGGTCTTTGGAAGATGTGGGCGTAGGCGTGGCTACGGCGACCAGCGCGACGCTAGGGGCTTTTATCGCCAATAAATACGGCTTTAACGTGCTTTTTGTACTAATCACGGTTTTCGGCATTATCGGCACTTCAATCTTATTGCGGCTTGGCCAAAGCAAACACTCCATTATTAAAGAGTTGTTTTATCGCCAAAGCAATAAAGCTCCTTTTAAGATTGATGATATCAAATAACAAATATAATGCGAATATTACAAATAAATTTTTAATAATACAAAATAATATAAACATGAATTATTATTTGTAGTATTCGCATAATAATTTTAAATTTTACTCCATGATTAACTTTCTCTGGTTTTTTCTGGCTCTGCTCCTGGTCGTTAAAAGCACAGATTTCACCATCCGCTACGCCGCGCGGCTGGCGCTCTCACTGCGCCTGTCTAAATATACCGTCGGTTTCACTATTATCGCGGCGATTTCCGCTTTACCGGAAACCCTGGTCGCCGCTTCTTCCTCTCTCCAGGGCATCCCCTCGTTCGGGCTGGGCGCTTTGTTCGGTTCTAATGTCGCCGACCTCACCTTCGTTTTTGCCTTGGTAGTCCTAATCGCCGGGCGGAATCTTAAAATAAAAAGTCAAATTCTAAATAATCGTCTTTATTACGCCGGTATTCTGGCTCTGCCGATTCTCTTGGGCTTAAACGGCTATTATTCCCGCTTAGAGGGCATCATTCTGATCGCCACCGGCCTATTTTTTTACTTTTTTGTTTTGCATAAAAACCGGCGCTATAAAAAAACCGACTTAGCTAAAACTAAATTATCGGTCACCGTTAAAAATTTATCTTTTTTAATTATCGGCTTGCTGGCGCTCTTGCTGGGGGCTTATTTTACCGTTAAGTTTGCCGTGGCCTCGGCCAATTTTCTACACATCAGTCCGGTCTTAGTCGCTTTGATTGTGGGTCTGGGTACCTGCTTGCCCGAACTGTTTTTTTCCATCAAATCCGCCAAAAAAAATCACGAAAATCTGGCTTTAGGAGATATCTTTGGCACGGTTATCACCGACGCGACCATCGTTATAGGAATTTTAGCTTTAATCAATCCGTTTGCTTTTGATCAAAAAATTATTTTCATCACCGGTTTATTCATGCTTTTTGCCGTCATCTTGCTGTTATATTTTATGAAAACCGGCAAGGTTTTGACAAAGCAAGAAAGTTTGATATTATTATTATTCTATCTCTTTTTCGTGCTAACCGAATTCGCGGTTAACAACGGCAAAATTGACTGCTTGAACTGGTGATAAAATAAAAACTAAAAATATTGGAGAGATGCCTGAGTGGTTGAAAGGGACGGTCTTGAAAACCGTTAGGCCTTAACGGGTCTCTAGGGTTCGAATCCCTATCTCTCCGCCAGTTAGGATTTTGCAAGTGGATAAAGGAAGCCTCGCGGCGGCTGTGCCGCCGCTCGGCAAGCATTTCAAATGGTTTTTTGGCCGAAAACGAAATGCATTTATCAATCAAAATATGGTTCGAGCCGATTTGTTTTAGAAATGTTGTCATTTCTGCTCGGTTCTCGGATTTCAGTAAATTCTCCGCTTGATTTAAGGATTTTACCCACGCGCGAGCCGGTTCGAGCCAAGATACGTTCCCGTTCTCAATTTCTTTGATTTCTTCGGCGCACTCGACTTTTCGCGCAAGCAATTTTTCTTTTTGCGCAGTGTATTCTTCGGCGGAAATTATTTCGTCAAGATACGCAGAAAGCAATTTGTCCAACTTTACGCCAATTTCTGTTATTCCATTCTTTAAATTTTGCGAAACTTCTCGACTACTTATGATTGCTTTCTGCTCGTCTTTATCTAACTCGCGCAAAACTTTTTCAGTGTCTTGGTTCGGCAAAGAAACTTTTTGAAGAAAACTTTTTACTTGTTCCGTTAGTAATTCCTCGCGGACATATTTTTGAGAGCAAGGATTTTTCTTTTTCGTACAACGATAATAATTATGTCCTTTCTGCGTTTCGGCGGTTATTGCACAGCCACATTCTCCGCAGGTGAATAATCCGCGGAATGGAAAAGTTTTCTCGGCCTTGCGCGTTTTGATATGTCCGCGATTTTTCATCACTTCTTGGCACTCGTCAAAAAATTTCTTTGATATCAATGGCTCGTGCGTTCCCTGATAAGTCTCGCCCTTAAATTTGAAAATTCCATAATAGAAATGATTTTGCAAAAGTCGCTGGACACAAGAAACCGCAAGAACATTGCCTTTGTAGCTTCGGAGGCCTAAATCTTTCAACGCTCTCGCGATTTGCTTCAAAGTATATTTACCTGTTGCGTATAACTCGAAACCTTTGCGAACAAGTGGAGCTTTTGTTGGGTCAATATCAATATCGCGAGTGCGATGATTGTTGAGATAACCGAGCGGGGCAAAGCTGGGGAATACACCGCGACGAAGTTTTGCTCGATGTCCTCGTCTGATATTTTCGGAAAGATTATCAATGTAATATTTGCTTTGCCCAAAGGCAATGTTCAACATGAATTTTCCCTGTGGTGTATTGTCAAACCAGAATGTTGGGAATTTTAGGTCTTTGATTATTCCTGTGTCCAGCAAATAAACAATCTGTCCACCGTCAATGGAATTTCGGGCGAGACGATCCGGGTGCCATGATATTATTCCGTCAGCTTTTCCGGCTTGCAGAAATGACAACATTTCGGCGAACTTCGTTCGCCCAGGTTCTTTGGCAGTTTGGGCTTCGCAAAGCGAAGCAACAATTTCAAGTTTTTCTTTGGCGGCAAATTCATTTAATTCAGAAATTTGGGCTTCAATGCTCAAAATTTGTCGTTCCTCGCTCTCGGTAGACTTTCTTGCATAAAGTATGTATTTCATAAAAATTCGGATTAAAAAATTTCTTTTGCCCTTATTGATAAATGCATTTCGTTTTCGGCCAAAAAACCATTTGAAATGCTTGCCGAGCGGCGGCACAGCCGCCGCGAGGCTTCCTTTATCCACTTGCAAAATCCTAACTGGCGGTGTATTCTTAAAATAGCTCGAACGGAATTCCCTCGCCGCGCTTCGCGCGGCTCGGATTGGGCGGGCGGGCAAAAATGAGCGGCTCCGCCGCGAAAATTCCAAACTGCCAAAGAACCTGAAAACAAATCGGCTCGAACCATATTTTGGAAGGGCAAAAGAAATTTTTTAATCATAAAATTAAAGTCGAATAATTTATTAACCGCAAACCCTTGACTATAAGACAATAATTTGTTACTGTAGTCAATAGTTCGCACATTTAAAAACATATGTCTATGGAAAAAGGACCAAAATTCGAAAGGAGAGAGGAGCAACCGATGAACACCTACGAACCGATGGCTGGTGAGAACATCAGCGAAACTGCCGAGCGAATGGTCGCTTTGGCGAAAGAGACGAAGGGAGAAGTAAGGGCGAAGTTCAACGATATCGAGCTTGTGGCGACCGAGGATTCTGCCGCGGAGAATATCGTTAAAGATTTCAAGGTGAAAATCGCGGAAGCCGCGGAGAAATATCGCAAGTCGCCCGAGGGACAGCGCGCGGCTCGTGAGAGCGAGGAACGAAAGCAGGAAGCGCAACGGAAGGCCGATGCTTTGGTGGAGCAATTGCCGAGTCTTGACTTCAGCAACCAGGAAGCGGTGCTTAACTGGATTTGTGAATTTCAAGACCCAAGCGACCATATCGGCGTCGAAAAGGACAACGAGAAAGTGCTCAAGATTTTTGCAGAGCACGGATACCAGCCGGGCGTGAATACTGGCAAGGAGTTCAACGGAGAAGACCGTGACAACTTCGCTCGTTACATTGTCGGTCAAGCACTCAACGGTTTGCGAGGCGATGTCGGAGCAATCCACCACATCGTTCACAAATTTACGGACGACTGGAAAGAAAAGTTTCCGTCCTAATCCCTGTCTTGGTTCCAACGGAGCTCCTTGCAGATGCCAATTCTGTTTGGAGCTCTTTCTTTTTTGATTTTTTATTAAAATTTTCATACAATACATTTAGTATTCGCTTCGCGAATTCTGAATTGAATGCCGCCAAAGAAAAACTTGAAATTGTTAATTTTCGCGGCGGAGCCGCTCATTTTTGCCCGCCCGCCCAATCCGAGCCGCGCGAAGCGCGGCGAGGGAATTCCGTTCGAGCTATTTTAAGAATACACCGCCAAGAATCACATTTCGAAAAATCAAGGTTGGAAGCCTCGGCGCAACGCGCCTCGGCATGGTATTTTTCCGCAATTTTGAAGGCATTTTTGAAATCCAAAACCAGAGTGCGGTCGACAATGCGGAAGTTCGAACCAATCTTTTTGAGAAAATCCCGAATCCTTTCGGGATTTTCTTGTTGAGCGTATTTTTCGGCTTGGTTGGCGTCTTTTAGAAAGGCAATGGCAAGTTCGAACCGATTATTGCTCTTTCGCCCAAAAGCGGTGATTTTTTCTTCCAAATCTTTTTTAGCGAGAATGAGCTTGTACTTTTTGGCGGTATATTCCGCTTGCGACAAATTGCCGTCCAGTTGTAAATCAAGCAAGCGATCAAGTTTTGTTTCTATCTCTACAAGCTCATTTCTCGCTTTTTGGGCGAAAGAGCTTTCCGCTTGGGCAATTTTCATTTTCTCATTTTCAAAATAATTGATTGAGGCGTTTGCCCAAGCGGAAGACAAAGAAACTTTTTTGATTTCCTTTTGTATTTGAGAAGTGATGATTTCCTCGCGAACATATCTTTGCGAACAAGGATTTTTCCGTTTGGTGCATCGCAAATAGTTATGACCTTTTTGTGTTTCAGTGGTAATGAAGCAACCGCACTCACCACAGCGGAAAAATCCTCTAAAAATGTATGGTTTGAGTTTTGACGATTTCGGTTTGCTCTTGTTCGCCATCACTTCTTGAACGGAATCAAAAAGTTTCTTTGTGATAATCGGTTCATGCTTT
>CAZLKB010000008.1:0-18541 GCA_964560005.1 uncultured Gammaproteobacteria bacterium
ACTGTATTTTAAGGTCATATCTAGATATTATACCAAAATCTTCTAGACAAGACCCTAATTATTTAAGAGAAAATTTATGAATCAAAAATTAAAAAATGCTCTGATTATTTTATTGGTTTATGTAGGTTCAATTATTTTGGCATTAATTTTATCTCCCGTGGGCGGTGCATTACATAATTCTTTTTGGCCGTCTCAAGGATGTTGGTTCTGGGGGCCTTGTGATCAGGGAAGTAGCATCGAAGGATTTATTTATTTTTACATATTTTTGTTAGCAATTTTTGCTTTTTCATTATTAAAACAAAAAATCGCATGGGTAGTTTATCTGATTGGTACAATTATATTTTGGACGGGAAGTATTATAATCATTGCCACAGAAAATTTAAAATATATGAAAAGTGAAGATATTGGGAGTTTAATTATAATGATTTGTATGTTCGTAGCTGGTTGGCTTCTGGCTCAAGGAGGGTTGCTGGTCTATAAGAGAATGAGAAAATAGCATATACAGCAAAGACAAAAAACACCGTAGGAGGGCGGTGTTTTTTGTTTACTATAACGGGGAAAAATCACGGGAAATAAAAAACCCGTCTAAATTGACGGGTTGGTTAAAGACAAGTGGGTGATTAGTTCCTGGTTAATGGTTATTCTCGATGGCGCTGACCAGGACATTTTTTTGATTAAGCCAGTAGATTAGTTCGTCTCTTACCTCCTTTACCCTGGGGTCAGGAACGAAATTGGAAAATGAAGCAGCAAAAATGATTCCGGCTATTTCTGGGTTAAGGCCTAAGAGGCTGGCGGCCAAATCTGGCCGATGGTTAGAGTAGTATCGCGCGCCGTAGATATCGGCCGCGACCGCCTGGATGGGCATTAGGCTTAAAGGTACGTCGTTGAGCGTTAGCACCGGTAGCAAAATGATAAAGCCTTGCGGGCCGAATCTAACGACCCAACGTACTTTTACCAATTCACTGCAAAGTTTAAAAAATGTTCTCGAATTCATGGGGTCTCCTTTTTTGTTCTAAAATTCATCTTACTCTTATTTTTATTTTAGTCAATTTTTGGCTTAAGCCATAAGTCTTGTTTATTCTTTAGTTTTTTGTTATCGGCCAGGATGGGCGAAATAATATTAAAATAAATAATATTGAGAAAGCCACAAAACACCGTCAGAAGGGGCGGTGTTTTTTGTGTTCTTGTGTATAACTTTTTTAAAAGGCTTTTATTAGCCTTTTCTCTTTATTTGACATGACTATTTAGTCATATTATAATAGAAATATGAATGACTTATTAACAAAAAAACAGAAAAAAGTATTAGAATTAATATATAATTTTTTGAAAGATTCAGGTTTTCCTCCATCTCTAGCCGACTTAAAAGCGGAATTGGGCGTATCGTCAAATCAGGCGGTTTTAAATTTTTTAGAAATTCTTGAAAAGAAACAATGTATAAAGAGAGAAGAAGGGCAGGCGAGGAGTATTAGAATACTGCCTTTTGGTTTAAAAATATTAGAAAAAGAACAATTAGTTCCGATAGTTGGAGTGAGTGCGGCTGGTCCATATATTGAATCATTTGCCGATACGTTTACCAGCTGGGTGCCATTGTCAGATCAAATTGTGCAGAATGAAAAAATAGGTAAGGCTAAAGATGAAGTGTTCGTTATTCAAATTTCCGGAGATTCCATGATTAACGCCGGCATTAGTGATGGCGACATGCTTTTAATAAAAAAAGCTAAGGAATTTAAAAGTGGGGACATCGTCGTTGCCCGTACCAGCAACGGAACTACCGTGAAAAGATTTATCGCTGACGGAAGAAAAAGGTATTTAAAGCCGGAAAATCCCGCCTATAACAACATTGTCATTATTCCAGGAGAAGTTGTTTTCGACGGAAAGGTTATTTTAAATTTAAGTAAGGTAAAATAGTTATGGATACTAGTCAATTAATTACAATTAAAGAAGCAAGTCGTTGGGCTACAGATTATTTAAATAGAAACGTTAGTGATTCTAATATTTCCTACTTAGTTCAATATGGTAAAGTTAAAAAATTTAATGGAGATGGAATTGTTAAGGTAATGATTGGTGATCTTGTAAATTATTATAAATCATTTATGGGTGAACGCGAATTAGCTTGGAAGAAAAAGTTGGGGGACGATTTAAATTGGGTATTATCGTTTGATCATTTAAGAGAAGCGGACACGACAAAACATATTCACAGAATTCATCCTTATAAAGGTAAATTTATTCCTCAGCTTGTCCAGTATTTTATAGACGATCATACGGATAATTTTAAAAAAACGGTTTATTTTAAAACCGGAGACATAGTTCTTGACCCTTTTTCTGGTTCAGGGACAACTCTGGTGCAGGCCCATGAAATGGGGTTGCATTCAATTGGTATTGACGTATCTCAGTTTAATTGCATGATTACAGAGACAAAATTGCTTAATTATGACTTAGTAAAGTTGGAGGCAGAAATAAAGAAAATAAGAGAAGCAATAACCAATTACGAAGCAGATAATAATATTTTGGCATTTGAAAATGAGCTATTGATCAAAATGGCTATTTTTAATAATAAATATTTTCCTAGCCCACAATTTAAATATAAAGTTCAGCAGGGGAAGGTAAAGGAGAATAAATATGCGACGGGAAAAGAATGCGATTTTTTAAAAATTTACAATGATCTGGTAAAAAAGTATAAAATTGAACTAAATAATTTTTCAGCTAAAAACTTTTTAGACAAATGGTATATAAGAAATGTCCGCAAAGAAATTAATTTTGCGTTTGAGCAAATTAGAAAGATAAAAGATGTAAAAAATAAAAAAATTTTAGCTGTTATTTTGAGCCGCACTATTAGGTCGTGTCGGGCGACAACGCATTCTGATTTAGCCACCCTTAAACAGCCGCAGGTAACAACCTATTATTGCTGGAAGCATAAAAAAATTTGCAAGCCACTCTTCTCCATAAAATCGTGGTTTGATCGTTACGCAACTGATACCCTGCATCGCCTCAGAATTTTTTCTAAATTAAAAACTAGTGCACATTATGCCATTATTCCTGCCGATTCAAGGACGGTTGATATGTTTAAGGAAGTAAGGAATAGAAATAAAAAATTTGCAGATGTTCTAGAGAAGAAAAAAATACAAGGCATTTTTACATCACCGCCATATGTTGGCCAGATTGATTATCATGAGCAACACGCTTATGCTTATGATCTTTTCGGCTTTAAACGAAATGATCAGCTGGAAATAGGGCCGCTTTTTAATGGCCAGGGTATAGAAGCGCGGAAATCATACATTAAAGGAATATCGGATGTTTTAATCAATAGTAAAAAATATTTAGCCGATAATTTTAATATTTTTTTAGTAGCAAATGACAAATATAATTTGTATCCAGTAATTGCAGAACAATCTGGGATGAAAATTGTAAATCAGTTTAAGCGTCCGGTATTAAATCGAACCGAACGGGATAAGTCTCCTTATAGCGAAATTATTTTTCATTTAAAAATAAAATAATATTATGCCATTAGCAACTGACCAAAAAAATAAAATAAGAGAAGTAATTAAAGATATTTTACTAAGAAGAATTGAAAATTTTCCGGAGTTAGGCGCTCAAATTCGTAATGCACCATTCCACAGCGCAATTTTAGAATGTTTCCGGGAGCGGCTGGGACATCTAAATGTAGAAATACCCTATCTTATAGCGATTGCCAGTTGGTTGCACGGCCTTAACACCTCGTTGGGTTCAGGATTTGAGAATATATCTCATATATTATCCGGGGGATATAAACGTAAATTCACCGGCCCATATAAATTGATGGCGAAGAGAACGCAAGTTGATCAAGTGGAAAACATAATACGCGACCTAAAGGCGGGGACGTTTAGTCCCGATTTAGAACGTGAAAATAATTTAATTTTTAATTATTCTAATAACGATCCGGAAGTCGAGTCCTTACCTTTTACTGCCGATGTTTATATTGAAAGGGGCGAAGAAATTATTGCCATAGAATTAAAGTCGGTTAGACCTAATTCTGGCGAAGGAAGAGGCGAAAAACAAAAAATTTTATATGGTAAGGCTGCGCTTAAGTTACAAAATTCTAATAAAAATATAAAATTTTTTGTTGGTTTTCCGTTTGATCCGACTTCAATCGATGCTGTCGGGTATGATAAACAGAGATTTTTTGATTATTTAATCGAGTTTAAAAAATTTTTTTCTCCCGACGAAGTGCTTATTGCCGGTGAGTTGTGGGATTTCCTAAGTGGACAAAGGAACACAATGGATGCCATATTAGATGTTATTATTGAAACAGTTTCGCAAATAAAAAAGTAAATTATTCTTTGATCCTGCGTTCTAGATCGCAAGGCGTGTAAATATAAATTTTTTATGCCTACCCAAAACCGCGCTTTCACCCTAATTGAACTCCTAGTTGTCATCGCCATAATCGGCATATTAGCTACCTTGGCTTTTATTTATTTTGGCGGGGCTACGGGAAAGGCGCGGGACGCTAAGAGAATGAATGATTTAAGCCAGATTGGGAATTTTTTAAGTTTTGGCTGTTTGACGCCTGACGCCGGTCCCGGAGAATATGATTTAAATGAACTGTTGGCGGAATTGACGGTAAAGTATCCCCAGTATGCCAACAATATTCCAAAGAATATTCGCGACCCCAAAACCGGCACTGAAATGGCGTCAAACTATAAATATATTGTAACGACTGGTAATAAATGCGTCCTGTATGCTAATTTAGAAAATGTTGAGTCCGGAGTCACTCTGCCGAATTTTAATGCTCCTACGCCGGGCGGAGGCAAGGGAATATTTCAGGGTAGCGCTGGCTGGAACGGCAGTAATAAATATTTTCAAGTGAGTAACTGATATTATGAATAATATAAAGTTCGAAACTCCTCAAATTCCAAAAGTTTCATATGAAAATACGCCTCTAACCTCTGATGAATTGAAATATTTAAAAAGCAGATATGAAGAAAGCAGGCGAGGCGGAGAGCGTGAATATTTTGATTTGTTTTTAAAAGCACCCAAGGAAAAGCGCTTTATAATCGGTCACTACTTTGTAGCTATAGTTGATGATAAGGAAATTCATCGGCTTAAAGGTATTAATATGAATGTCTCGTCCGGCTGGCAGTCCGGCGGCTTAACCTTTATTTTAATATCATCAAGATTATCTTCTGAAGAAGTAGAAAGAGTTTTGTGCCACGAAATGCAGGAAGATATGGAGTCGTTAAAACACTTAGATCAAGAAAACTATGGTTATATTAAGGCACATGAAGCAGTTATAAAAAACCCCAAAAACAGAAAACAAATATTGGAAGAGACTGAGGAGTGGAAGAAGAACCGGGGTGATAATGGAGATAAGGCCATGGCGGCTTGAAAACTAAGATCAGGCAGTCATTATAAATTTTTAATTTCTGAATTGCTCCTCAGTGCAGACCTCGGCGCAAAAAAAGAAAACGGGGTGCTTGCGCGGGAATAACAAAAGAAAACTTTATGTTTTTTAACACTCCGGGCGAACCAACTAAATTAAAAAAAGCTGTATATTATTCCGCCAGTATAATTTTAGGTTTGCTATTAAGCTTAATTGTCCACGCCATCATTGAAATTAAATACTTAGCCATGGCGAATAGCCAGGGTTGGGAAGTTAATTTTTATTTTGGCTGCGCCTTGCTGGCTTGGCTGCAAGTTTTATTTTGGCTGGCTGGCGCTGTCGGCGGCTATTTTTTAGGCAGCTGGTGGTGGCGCAAACTCTATATTGAAAGAGTTTGGGAGAAAAAATAATTAATATAATAATAAAAACTATGTCTACCCAACCCATAAAATCCACCGGCTGCTGCCAGCCGTTTGATCCCAAGCCGTGGCAAGACAAAGAAATCACCTGGCAAGACAAGATTTTTGTCAAAGACCATATTACCAGTTTCCTGCATATTCCCTTAAATATGGGAAAAAAGATAATTAAAAATCTGGCGCTCATAGAAAAGGCTTCCGCTAAAGCGCCTCACCAGCTAATGCTAACTGACGAAAAATCGCTTTGGGGCGCGGATATCTATATTGATGTGGCTAAAGAGGTGCCGGGTGCGCAAATAGTTAAGCTGTCCGGCACTTTTTTAACTAAAGTTTTTGAAGGGCCTTATAAAGAGGCGGGTAAGTGGGCGCGCGAGATGGATCAGTATGTAAGAGGAAAGGGCCGGGAAATGAAAAAATTATATTTTTCCTATACCACCTGTCCGAAATGCGCTAAAGCTTATAAAAAAAATTATGTAGTGCTTTTCGCGCAGGTGGCTTAAAGAGAATTTTTTGATAATTAGAAAACATCGCTAAGGGCGCGGTGTTTTTGTATTGACAACTTGAATTTTCAGTGGTAGTTTGCAGATAAAGTCAATCCGGAATTTCCGGCGCGGATACGGCGCGCAGTATCATGTACATTGTAAAAGCGATTATGAAAGAATTAACAGTTAGTGTGGTAGAAGGCGGAGGCAAGGGGTTTCGCCAGGCCAAAGTTCGCGGAAAGAATATTGGCTCAGTAATTATCCCAGTCAAGCCAATTGAAACAGTTGAGCAACTGCTTGGCTTCATTAAAGACGGCCTATCGGACCAGGAGTCAGCTATCGCCGTTGCCACGGCCGGCGTGATTGAAAATCACAGTAGAGTTGTGGTTTCGCCGAACATCCATTTTTTGGACGGAGTGGATCTGGGAAACCTGGTTAGCCAAGCCACCGGCAAACCGGTTTACGTTGCCAACGATATGGAAAGTTCGGTCGTCGGCATGGCTGAGCTTTTCCCTGAGCCAAAGTACTTCATCTGCATGACCTGGAGCTCGGGCATTGGTATGAGGATCTATAAAGATGGGCGGATTCTGTCGGATGCGGAAGGCGGTCATGTTTGCATTGACCATTCGCCGTTTGCTCCGCTTTGCGGCTGCGGTCTGCGCGGCTGCATTGAAGCGATCGCGGGCGGCAAGAGCGTTGAGCGGCGGATCGTTTCTGAACTTGAGGCTCGGGGTATTAGCTTGCCCGAACCGCCTCTATCCACTGCTTTTGATGCAGCGTATCTCCGCCAAGAGCCTTGGGCTACGGATATCTATCGGCTTATTACGGTCGGTATGGGTCGGTACCTGGCGAGTTTGCAGACGGTTTTACATCTGCCGGCCATTATCTGGAAGGGGACTTTCGCCCTAAAAGCGCTTCGACTCTTCGGTATAGAAAAGGCTATCAGATATGAGATGCGCAAACACCTGATTAATTTCGCCTGGGAAAGTGATCTGAAGTTTTATTTCGTTCCCGAACCGCCCGAGCTAATTCCTGACGGCGATTCCTTTATCGGCGCCGCTAAGCTGGCCTCCGATTATCATTTTAGCGCACCCTAGTTGAGTCCCGCCGCCGTGGTTATAGTAAGCCCGGCGGTTTTTTTATATTTTTGCCAAGTTGAAATATAAACTCATAAATGTTAAAATAAAGGCATGACAAAGGTAAAAGATAGTCCAATCAAACCCGAGGAGATGGCTGACGATAAGGCATTGGATGTTACCTTAAGGCCGAAGAAGATAACTGAATTTATCGGGCAGGACAATATAAAGAATAACTTAAGGATTTTTCTGGAAGCGGCCAGAAAGCGGGAGGAGCCGATAGAGCATGTTTTATTATATGGCCCGCCCGGTTTAGGCAAAACCACTTTAGCGCACGTCATCGCTAATGAAACCGGCGCTAATATTCGGGTGACCTCCGGACCGGCCATAGAAAAATCCGGCGACTTGGCCGCGATTTTAACCAATTTGAACCAGGGCGATATTTTATTTATTGACGAGATCCATCGGCTTAATAAAACCATTGAAGAAATCCTTTACCCGGCCATGGAGGACTATGCTTTGGACATCATTATCGGCAAAGGGCCATCAGCCAGGACTTTAAGGCTGGACCTGCCCCGCTTTACCATCATCGGCGCCACCACGAAAATTAGCCTGTTGTCCTCGCCCCTGCGCGACCGCTTCGGCATGACTTATCATCTGGATTTTTACGAGCCGGAAAACATCAAGGAAATAATTCACCGCAGCGCGGGTATTTTAAGAATAAAATTACCCGGCAATTCAGCCGAAGAGATTGCCCGGCGTTCGAGGCGCACGCCCCGAGTGGCCAACCGGCTGTTAAAAAGGGTGCGCGATTATTGCCAAGTGGAAGGCGACGGCGGCGTGAACCTGCCGCATTGCCTGGCGGCTTTTAAGCTTTTGGAAGTTGACGAGCTGGGGCTGGACTGGGTGGACCGGAAAATTCTGGAAGTGATTATTGATAAGTTCGGCGGCGGACCGGTCGGGCTCTCTGCCATCGCCGCCTCCACGGCCGAGGATATCGCCACGGTGGAAGAAGTCTATGAGCCATACTTGATGCAGCTAGGATTTTTAGACCGAACCCCGCGAGGCCGGGTGGCGACCGAGACGGCCTATAAGCACCTGGGCAGGAAGAAAGTCGGACAGAGTAGGATAATATAAATTTTCAATTTCTAATTTTCAATTTTCAATGAATTTTCAATGATTAAATTTTCAATTAATTAAACGGCAGAATTTATTTGAAAATTTAATCATTGATTCATTGTAAATTGTTTAAAAATTGGTAATTGAAAATTGAAAATTAACCCTATGACCATTCCTTTAATCGCTTTTCTCTATTTATATTTATTATTTGTTTTGACTTGGCTGATTTTCAGCATCATCGCCTTTTACCATATAATTAAATACGGCCAGATTAATATTATCAGTATAATGGTTATTTTCGCCTATCTGGCGGTTTCAATAATTATTATATATTTATCCGGTCTATTCATAGCCGGAATTGATTGGAGCGTGGGCCTGACGGTTTTTCAAGGCGGCTCAGGTTTTTTCGGTTCAAGCGGTTATTAACCCGCTGCGTGCACTAAGCCGTTTTGCGCGTCGGCGGACTATCAAGGCTAATTATGTTACATCTTAATTTACCAGGCAAATTGCCCGGAGAAAAAATTATTCAGGTCATCAGGCGAGACGGCTTCGTTTTATTTAAGAGGCTGGTCTTGGTGGTTATTTTAATCGGCTTGCCGGCGCTGGTCGGCATATTATTAATTTACGCCTCTCCCAACTTGCTTCAGGGCCGGATATCTTATCCGCTGATTGTTTTGGCCGTTAGCGGCTACAGCTTGTTTATTTGCCTGTTTTTGTTTTTTTCTTTTATTGATTATTATCTTGATTTTTGGATTATAACCAGCGAAAGAATAATTGATGTCAGACAAGAAGGCTTTTTTTCCCGCACGGTGGCGGAATCGAAATTATTTCAAATTCAGGATGTAACCAGCGAGCTTAAAGGATTTTTTCAATTTATTTTTAAATTCGGCGATGTTCATATTCAAACCGCGGCTGAAGTCGGGAGATTTATTTTTAGCCAGATTCCCAACCCGGAGAAAGTCAGGAATATTATTATAAAGCTGGCTGAAGAGAAAAAGCGCCAAAACCACCGCGAAGATTTTCAAAAAACCCACCAAATTTAGATAATTAAGGCTTATATGAGGCTTGAAGATTTTAATTATGATTTGCCGAAGAAGTTAATAGCGCAAAAACCCATAAGTCCGCGAGATCGTTCGCGGCTTTTAGTTATTAGACGCGGAACTACAAATTCCGCTCATCCGAATGAAAATAAGAGGACAGGTGAAATGGAGCATAAACATTTTTACGATATCGTAAATTATTTGCAGGCTGGAGATGTCTTAGTTTTAAATAATACTAAAGTCATGCCAGCCAGATTAATCGGCAAGAAGGCGGAGACCGGCGGCAGGGTGGAAATATTTTTATTAAAGAAAGATAATTTTGTTTTGTCATCTCGACCCTGCGCCTCGCAGGGGAGAGATCCCTTAAATGTGGTTTATAAAACATCTAAGCGATTCCTCGCTAACGCTCGGAATGACAATTCGGATGAGGTCTGGCAATGCTTGGTGGGAGGAAAAAAGCGGAAGGAGAATTTGCAGGTTGAATTCGCCGGAGGACTTAAGGCGAAAATTGTAAAAAATAATTATGACGGTACCTGGGAGGTTAAATTTAATAAAAGCGGCGCGGCCTTTATGAAAATCGTGGAAAGAATCGGGCGAGTGCCTCTGCCTCCCTACATTAAAAGAGATTCTATCGCTTCGCTCCAGAATGACAAAGATAAATATCAAACTATTTATGCCGATGAAACTAAATTAGGTTCGGTGGCCGCGCCCACCGCCGGATTTCATTTTACCAAAAAATTAATCAGCCGGCTTAAAAGAAAAGGCGTGCAGTTTGAGTATGTGACTTTACAGGTAGGCCTGGGAACGTTTGCGCCGGTTAAAACGGACGATATCACTAAACATAAAATGCACGCGGAATATGTGGAGGCGGATAAGAATACTATAGAGAGGATTATGCAGGCCAAACTAGAGGGGAGAAGGGTAATTGCCGTGGGTACGACATCGGCGAGGGCGCTAGAAAGTTTGTTTAAAAATTATTCTCGCACCTGTCATGGCGAGGAGCCTGTTTGCCGGCAGGCAGGCGTAAGACAATTTCATGCATCTGTCATCCCGGGCTTGACCCGGGATCTATGGGTGAGCAGTTTAAACGCGTTTCTGGATTGCGGCTCGGAGGCCGCAATGACAAGGAAAAAGATTGCTTCGCTCTCTTCGGTCGCTCGCAATGACAAAAATTATTCCGGTTGGACCGACATTTATATCTATCCCGGCTATAATTTTAAAGTCGTTGACGCCCTGATTACGAATTTTCATTTACCTAAGTCAACGCTGCTAATGCTCGTCTCTGCCTATGCTAAAGCTCCGGCAGATAAGTCTGTTTTGGCCGGTAGAAATAAAATTTTTAAGGCTTATCGCTCTGCTATCAAGAAAAAATACCGGTTTTACAGTTATGGCGACGCCATGCTGATTATTTAATTTTAGCTTGACTTTAACTGCCTTTTTAAGTTATACTAAAATTGATAATTAACAAATAATCTTGAATTTTGATATTTTGGATTATAATTTTTAAAAATTCATAATTCGTAATTCATAATTCGTAATTCAATTTATGTCCGTACCGGCTAAACGAAGGTCAAGAAGCGAAGCCCGCCGCGGCCGTTCGCATCAGGCCTTGAAAAAAGTGAAACTTAATAAATGCCCGAAATGCGCTAAAGCCATACTGCCTCATCGCGTTTGCGGTTTTTGCGGTTTTTATAATGGCCGCGAAGTCATTAAAATCAAGAGCAAAGTTAAGAAAGAGAATAAAAAGTAAGAAGGAAGAAGTTAGAAGTAAGAAGAAAATGAATTTAATTTATTCTTACTTTTTACTTCTAACTTATTCGTTATGTCCAACCGCCACTTAGCCAGAACTATCGCCATGCAAACCCTGTTCTCTTGGGATTTTAACGGTAAGCGAGAGAAAGACCTGGGCAGTTTAATTGAGCATAATTTCAGCCAGTTTGCCCCTAAGTTTAACGATCATGGATTCGTTAAATCCATAATTAAGGGCGTGATAGATAATGAGGCGGAAATTGATAAGTATATAATTAAGTACGCCACCGAATGGCCCTTGGATCAGATAACGATAGTGGACAGGAATATTTTGCGCATCGGCGTCTACGAACTGGTCTTTGATAAAGAAATTCCGGCCAAGGTGGCTATAAACGAAGCTATTGAAATCGCCAAAACTTTCGGCGGCGAATCTTCAGGCAAGTTCGTCAACGGGGTTTTAGGCGCGATTTTTAAAGAGGCGACTCCTTTGATTAAAAAAAACGAGCAGCCGGCCGAAGAAAAAGCCGAGCCGGCGGAGATTGATGATATTAATAATTAAGATTTTTGAGACAGTTAGGATTATTGAGATTTTTGGGATCAAGCTACCCCAATCTCCCGGCGATCCTAAATATCCCAAACATCGCGTTTATCTCCATGAAAAATTTTTCCAGCTTAGAAGAAATAATCGGCATAAAATTTAAAAATGCTGATTTATTAAAGCAAGCGGTGGTACACCGGTCTTATTTAAACGAACATCCCGACTTTGAGTTGCGTCATAATGAGCGTTTGGAATTTTTAGGCGACGCAGTTTTGGAAATCATTGTTACCGAAACTTTATTTCAAGAATTTCAGGATACGCCCGAGGGCGATCTAACCAACTGGCGGGCCAGCTTGGTAAATTATAAGATGCTGGCCCAGGTAGCCAACGAGCTGGGCATAGAAAAATACTTATATTTATCAAAAGGCGAATCCAAGGATTCTAATTCCAAGGCGCGCCAATACATTTTAGCCAACGCCATGGAAGCCATAATCGGCGCGATTTATTTAGATCAGGGCATTAAAGCGGCTAAAAAATTTATTAAGGCGTCAATTCTATCCAAATTGGATAATATTTTAACTAACAAGCTTTATCTTGATCCTAAATCAAAATTTCAGGAAAAAGCCCAAGAGATCTACGGCACGACGCCTCATTATAAAGTTTTAAGCGAATCCGGCCCGGACCACGCCAAAAACTTTGTGGTCGGGCTTTATCTGAACGAAGAGCAGATTTCCCGGGGCGAGGGCACGTCCAAGCAGGAAGCGCAGGTCGCCGCCGCGGCCGAAGGCTTGATAAATAAGAATTGGTAACTCTACAAATCAACAAATCAATTCACAAATATACAAATAATAAATCAGATGCTCATGTTTATTTGTGATATTCGTGAGATAATCAGTTGATTTGTGAAAGGGTCTCAAGGAGATTGGATAAAATAAAAAAGACCAGCCCTGGATTGGGCTGATCTTTATAGAAAATATATTTTGTATTTACAATCCCCAGGCGATCATTGGCGATTTATCCAGCGGATCTTCGGTCTCGTAAGCAATCTTAAATTTTTGACCATCGCTCCAATATTTAAAGACATATTGGTCAATACCAAGAGGATCCCGGGGCATTTCCGGTATATATATTTCGTCAGTAGATTCTAAAATTCCTTTGATTAATTGCCAGCCCGCTTCGGTCGGTTGACTCTCCGGGGTTAACGGGTATTGGCCATGGTCGTCATAATAAAGATTCAGCGCAGTCTGCACTTGATGAATATTAGCTTTTCTTTGAGCATCGCGCGCCATGGGCAAGATATCGTCTATTTGCGCGCCAGCCAAAGTACCTACCGATCCGACAATGCTCATAGTAATCATCAGCTCGGTTAAACTAAAACCTTTATTATTTTTTAATTTTTTGGCTAATTTTATTAAAATATTTTTGATTTTTACCATAGAAAAAAATTATTTAATTAATATAAGATTGTAGCATATTTAATAATTTTTGTCAATATTATGACTATAAAAGAAATTTTTCAATTAGCCGTTAAAAAAAACGCTTCAGATGTCCACTTAGTGGCTGAAGCCGCGATTATTTTGAGGATTGATGGCGAGCTGGTTGAAGTAGAGCCGAAAAAAATATTATCCAGAAAGGAAATTGAACAAATGGCGTTTTCACTTTTAAATGAGGAGCAAAAGGCCAGGTTAATTGAACATAAGGAATTGGATCTTGGCTACCAGAATGAAGATCAAGCCAGGTTTAGGGTGAACTTGCTTTACGAGAGGGGTAATCTGGGCTTGGTGGCCAGAGTGATCACCAACGACATGCCGACCCTGGAAGATTTAGTTATGCCGAAAGTAGTTTATGATTTGGTAAATTTACAGCAGGGTTTAATCTTGGTCACCGGTCCGACCGGTTGCGGCAAATCAACCACCTTGGCCGCCATGATTAATTATATCAACCAGCACAGAAAGTGCAGTATTGTCACTATGGAAGACCCGATTGAATTTATGTTTAAACATAATAAGGGAATTATCATGCAAAGGCAATTGGGCTCTGATATGGTTGCCTTTGATCGAGCTTTAAAGCATGTTTTAAGGCAAGATCCGAATGTTATCATGGTCGGCGAAATGCGCGACCTGGAAACCATCAGCGCTACCATCACTCTGGCCGAGACCGGCCACCTGGTTCTGGCCACCTTGCATACTTATAGCGCGGCGCAGACGATTGACCGCATCATAGATATTTTTCCGCCGCATCAGCAGACCCAGGTCAGGATGCAATTATCCATGACTTTGGCCGCTGTGATTTCCCAGAGATTGGTTACTAAAATAAAAGGCGGCCGCATCGCGGCCAGAGAAATTTTAATCAATACGCCGGCCGTGTCCAACTTAATCAGAGAAAATAAAATCGCCCAGATTAAGACCGTGGTTGAAACCAGTTCTAAGGACGGCATGGTTTCGATTGACCATGACCTGAAGAGGCTTTATGACGAAAAAATAATCAGTAAAGAAACGGCGCAAAGTCACATGAATAATCCTGAGCTCTTGGAGAAGTTTAGAATTATTTAAATCGGCAGTTAGCCGGCCTCGTAACAAATAGGCTAATTTTAAATAAATAATTATTATATTTTAGGGCGTTTTTTTATTAACAATCCATTAACATCGCCAGTCTTGACAGATTATATATATAAGGTATAATATCAGTTAGCTAAATCAATCTTCCATACCATATGAAAAACATACCATTAATTATTAAACTTGCCAGCGGTTAAGTTCGGCTCTCTTTTTGCCCACTGACGAACCGCTTGGACAGCGGTTTTTTGTTTATTCTAAAACGGTTATTTTAAATAGCACAATGAGCCTCCACAAATCTACAAATCCACTACGAATATCACGAATAAAATTTGTAATATTTGTAGCCAATTCGTAGATTTGCGGGAGCTTAAGAAAAATAGAATTACCTACCAGTTTAGCACCTTAACAATTAGTTAAACTAAAATAAAATTTAAAAGTATTGTAAGTGAAGAGCATCTTAATATTCGTTTTGTAAGTAAGTACCTGGCAAATGTTTTCGATTTGTCGGGCAAGCTCCAAGTGATGGAGCAAACACTTTTTAAAACAAAAGTGTGGGAAAATCACATTAAGGGTATATGGTGGATGCCTTGACTCAAGAAGCCGATGAAGGACGTAGCAGCCTGCGATAAGCCTCGGTTAGGTGGCAAGCAACCTTTGATCCGAGGATCTCCGAATGGGGAAACCTGTTCCGATTTATATCGGAACGTCCGCCAGCTGAACACATAAGCTGGTGAGACGACTACCCGGTGAACTGAAACATCTTAGTAGCCGGAGGAAAAGAGATAAAAAAACGTGTCTCACTATCGTTCGACACGAATTTCTAATTAACCTAATTGATCTAAT
This sequence comes from uncultured Gammaproteobacteria bacterium, assembly GCA_964560005.1. Taxonomy (GTDB): domain Bacteria; phylum Patescibacteriota; class Patescibacteriia; order Patescibacteriales; family GWC2-42-12; genus GWC2-42-12. The sequence goes on from CAZLKB010000008.1 coordinate 15,178, forward strand.
TTCTAAATTTTAGAAATTAGTAATTAGAAATTAGAAATTGCGAGCGGTAGCGAGCCATGTGCATTCCCCAAGTAGTGGCGAGCGAACGGGGAAAAGTCTAAACTTTTTAAACCGCGTATTATCCGACCACTCACGTGGAAAGGTAGTGCAGAAGGATCTAGGTCCATATGTTTAAGAAGTGTTGCAAGATAGTCGTTTTTGCTCCCTAGAAGAGCGAGGTAGAGGTAAACATAAATTAGTTCTCTAGTTGAAGCGAGCTGGAAAGCTCTGCCAGAGCGGGTGATAGCCCCGTAAGCGAAAGGAATTATTACTCTACGGATGACTAATCTTAAGTAATACGGGACTCGTGAAATCCCGTACGAAGCCGGGTCGACTATGACCCAAGACTAAATACTTCTTGAGATCGATAGTGAACAAGTACCGTGAGGGAAAGGTGAAAAGCATCCCGGTAAGGGAGATGAAATAGTATCTGAAACCATATACTTACAAAGAGTCGGAGCCACCGTACCTCACTGCGTTCGGTACGGAATTTCTAATTTCTAATTTCTAATTTCTAAACAATTTCCAATGTTTTAATGACTAAATTTCCAAACAACTGTTTGAAAATTGAAAATTAAGATTTGTTTAAAAATTAAAAATTTAAAATTAAAAATTCCACCGCCCGAGCGTAGCGAGGTGCGGTGGTGACGGCGTGCCTATTGAGGAATGAGTCAACGAGTTTGCTGTGTGTGGCTCACATAACCCGCCCTGGGCGGGGCATGTATAGTGAAAGCGAGGGTTAATAGCCCGTTTGTCGCACGCACAAGACCCGAAGCCGGGTGATCTAGCCATGACCAGGTTGAACCCCATCGAAAGACGGGGGGAGGACCGAACCCACGAGCCGTGCAAAACTCGGGGAAGAGTTGTGGTTAGCGGTGAAATTCCAATCGAACTCGGCAATAGCTGGTTCTCCTCGAAATAGCTTTTGGGCTAGCCTCGAGCGTTTCTTTCTGGGGGTAGAGCACTGAATGAGGATAGGTCGCAAGATACTGTCCTTAACCAAACTCCGAATACCAGAAAATTAAGCTCGGGAGTCAGACTATGGGCGCTAAGGTTCATCAGTCAAAAGGGAAACAGCCCTAATCGCAAGCTAAGGTCCCTAAATATATGCTAAGTGTAAAAGGTGGTGTCGCGACTGCGACAACTAGGAGGTTGGCTTAGAAGCAGCCATCCTTTAAAGAAAGCGTAATAGCTCACTAGTCAAGTTGCCGCGCGCCGAAGATTTATCGGGGCTAAGCATATTACCGAAGCTGCGGGTGCCGTGTCTCACTAACGTTCGACATTTTTGAATTTCTAATTTTGAATTTTGATTAAATTTTGAATGATTGAATTATTAATTATCGCGAAGCGATACAATCATTTAAAATTAAAAATTTAAAATTAAAAATTCCGTGGCGAGCGATAGCGAGACACGGCGCGGTAGAGGAGCATTCTAAATCCGCTGAAGCCGAAATGTGAATTTCGGTGGAGGTTTTAGAAGAGAGAATGTTGACATGAGTAGCATAAAGGCAGGCGAAAACCCTGCCCACCAAAAATTCAAGGTTTCCTGGGCAACGCAAATCGACCCAGGGTTAGTCGGTCCTAAGACGAGACCGGTGTAATGCCGGTGTAGCCGATGGATGAGCTGGTTAATATTCCAGCACTGCCGTAATCTTCCGATGGGGGGACGCGGTTTCAAAGTTTGAGCGTTTCTATGGTATGAGCGTTAATGGCATTGGAAATAGGTATAGGCAAATCCGTACCGATATTTTTCGATGTTGTTAAAAGACGAAGCCTCTGGTGGAGTCGATTCAAACGGAAAAACCGCCCAGAAAAACCTCTAGGGTCGGCCGCAAGGCCGAAAGGGTTATGGCAACCGTACCGCAAACCGACACAGGTGAATAGGTCGAGTAGACCAAGGTGTACGAGAGAACCTTCGTTAAGGAACTCGGCAAAATAGCGGTCGTAAGTTCGCAATAAGACTTGCCTCGCGCAAGCGAGGCCGCAGCTAAAGAATTCAAGTGACTGTTTAACAAAAACACAGCTCCCTGCTAACTCTAACGAGGATGTATAGGGGGTGATGCCTGGCCAGTGTCCGAACGTTAAGGGGAGAAGTCATCGCGCTTCGCTGTCGCGAAGCACTAAATTAAAAATTGAAAATGCAAAATGAAAAATTATGGAGTGAAAAATTTTAATAAATTTTTCACGGAATTCATTAATTTTACATTTTGAGATTTACATTTTACATTTAGCGCAGCGACAGCGGAGCGCGGGCAGCTTTGATCCGAAGCGCGGATGAACGCCGGCGATAACTATAAGTTAACGATTGTAGTTATAAAATTTGACTATATGCTGGAAACCCCGGAGTAAAAAATGTACTCGTCCCGCAATACGGGACAGTAAAAATCATTTTTTGTATCTCGGCCATTCGAGATGCCGGACAATCAGCAGGAAAGGTTCATAAGTTTCATGAAGGGAGAATAAAGAATGAAAAAGAAAAAAAGATTATACCGTAAAAGAAGAAAATTAAAAAAGAATCCAACCTGGGAATTGCTTGCTGCTATTTCAAGCGGAAAGGCATATATTCCAGGGGGCAAGGATGGAAAAAGCGGCACATTTGATCATCATCTTCTTTAGATGATCGGCAAGATTTTAATGTCTTGCCCCTTTTATGAAGCTTATGAAAATCCTCAGAGACTATACGTCAAACATCTATTTGGATGAAGATATAGTCCGATCTCATGGGCAACCATGAGCTTCAGAAATAACTTATCTGAAGATTTCAATAAAAGTTATTATTGAAATTAACACGAATAAATCGTCCTAAGGTAGCGAAATCCCTTGTCGGGTAAGTTCCGACCTGCACGAATGGCATAACAACTTGAATACTGTCTCAACGAAGGACTCGGTGAAATTGCAAGATGAGTAAAGATGCTCATTAACCATAGTTGGACGAAAAGACCCCGTGAAGCTTTACTATAGCTTGATATTGAGTTAGGGGTGCGCTTGTTCAGAATAGGTGGGAGTTCGCCGTAAGGCGGACGCCAGTGAGATACCACCCTTGTGCGCTTTTAATTCTTACCCTTGTCCGTGAATCCGGACTGGGGACAGTATCTGGTGGGTAGTTTGTCTGGGGCGGATGCCTCCCAAAGAGTAACGGAGGCGTTTACAAAGGTTGGCTATCCCGGGATGGAAATCCGGGAGATAGTGTAAAGGCACAAGCCAGCTTTACTGCGAGACCAGCGAGTCAAGCAGTCGCGAAAGCGGAACTTAGTGATCCGACCGTGCGATATAGGACGGCGGAAGCTCATCGGATAAAAGCTACTCCGGGGATAACAGGCTAGTC
>CAZLKB010000009.1:0-7633 GCA_964560005.1 uncultured Gammaproteobacteria bacterium
TTACTCTTACGTAATCATCCACCCCGTCAAAATTAAGCGCCTGCCCGATTTTTCCCGCCGTTTGCGCGGACGAGGTTGAAGTGAAACCCTTAAGATACCCCGTATTCCCTTGCCCGCTCCGGTCAGCCACATTGCTTATCATATCCGGCCCGTCAAAAGTCCACCAGCCCACCAAGTCGCTGGATAAAGACCCGGCGCCCATATCCGAAGGATCGATTTTACTTCCGCCTAAGTTGTAAAGCTGTTTGATTTCATCGGCCGAAAGGGCGCGGGAGTAAACGCGGACATCGTCAAAAGAGCCAGGAAAATAATTTGTCGTATATTTTCCAATAGTTACAAAATCCACTACTCCAGTATTGAGAGTCCCGCCTAAGTCTTCATCAGTATCTAAAAATTTGCCATCATGGTAAATGGACGAATATGGATTGTCGTATACAAACGCCGCATAATGCCACTTACCGTCATTAAGCTCGCCGGAAGGCACATTATCCGAAAGATGAGTAAGAGAAGTCCCAACGGCACCAGATCCGCCATATCTCCAAACCACTTGATACTGATTATTGTCATACAAATATATTATAAATCGCCGGCCTATCCCCCAGCTAGACATTATAGACTCGGCTAAAAGAGTTTCAGTTGTCTTATACCAAAATGCTATCGTAGCCTCGTTTAATCCGTCTAACTCTGATGATAGGCCGGTATTGACATAATCATCAACTCCGTCAAACCTTAACGCCTGCCCGATTTTCCCCGGCACGGTGGTGGTTGCCCCGCCCAGCCAGTAGCCGGTATTCCCGCTTCCGCTTAAGTCCGCCACGTTGCTAATCATATCGTTGCCGTCAAACGTCCAATAGCCGACCAGCCCCGCGTTCAGTCCTTGTCCCGAGCCTGCCGAGGGAGAAGCGCTGATTTTTGCCTCGCCGGCCCGGTAAAGAATCTTAACCTCGTCGGCCGACAGCGCGCGGTTATAAACGCGGACGTCGTCGATTAAACCATTAAAAGATCTGTCGTTTAACGTTCTATCGCCGATTTCAAAGGCGTTTGCAATATTATTAATAAAATCTCCGTCTCTGGCTTGGGCCGTACCGGGGCTGGCGTTTAAATATACATTGGCTTGAGCAGAGGCGGCGCTCCAAACGAATACTACATGCTGCCATTTTTTGGCAGTTAAGGTTTTTCCAAATTGACCTGAAAACCAATCACTGTCTCCGCCTCCCGTTCCCGTAGTCGTTATCAAGGCTCCAAGCGCGCCATTAGTGTGAACATAAAAAGCATAAGAATAATTTGTTGCGCTAGCTGCTTTATTAACTATTCTTTGATAAAAATTTCCTGAAATTTTTGGGTTAACCCAAGCCGAAATCGTAATCGCATCCATTCCTTCTAAGCTGTCTCTATCACCGGCGGAAATTATATCATCCACTCCGTCAAACCTAAGCGCCTGCCCGATTTTTCCCGCCGTTTGCGCGGATGAGGTGGAAGTGAAGTTCTTCAGGTATCCCGTATTCCCGCTTCCGCTCCGGTCCGCCACGTTACTGATCATGTCCGCGCCGTCAAACGTCCACCAGCCGATCAGGCCGGAGTTCACGGACAGATAGTTGGGCGGCGTGGCCAGGCGGAAAGTCGCGGCACGCGCCACAGGCGCGCAAATGAAAAATGCAAATATCAAAATGAAAAATGACAATGCAAAATGTAAAATTTTTGGCCTCAAATACAATTTTAATTTTAATATATCTTTAAACATATATTATTTTTTGCCTTTTAAAGTTAAAATACTGGAAGCTATAATATTAGCGATTTCAACCAACTCATTTAAAAGCCAATCGAGCTCTTTCTTATCTCCCTTATTTGTATCTCTTAACAGGCATAACCAGACTTTTGATTCATTGGCTGATTTTAAGGCATGGGTGAAAAAATTAATAAAATCTTTCTTAGAACTGGCTGAATTGGCTTCAATATAGTTAGCCGGAATGCTGGTGCCGCTCCTTAATAACTGTTTACCCATAATTTGGCAGACCGAATCTTTAGGCAGTTTATCAATAAATTTAATTAAACGTAAAACCCAATTATAAATGCGTTTCTTAAATTCATTTTTGAATTTATTATTTTCCATTTTTAGATTTTTTTAATTTTTAATTTTAAATTGTCATTTTTAACTTTGAGATTTACATTTTAAATTTTTATCATCTTCCCAAATTATACAACTGCTTAATTTCATTCGCCGACAGCGCGCGGTCGTAGACGCGGACATCGTCTATCACGCCATTAAAAGACCTGTCGCCTGCCGTCCTATCACCGATCTCAAATGGCACTACCGTGTCGGCAATAAGGTCTCCGTCTCTGGCTTGCGCCGTCCCGGCGCTGGCATTTAAATATATATTAGCCTGGGCGATAGCGGCGCTCCAGACCAAGACTACATGTTGCCACTTATTAGCTACAAGAGTTTTTCCGAATTGTCCGCTAAAGAAATCGCTTGTCCCAGCTCCTGTTCCCGTAGTTGTCATTAAGGCTCCGATCGCGCCATTAGTGTGAACATAAATAGCATAAGAATATACCGCCGCGTTGTTGGCTTTATTAACTATTCTTTGATAAGAATCTCCGGTTAGTTTTGGATTGACCCAAGCCGAAACTGTAATCGCGTCCATACCTTCCAAACTATCTCTGTCTCCAGCGGAAACTATATTGGTAACCCCGTCGAAACTAAGCGCCTGGCCGAGTTTCCCCCGTACGGTGGTGGTGGCGGTATATCCCAATAGGTAGCCGGTATTGCCGTTGCCGCTAGAGTCCGCCACATTGCTGATCAAATCTTTGCCGTCAAAGGTCCAATAGCCCACCAGGCCGGTCTTAAGAGTCGAGCCGCCGGCCGTATCCAGGGGCGAATTAATTTCCGCAGCGCCTTGATTATAGAGCGCTTTGACTTCAGCGGCCGACAAGGCGCGGTTATAGACGCGGACGTCGTCGATAGAACCGTCAAAATAGCCTCCATTACAGACGGATGTTCCGTGCGTTGAGCCTATGTTGAAATTTTTGACGGATTGCTGGAGCGGACCGAAATTAGCCGAGGTATCAATGTCAACTCGCACGCCGTTTAAATATAGGCTGGTCGTATCAGTCCCGTTATATACCCCTACCAGATGGCTCCATTGATTATTCGGCACCGCGTTATTAGCAGTGACCGAACTTAGGGTTATAGTAGAACTGCCTACCACAAAACCCATTCTATTAGATCCGCTATCATATAAATGATACTGCTGGGTCGACGCCCCGCCGCCGACAGAACTTTTTGAAACTATGCCTTTATTTAAAGCTGACGACCTTGGCTTTACCCAGGCGGCGACGGTAATCGCTCCGGTAATATCGAGAGAAGCCGGCAGTCCGGCGTTGACGCAATCATCCGCCCCGTCGAACTTAAGCCCCTGCCCAATTTTTCCCGCCGCCGGGCTGGTTGAGGTGGACATCCTTATCAGACTGGCGCTGTTGCCGCTGCCGGATTTATCCTGGATAATGCCCGTGGCCCAGTTAATATCCTTGCCGTCAAACGTCCAATGCCCCACCAGGCCGGAAGTAAGCGAGGTGGTATCGGTGCGGCTGGTATTGACTCGGCTGAAAGAGATGTTATACAGGTTGCGCGCTTCTTGAGCCGACAGAACGCGGGAGTAAATGCGGACGTCGTCCAGCTTCCCGCCCCACCAATACTTATCGCCGCAAAGCGCGCACCCAACGCCAAAAGTAAGCTTGGCATTATCTTGAAACTGCGTTCCCACTCCACCGCCGTTTTCTACGGTTACGGTCTCTGAACCGTTAAGATATATTTTTGTGCCCGTAGTGGTCGCGCCATTCCAGGTAATCAGCACATGGGTCCAGGTATTTAAAGGAACTGAATCGGTCGGGCTGAAGGCGACATAAGATGCAGTGCTATACATGACAACAAGCATTATATTTTTATTCCCGGTATTATTATACCTTATCATCCAATTGTAAGGATTATTCTGATCTCTGCTTATAGGATAACCGTTCAAATTCTCCGGGTATAGCCAAAAAGCGATGGACATGGGTGCGGTTTTAGGGATGGAAGAGCCGGATCCGGCGTTGACGTATCTGCTCGCGCCGTCAAACCAGGCCGCCTGCCCGAGCTTGCCCCGCGCCGTGGTGGTGGCGCCGCCGATCCAGTAGCCGGTATTGCCGTTCCCGCTCCTGTCAACCACATTACTGATCATATCCGGGCCGTCAAACGTCCACCAGCCGGCCAGGCCCTGGCTAAGGGTAAGAAAGTTGGTGGGCTTGCCTATCGTCGCAGCATGGGCCGACAACGGAAAAAGACAGAGGGCGAGAAGGCCGAGGGCGGAGAGGATTAAATATTTTTTGAGGGAAAAAGACATAGATAATGTAAAATGTAAATCTCAAAATGAAAAATGACAGTTGAAAATGTAAAATTATTGTTTTTTGCCTTTTAAGGTAAGAATGCCTGCGGCGATAATATTGGCGATTTCCACCAATTCATCTAACAGCCAGGCCAGTTCTTTTTTATCCCCCTTATTTGTATCCCTTAACAGACACAACCAGACTTTAGATTCATTGGCGGATTTTAAGGAATGGGTGAAAAAATTGATAAAATCTTTCTTGGAACTGGCGGAATTGGCTTCTATATAATTAGCCAGTATGCTGGTACCGCTTCGGAGCAACTGTTTACCCATGGTCTGACAAACCGAATCTCTGGGCAGTTTATCAATAAATTTTATCAGCCGTAGAACCCAACCATACAGCCTTTTCTTAAATTCCATTTTAAATTTTACATTGTCATTTTGCATTTTGAGATTTTAACTTTACATTTTTATCATTTCTCCCACTTCCAGCTTTGCATAATTTCCTTAAGCCACTGATCCAGCGGCTTTAAAGTGGTAACTTCGTAAAGAAAGCCGTTTCTTATAAACCAGATTTCGCTCGTTTCCCCCAGTTCGGCGTTAAAGCTCTCAAAAGCGGCTCCGACCGCGCCGTCAACCGCTGTTTCGGTTAAATTTTTACGCACGCCCGACGGTACGTCCATTTTAAAACGCTGTTCGCTTACCTGCGCTTCGCCGTACGGCACAATGAATATTTGAAAACCTTGCGCTGTCTCAACGTTTTGAAAAGTTACGGTCGCGGCGTCGCCGCCTTCGGAGTGCTCGGTAACCAAAAGCTCGGCCGGATAAAACAGAGAAAACCCATAAAGCTCGTTCCGGTACTCCAGCGCGCCCTCGGGCGCCGAGCGCGCGGCCGGCTCTTTCTCGGCAGTCTCCGCAACCCCGCTCTTAGGCTCGGGCGCGGACGCGGCGCCGGCAAAAACCGAAACCGACGAGCCGGCAACCGGCGGCTCGGCCGGAGCTTTAACCGCCTGATAGGCGAAATAGCCGGCCGCCGAAATCATGCCGGCGATAATAATAATTGCGCTTAACTGTTTCATATAATAATTTTCAATTTTTTTAATAAATTCTTGCCTGACACGACCTTTTTTCCGGTTTTTTGTTCCAATTCCAGACGAGCATTTTTAGCAATCCGCCCGCCCTTTTTCGCGGGTATTTTATTTTCTTCCAATAGTCGGTCAATTTATTCCTGATTTCCTGCCCCATCATTCTTTGCTGTACCCCGTTAGATAATATTTTAATCTATTCTTAATATATCTCTTTCCCCATGACGTTTTTAAATATTTCTCCCTATGCGTTGCGTCTTGCTGATTCAAACAAATTTCACAGTATATCAACTTTAACGGACCTCTGTTTTTCGTGGATATCACATTATTATCTTGGTGTTCTTTCTGTCTTCTTTTCAAATTATTAGTATATCCCACATAAAAATTTCTATCTTTTAAACTTTGCAACACGTAAACGTAAAACATAATTTATTTATAAAATTTACAAAATATCTAACGGGGTGTATCCATTTCGCGTCCCGCCCCATTCTTTGCCAATTCATCCGACCCCGATTGATTGATTTTTCCGGGTCGGTTGTTTCCTGAATCCTTTCATAACCCACGCGCGCCAGCCAGAGCTTAAACGGCTCGGCCTTAGGCGAGGGAATGGATTGAATCAGGCGGAAAGCCGTCTCCGTATCGGCCGCGTCGGATAGATAATATTTGCCGTCACTAGCCAAAAATTTCAGTTGGTTACATTTTGTAACCACCTCACTACCTTCATCTTTCAAACGACTTTTTAATACTTTCCAGTAATTCCTAGGATCCGCGCTCCCGCTTAAAATACCTACCACATCCACCACCGAAAAATACCAAAGCTCTTTTTCCTCATCCCAAATACGGCGGATTTTCCGCCCTTCAAAAATTGCGATTTTTTTTGTGTTTTTCATATTTTCTATTTTTAAAAAATTCTTCTAATCCCCTGATTTGCCCATTAAATTTTATCCGCTTTAAGCGGACAAGATTGCTCCCGCGGTCAGTCCTTAAGGCAACGTACGGAATAGCCGGCGGCGCGGTAGTAGTCACCGGCTGGAACGACGGTCGTAGAGTTGAAACTCAAGAAGGAGGCGTTCGTACTGACAGGACTGCTCGACCAATAGTAACCCCATGAAGTCTGATTGTAAACCCCGGCATCAAGGTTGTTGTGGTTGCCGGCTAGCGTTAGTTTTAGCGTTGAAGCGAAGGCTTTGTCATCGCTCGCGCTGTTAGTGATGCCTTCGGCCGCGGCTAACGCCACCCATTCGGCTTGGGTGGGCACGCGGAAACCGCTAGGACATGGGTTGTTAGTGCTACTAACGCTGGCCCAAAGAGTATCGTCCGGATTTACGCGCCAGTCGTAAGGCGAAACCGTTTCGGTAATAAACAGGGCGTTGGCCGGAACATCGGCATTGACGTCGGTTGAACCGTTATCGGCGGAACAATTAGCGGCAAGAGGACCGGTGCAGGTTATAAGCTGGTGGCCGTCCGGCGCTCTGCCCCATTGGAATAATGAGCCGTAAGCCAGCCAATCGGTCTTTGAGGTAGCTACTTGAGTCGCGCCCAGGTTTCTGTCCAGCCAGCATTCGCCGTCTTTAGCTAAAACTGAAATATAAGTCAACCCGCCAAAAGTTACACTCTCTTGGCAAAGTATCTGGCCCATAATTTTAAGCCGGCCGCTGACTATTTTAATTCTATAGCCCTGGAACAGGCGCATAACGCGGCTAACGGTCTGACAATTAGTGGCGAATGATGCCGAGACACTGCCAAAGCCGGTGCCGATTGAGTTAATGGCATAGGCGCGGGAGTAATAGGTGGTGCCGCAGACAAAGTTTAAAGAGCCATTACCAAACGGGCCCACGGCGAAAGGCTGGCCCACCGTATCCGAAGTAGTGGCCGTATCCCCGCCGGATAGCGTGGGGCTCGTGCCCCAGGCAAAACCGCGTTCGTAAACATCAGCGCCGCCGGTATTATCAAGGCTTCCGTTTAAAATGGCCGAGGTAGGGCCGGTCACTACTGCCGATTGGGTAGAGACGGTTGGATGTATCGGCGCAGGCGTATAGCTAATCACAATGATGCCGCCGGCGCCCGCGCCGCCGGTCAGGCCGCCGCCGCCGCCGGCGCCGAAGGCGCCTCCGGCGTCCTCCCAGCCCACAGCGTTGGAGACGCCGACGCCGCCGCCCGCGCCGTACATATCGCCCCAGCCCGAGACGG
>CAZLKB010000009.1:7643-7991 GCA_964560005.1 uncultured Gammaproteobacteria bacterium
AGTTAATCCGGCCGCTGACTATTGTAAGACTCTCGCGCGTGACGAGGCGCATTACGCCCCGCACGGTCTGACATCGAGTGGCGCAGGATGTGGCGGAAGTGCCGTCGCCGGTGCCGCCCTGGCCGGCCGTGCCGCTGGTATTATCGTTCCAGGCGCCGCCCGCGCCGGTATTGTCCTGGCCGGCTTCGCCTTCGGTGTCGCCGCCGCTGGTCGAGCTGGACCGGCCGTCGCCGCCCTGTCCGGCGCCGTCGATATTACCGGCTTCGCCGGCCGCGCCAGCGCCGTTGCCGCCGCCCGCGCCGCCGCCGCCGTTGCCGGACCCGCCAGCCGCGCCCGGACCGCCCGAAC
>CAZLKB010000010.1:0-7441 GCA_964560005.1 uncultured Gammaproteobacteria bacterium
GGCGCTTTGCGCCGAGGCTGTTTCTTACGATTTCACAAAAAGTGAAAATTGGCGGAGAGGGAGGGATTCGAACCCTCGAGACTCGTTAAAGCCTAACACCTTAGCAGGGTGCTGCTATCAGCCGCTCAGCCACCTCTCCAAATTAAGATTAGCTATTTAATTTTAAAATAGTACAAACTTTTCTTAGCAGGGTGCCCCGCATTTGCGGGGCCGCTCAGCCACCTCTCCGTATTTGAGTTATAAAGTTAAAAGTGGAAAGTTCAAAGTTAAACTTTATAACTTTTAACTTTCCACTTTCAACTATTCATGCTATAATAAATATATATAATTTATCTAGTTTTGTCAATTTAAAACTATGGCGGAAGTGGCTAAAACAACCGAAGTTGGCAATAAAATAATCAGTTGGCAGATACCGGAATACAATAAGCATCAGCGGACTAGAGTTTGGTATATAATTTCCAGTCTAGTTGCAGTTTTGTTTATTATCTACTCATTTTTTACCGGTGATTTTTTATTCGCCGCCATAATAATAATCGGCGCTCTGGTGATAATGATCCATGACAGCCAGGAGCCGATGATGATTAATTTCAGCTTGACCGACGAGGGCGTAATTGTGGGCAGGAAATTTTATGATTATGATGTGATTAAGGATTTTTCCATTGTCTACAAGCCGAATCAGGATATAAAAAATTTATATTTTGAATTTAAAAATGTAGTTAAACCCAGGCTATCGATTCCTTTAAATAATTTAAACCCCTTGCCAATCCGCGAAAATCTGTTAAAATACCTGCCGGAAGATTTAGAAAGGACCGATCAGCCGTTATCCGAAGCCTTAGCTAAAATATTTAAATTGTAGCCGGCTCTGACTGCGTAATTATTCGGCACGGGATAATCTCCTGTGCCGTGTTAATATTTGGCTCTCATCGTTCCCGCCCGCGCTGATGCTTCGGCGGACAAGTTTCGTGAAAAAGCCGTTTTGACGCCAGACTTGTCCTACGAAGCATAAACATGGTTTGGCTCTCGTCGTTCAATGGATAGGACACATGGTTGCGGACCATGAAATGCAAGTTCGATTCTTGCCGAGAGCACAAAATTGATATGGCTATACCAACAAATATTTCACCAATTCAACCGACTAATAATCCGGGACCGAGTTTTCGGCCGCTAAACCTTACCCCAATGGGGGGGGGTGAGTTAATGAGAAATAAGCCTAAGAGCGCCTTTGACCGACTGGATGCTGGTAAAATTGGCAAGGGGCGATTAATGATTGATGGCTCATATCATAAAAGATTTGGCGAGAAAAGTCATTATGGGCTTAAGGGACAACTAGCGGGTATGGCATATGCAGGCAGACATGGAATAACTAAGAATCTATCACCACAGAACCTTGAGAAAATTTATGATCTAATAGCCGGCCGCCTTAAAAAGAAAATGGCTTATTCCGCAACCTCTTTTAGTAGAAAAGATAAAATGGGTATCTTAACAGAATCAAGAAAATTAGTTAAACAAGCGGGCAGTAATTTTACTTATGAGGATAGAAAAGATTTAATCAAGATCGTCAACACCTTGCAACAACAATTTAAGGATAGAACTTTACATCGGGGCGATAGAGTCGCCAGCACTTTAATGACACAGCCGTTGTTGACTGAAGAAGATTTTATTGGCTTAGAGCAGACTAGACCGGTAAAGCCCGATAATATTGCTGGCGGCAATAAATTGCCATCTAAACCAAAGATTGATGATACTGGGCTACCTCCAGATAATAGCAATAATTGAAAATTTTGTTTAAAATAATTATGTCTCCACAAACCAACCAAACCGAACCAGGCTTTAAAGACTTGGGCGTCAGCGGCCAAATTTTAAGCGTGCTGGAAAAACTAAATTTGAACAGTCCGACGCCGATCCAGACGAAATCAATTCCGGCGGCCTTAACCGGCCAGGACTTGATCGGCGTGGCCCAGACCGGCACAGGCAAGACCTTTGCTTTCGGCATCCCCATGATCCAGCGCTTAAAGATCGTTCGCGGACGCGGCTTGATCTTACTACCGACCCGCGAGCTGGCGCTCCAGGTTGATGAAAATTTAAAAAAATTGGGCGCCAGCCTTGGCCTTAAGACTGTGGCTTTAATCGGCGGTCAAGCCATCGGCGGGCAGCTTCAGGGTTTAAAAAGAAATCCGCATATAATAGTGGCCACTCCCGGCAGGCTAATTGACCACTTGCATCGGGGCTGGTTAAAGCTGGACGATATGAAAATTTTAGTTTTGGACGAGGCCGATATGATGTTTGATATGGGCTTTGCTCCGCAAATTGAAGAAGTGATTAAGCATCTTCCCCGCGCGAGGCAGACTCTGCTTTTTTCCGCTACCATGCCGAACGCGATATTAAGGCTGGCGCAAAGGCATATGACCATGCCGATTCATATTGAAGTGGCGCCCTCCGGCACCACGGTTGAAGAAGTAGAACAGGAAATGTATGTAGTAAAAAAAGAAGACAAGCATGTCTATTTGGAGAAGCTTTTGCGTGAATACACCGGTTCGGTTTTAATTTTTACCAGGACCAAGCACGGCGCCAAAAATTTAGCCAGAAACCTGGAGCAGACCGGCCATCGGGTGGCGGAAATTCACTCTAATCTATCATTCAACCAGCGCAAAGAATCCATGGGCGGCTTTAAACTGAAAAAATACCGGATTTTAGTGGCCACCGATATCGCCGCCAGAGGCATTGATGTGAGCAATATTGAATTGGTGGTAAATTATGACCTGCCGGATAATTCGGAGGACTATGTGCATCGCATCGGCCGCACGGCCAGAGCCGGGACTCGCGGCAAAGCCGTATCTTTTGCCACGCCCAACCAATGGAAAGATATCCGCGATATTGAGAGGCTGATCAATAAAAAAATCGCGCTGACGAAATTCGCCGAACTGGAGCAAGCCAATATGCGGCCAATCGTCCGAAGATACGGCCGAACCATGAGCTTCGGCCGCGTCGCCAGGCGCCCCGGAGGCGGTAATTTCGCGAGAAGAAGGAGATAATTTTTAAACGATGAGAGATGTTTCTATTTGTGCCCGTAGCTCAGCTGGATAGAGCGTCAGCCTCCGGAGCTGAAGATCACAGGTTCAAATCCTGTCGGGCACACATGTTTGATTTAAATACCGACATCACCAAAATCAACCGGGTGGGCGAGTCTACGGCCAAGAAGCTAAAGAAAATCGGGGTGGAAACCGTGCGCGATTTATTATTTTATTTCCCTTTTCGTTACGATGATTTTACGCGCGTGACGCCGATTGCAGAGCTTAAACCCGGAGCCAGCGCCAATGTAGTCGGGCAAATTGAACTTATTCAAAATAAGAGGAGCCCGCGCCGCAGGATGAATATTACTGAGGCGCTGGTTAGCGATAAAACCGAGTCATTAAAAGTAATCTGGTTTAATCAGCCGTATATTGGAAAAAATTTGCGCGTGGGCGACTTCGTTTCTTTGGCCGGAAAAGTGGAAGATGATTATGGCAGCTTGGCTATGATTTCGCCGGTTTATGAAAGGATAACCCGCCTTAATCCCCCCTTGTCAGGGGGGAGATTATTAGCGGTACATACCCAAGGGCTAGTGCCTAATTATCATTTAACCGCCAATTTAACGCAAAAACAACTAAGGTTTTTAATCAAGCAGGTCATAGTTTTAGCCAACCAGGTAACCGATTGGCTGCCCTGGGAAATTAAGCAAAGCACTGAGCATCTCGGTCTAAGCGAAGCGATTAAAAAAATACATTTTCCCAAAACGAATTTTGAAATTAAGAAAGCCCGCGAGCGCCTGGCGTTCGACGAGCTTTTTTTAATTCAACTGCAGTCGCAGCTAGTTAAAAAAAGTTTGAGCATCAGCCGGGGGCCGGTGATAAAATTTTATGAAGCGGAAACTAAGAAGTTTGTTGACAGCCTGCTGTTTAAATTAACCGACGGGCAAAGGCAAGCCGCTTGGGAGATATTAAAGGATTTGGCTAAGGCTCGGCCCATGTCAAGACTCCTGGAAGGGGATGTGGGCAGCGGTAAGACCCTGGTGGCGATTATCGCTATGCTGAATGTAGCCTTGAATAATCGACAGGCAGCCTTAATGGTGCCGACGGAAATACTGGCCAGGCAGCATTATGACACGGTTAGCCGTTTGCTGAAAAATTTTAATATAAAAGTGGGGCTGGTGACCAGAAGCCAAAAAGAGATTTCCCTGCCTTGCCAGCAGGCAGGGAAATCCCAAATCCCAATGACCAAACAAATCCCAAATCCCAATGACCAAACAAATAAATTAAGTGCAGATAAAATTATGGAACAGGTCGACCTTATCATCGGCACGCACGCCTTAATTCAGGAGGACATTGAGTTCCGCGACTTGGCTTTGGCCATAATTGATGAACAGCATCGTTTCGGAGTGGAGCAGAGAAAATCTTTAATGGAAAAAATTGCCAGCCCAGACAAGAATGATCTGCCTCATCTTTTATCCATGACGGCCACGCCCATTCCGAGAAGCTTGGCGCTGGCGCTATACGGCGACTTGGAATTGTCGGTGATTAAGGAAATGCCCAAAGACAGAAAAAAAATCATTACCCAGGTCGTGTCCGAGGCTAAACGGGCGGTCGCTTACGCTTTTATCCGTGAGCAGGTAAGCCGAGGCCGGCAAGTCTTCGTGATTTGCCCGCTAATTGATTTATCGGATAAATTAGGCGTAAAGTCGGTTGAAGAAGAGTATAAAAAATTATCTAAAATAATTTTCCCTGATTTAAAAATCGGTAAATTGCATGGCCGATTGAAACCGGCGGACAAAGAAAAAATCATGCGGCAATTTTTAGAAAATAAGATTAGTATTCTGGTTTCCACTTCCGTGGTTGAAGTCGGAGTAGATGTGCCTAACGCTTCTATAATGATGATTGAAGGCGCAGACCGGTTCGGTTTGGCTCAAATCCATCAGTTTAGAGGGCGAGTCGGCCGGAGCCGGCATCAGTCGTATTGTTTTTTATTTACTTCGTTTAATCAAACCGGGCCGGCGGATGAAAATTTAGCGGCCTTAGCGCCGGCTGAAACCGCCAATACTATAAGACGGCTTGAGGCGCTAGTTAATAATCATGACGGCTTTGCTTTGGCCAAACTGGATTTAAAATTCAGGGGGCCGGGAGAAGTCTATGGCATTGAACAGAAAGGTTTTCCGGAATTTAAAATGGCATCTCTATTCGACTACGCTTTAATGAAAGAGGCCCGTGATCAAGCTATAAAGATAGTTGAACTTGACCCGAGCTTGGAGCGCTGGCCGGATTTAAAAAATAAATTGGGCGAATGGGAGAAAAAAGTTCATTTGGAATAGATTTGTAAAAAATAAATTATATTTTGATATTTTGGCTAATAAAAGGCAAAAAAATAAATTATTTTTGACAAAAATCTTTTAATATGGTAATAAAATATAATATATATAATTTCACGAACAGTTAGAACAAAAACAAACAACACAACCAAAGGAGGTGATTGATCTTTTTAAAAATAATGAGTCGGTAACAGTGTCGGTGTCAGTGTTAGTGTTAGTTTCGGTAAACCAAAAACGTAATAATTAAAAAAATAAAACATCGGAGGAAAAGAAATGTCTGCGAAGTATCGAATACCTGTCGGCAATGGTGAGAAAGTGGTGTTGGACGAGGCGCAAGGTCGCCTGATCAACAGTGCCATGGCTCAGAATCGCATTGTTTTCCCGAACAAGGAGTCACTGCGACAATTTCTCATTGAGAACGGGCGTCCAAAATTACGCTCACCGAGGCTGCAGTCAGACCTGGCATCCGGCGTGGCTTAACGGTCACAACAGTTCGCGGGCAAGCGAAAACCAAAAGCTTGCCCTCTTTTTATTAAAAAACCGGTTTCAGCCGGCTTTAATATTCTTTTCACCTGGGATGTGGAATAATTTTATTTCATCAGAAAACTGATTACTTCCTGAACATTTTTCATTTTAACTAATTTTATTTTTTTCATAACTGCGTCGCCTTGCGGAATAATGGCTTGAGTGAAGCCCAGCCTCTCGGCTTCTTTTAATTTTTGCTCCAGCTTAGCCACCGGCCGGATTTCTCCGCCCAAGCCGACTTCGCCCAAGACGATTATGTTGTTTGCCACTATCTGGTTTAACAGCGAAGAAGCAACGGCCAGGCAAACGGCTAGGTCCAGGCCGGGGTCGCTGATTTTTAAGCCGCCCACGACATTTAAAATTATATCCTGATTGGTTAAATTTAAATTGGCGCGCTTGGTTAAAACCGCGATTAAGACAGAGAGTCGGTTTAAATCAAAGCCGGAAGCTTTTCTTTGCGGATAGCCGAAGACGGTCTTAGTCACTAGAGCCTGGACTTCGGTTAAGAAAGCGCGCGTGCCTTGAGTTAAGGAGCTAATTACCGAGCCGGTGATATTATGGCTTTTGGCAATAAAAATTAAAGCCGGATTGGCCACTTCGTTAAAGCCTTTGGCCGTCATTTCAAAAATTCCGATTTCGTTAACCGAGCCGAAACGGTTCTTGGTGGCGCGCAGGATCCGATAATCATGGTTGGTCTCAATTTCCAGATAAAGCACAGTATCAACGATATGCTCCAGCGTCTTAGGTCCGGCCAGTTGGCCGTCCTTGGTGATGTGGCCGATTAGGATAATCGCCGCATTATTTTTTTTGGCCGTTTCCAGAAAGCCGATAGTGGAGCCGCGGATTTGGTTTAAGCCGCCGGGTTCGCCGGCAATGCCGGAAGAATAAATCGTCTGAATTGAATCAATAATAACTAAAGCCGGCTTAAGATGGTTGATCGTGGCGATAATTTTTTCCGCGTTGGTTTCGCTTAAGAATTTGATTTTATCGGTTTTAATTTCCAATCGGCTGAATCGGGATTTTATTTGGCCGGCTGATTCTTCGCCGCTAACATAAATTACTTCGCCTGCCTGCGCTGAAGCTTCGGCAGGCAGGCCGTTTTGCTTGATAGAGGCCGCGATTTGCGCCACCAGCGTTGATTTACCGATGCCGGGTTCGCCGCCGAGTAAAATCAGGGAGCCGGGGATTATGCCCCCGCCCAGAACCCGGTCCAGCTCCATGATATTGGTTAATAGCCGATCAAATTTTTCCGGTTTATCTAATTTTTCCAAATCCATCACTTCGGCCGGGCTGACGCCGGCCATTTTGTCGGCAAGCTTTAAGTCAACGGTTTGCATCTGTAAAGTTCCCCAGCCGCCGCACTCTAAACAACGCCCACTCCATTTAGGGAATTGGGCGCCGCAGCCGGAACAGGCGAAAATTGTGGAAACTTTGTTGGACACAGAATAGAATTTTTAATTTTTAATTTTGTAATTTTTAAATAATGCTTAAATTTTTAATAATTAAAAATTAGGATATTAAAAATTGGGTCTTGTCTAGAAGATTTTGGTATAATATCTAGATATGACCTTAAAATAC
>CAZLKB010000011.1:0-4674 GCA_964560005.1 uncultured Gammaproteobacteria bacterium
TTACTCTTACGTAATCATCCACCCCGTCAAAATTAAGCGCCTGCCCGATTTTTCCGATCGCCTGGGCCGAAGAGGTGGAAGTGAAGCCCATGATATATCCCGTATTCCCTGTGCCGCTCCGGTC
This sequence comes from uncultured Gammaproteobacteria bacterium, assembly GCA_964560005.1. Taxonomy (GTDB): domain Bacteria; phylum Patescibacteriota; class Patescibacteriia; order Patescibacteriales; family GWC2-42-12; genus GWC2-42-12. The sequence goes on from CAZLKB010000011.1 coordinate 125, forward strand.
CGCCACATTGTTCACTAAATCCTTGCCGTCAAACGTCCAATAGCCCACTAGGCCGCAGGACAAATCGCCCGATAAGCAGGACGGCGAGCCCGTTACTTTAGGCGATGAAGCAACGCGGCTGCCCGAGCTGATGTTATAGAGCGCTCTTACTTCCTGCGCCGACAGCGCGCGGTTATAAATGCGAACGTCGTCCAGATTAACGGGTGAATTATTAGTGCCGTCATTTTTCCCCCCCAATGTCCACCCATACGCGGTCCCGGCAATAGTTCTAATTAAAGGCTGGTCGCTATAAGCCTGCGCTCCATTTAAATAACATTTCACATTTTGACCATCATAAGTGTAGCCTACATATTTCCATGAACCAATAATTGCCGCGTCGGCTATGACACAGGACGCCTGCGTGCCCACTGAATTCTTCACATATATATTTAACTTATATATTAGTCCTAAGCTCGGAGCGATTTGAAATAAAACCCCGTAAGGACTTGTATAATAGCCGCCATCAAAAATATCGGCAGATTTATTACTACGTGGATATATCCACATAAACATTGACTTTCGTAATAAATTAGTGGCGTTGGTTGAGCCGATTTTTGCATAATCATCCACCCCGTCAAAACTAAGCCCCTGCCCGACTTTTCCGATCGTTTGCGCGGACGAGGTAGAAGAGAAGCCCATGATATATCCCGTATTCCCCGTGCCGCTCCTGTCCGCCACATTGCTAACCATATCTTTCCCGTCAAAAGTCCAATAGCCCACCAGGCCGCAGGATAAATCCCCCGATAAGCAGGACGGCGAGCCCATAACTTTAGGCGATGAAGCAACGCGGCTGCCCGAGCTGGTATTATAGAGCGCTCTTACTTCCTGCGCCGACAGCGCGCGGTTATAAACGCGGACGTCGTCGATGGAGCCCTCATAAAAATTCTGCCCAACCAATCCTCTATTGGTGCCTATAAAAAGAATGCTACCGTCGTTAAGCGAAATGTCCACATCGTTAGTGGCCAAAGATATCAATATTCCATTACGATAACAAGCTTTTACACTGCTACTATCTAAAGTGCATACAATATGCCACCATGTCCCGTTAGTTAAAGTTGCTACAAATGTATCATCATCAGCACTAGTGCCATCACCGTTCCTAAAAACAATCCCGGCAGTGGTAACCCTAATCTCATATTTACTATACTGGGCGGAATTGGAACTACTTTTAGTAAATCTATAAACTGTCCCAGAAAAAGATTTATTGCCTTTCATCCAAAAACTAATAGTGTGAGTGTTCACATTAAGGCCGGTTGTTCCACCAGAGTTTAAAATATAATCATCCACCCCGTCAAAATTAAGCGCCTGCCCGATTTTTCCGATCGCCTGGGCCGAAGAGGTGGAAGTGAAGCCCTTCATATAGCCGTTATTCCCGTTGCCACTTTTATCCGCCACATTCTGCTTTAAATCATTGCCGTCAAATGTCCACCAACCAACCAGGCCGGAATTAATGGTTAGATAATTAGAGGGCCTGCCGAGGGTGTAGGCGTTTGCGGGCAGAGGCAAAAGACAGAGGGCGAGGAGGCCCAGGGCGGAGAGGAGATAGATTTTAATTTTAATATTCATAATAATGACAAATTTCCAATGACAAACGACAAATTAATATAATTAATAATAAATTTCTAATTACCTAATTCCTAATTAACCTAATCAAATCCCAGTGACTAATGTCTAAATAAAATTATAATTTAAAATTTGAGCTTTGACATTGATTTATCATCCGTCATTGGAAATTAGCCATTCCATCTTTCTGTCATTGCGAGGAGGCCGTACTCGGCCGACGCGGCAATCTCTCTATGTTGTCATTGCGGCCTAAGCCTGCCCCGGACTCCGATCCGGGGAGCCGCAATCCAGAAGGGAGAAGTACAAACAGTTTATCTTTACGGCCATGTTTTTACCTTTTTACTCTGGATTGCGGGTCAAGCCCGCAATGACAGAATAGAATTTATTCGGTCGGTGTTACCGGTTCTACTACGGGTTCGGGCGGCGCTACGGGTTCGGGCGGCGGCTCTTCGGCGGCCGGCAGTTCTATAATTTCCACCGTGACCGGCTCCCCGGCGCCTGGATTTTCCGAAATAGCGGGTGAATTTTGCTCTCCGGCCGGGGGTTCGGCGGTATCAGGCGTATTGCCGGCGTCCGGTTCTACGGCCGGCGGTTCGACGGCCGGCGTGGTGCTGGCGGACAATCCGCCTTCATCCCCGCTTATCAAGGGGGGAAATTCGGCCGGCGTGGTTGATGACGCGGCTTGGTCCGGTAAAGTCTGCGGCGGATTAAAGATTTCCGGATGAGCGTCCAGGTAATCATTATATATCTTGGTCAGATTATCGGGGCTAGAAGCGGGCGCGGAAGGATTTAATCCGCCTTCATCCCCGTTTATCAGGGGGGAGAGAGCGCTGAAATCAGGCGCGGGTAATTCAACTTTTTTAACCGCTTGGTAGCCGGGAAAAATTTTGGCCGCCAGGTCCAGGGAGCGCCCGATCAGGCCGCTGTATTCGGTGACCGCCACTCTGGCTTCGGCTCCTCGGGACTGGGCCCGAGCTTGCTCGCCTTTAAGCTCGCGCAGGCGCGCTTCGTGATGCTTAGCTAGAAACTTGGCCAGATAGACGCCCAGGTCTTCTTTAATTTTTTTGGAAATTTTTTGCGTTTTCCGCCCCAGCTGGTACTGCCAGGCGCTGTCCGCCACCGCGATGTCCAGATAGCTATAGGTCGCGTAATAATAATTTTCGTCCTGCTCAATATTTTCAATCTTAAAATCCATGCTGAATTCGGCCAAATCGGCCGCCAACAGCAGGGAATTGTCCAGCCCCTGAACGGTGGTCTGCTGCTGGCCGATCGCCTCGGGCCCGGCCGCGAAAGCGCCGGCGCCCAGAATGAAAATCGCGGCCAGAATCGCCACCGTGGCGTTGTTGTACTTAATGAAATGGATTATTTTTTTTAGCATATGATTAGAGTTAATATATAATTTATAAAGGCAAAGCGCAAATTGATTGCTAATTTAATAATGTAAAGTTAAAATCTCAAAGTTAAAAATGACAGTTGAAAATGTAAAATTATTGTTTTTTGCCTTTTAAAGTCAGAATGCCTGCGGCGATAATATTGGCAATTTCCACTAATTCATCTAACAGCCAGGCCAGTTCTTTTTTATCCCCCTTATTTGTATCTCTTAACAGACATAACCAAACTTTTGATTCATTGGCGGATTTTAAAGAATGGGTGAAAAAATTAATAAAATCTTTCTTGGAACTGGCGGAATTGGCTTCAATGTAATTAGCCAGTATGCTGATACCGCTTCGGAGCAACTGTTTACCCATGGTCTGACAAACCGAATCTCTGGGCAGTTTATCAATAAATTTTATCAGCCGTAGAACCCAACCATACAGCCTTTTCTTAAATTCCATTTTAAATTTTACATTGTCATTTTGCATTTTGAGATTTTAACTTTACATTTTTATCATTGTCATTTTGCATTTTGAGATTTTAACTTTACATTATCTAAACTCCCACGTCCCGAACAGCCCCTTAAGGAACCGGTCCAGTTCGGCATAGGTGCTGATCTGATAAAGCCGGCCGCCGTAGACGAACCAGACTTCGCGCGACTGGCCGCCGAAAGCCGGGTTGTCGGACATAAAAGCCAGGCCTTTGCGGCCGGAGCCGATCAGCACTTCCTGCTCGTCCGAAATTTTAAGGTCGGGAATTTCCGCCGCAATATCGGCTTTAGTCAGGTCCTGATCCTGGCCGTCGAACGGCGTAATCAGGATCTGCACGCCGATCTGCTCTTTAATATTTTCTACTAAAATCACCAGTCCGTTTTCGGCCGGCATTTCCGTGACGGTAAAGCTTGGCGGATGCTTAAAAGCAAAGCCGTAGTCAGCGCTAATATAAGTTTCGGTATACTGGTATCCGGGAATTTCCGCGATCGCCTCCGGCTTGGCGCCGCTCTTGGCCGGAACGGAATTCGCCGCTGCGCCGGCCCGCTCTCCCGCGCCCGCGCCCGCCTGCTCGGAATTTTCAACCGCCGGCGGCTGATCGCCTGTTTTTAACAGCCGGATAACCGTAAAATAGGCGCCGGCGCCGACCACCGCCAAGATAATTATAACCGCGATAGCGGAGCCGATGATATTGGTTTTTTTAGTTTTGCCCATATGTTTTTTAAAAAATAATTAATTTTAGGATTGACAGGCGAGGTCGGGCCTCCGGAATTTCACCCGCTGAATTTCTCCGGCCGCCAGCGCGAGATCTTTTATTCATAATATATTAATTTTCAAATCCCAATTTTCAATTTTCAATGAATTTTCAATTATTAAATTTTCAATGTCTGCTCGTTGATAATATTTTGGAAAATATCAATAATAATTCTTGAGCTTCGGACCATAATTTTCTGAATTCATCCTTAAACTGGGGATTGGCCTTAGCCAATAATCTTAACCAATGTTTGGTTTCTTTAGTTTCTTTTTTACAGATGCCGATCTTATGCTGAAAATCTTTCTTTGACTCGGCGTCATCCGCCTCGC
>CAZLKB010000012.1:0-2997 GCA_964560005.1 uncultured Gammaproteobacteria bacterium
GCGAGGCGGATGACGCCGAGTCAAAGAAAGATTTTCAGCATAAGATCGGCATCTGCAAGAAAGAATCAAGAGAAACAAAACATTGGCTAAGAATGACGGTAGTCGTCCAGCCGGAACTGAAAGATGAAGCCAGAAGACTCTGGCAGGAAGCCAAAGAATTAAACCTAATTTTTAATTCAATTAACAATAAACTAAGAAATAGATAATTTAGACATTGGTCATTAGGATTTGATTAGGTCAATTAGAAATTAGGTAATTAGAAATTTATAATTATAATTTTTAACTTTATAACTAACTCTATGTCCGATAATTTTCAGCAAACCGTGGACCTGCGCGAGCAGGCGGAAAGGCGGAGAAGGGGAATTTCGCCGAAAAAAAATTCCGCTCCCATAGAAAAAGTCTACGCGGACGGCGCGGACGGCCGGCCCGGGCCGGATTTTAAAACCATCAGCCGGCCGAAAACTTCCGGGCCGGGCTACGGCCCGGTTAAAGCCGGGCTGTTCATTCTGGCCGCCGTCTTTATCTTCGCCGCGGTTTATTATTTATTTTTCCGCCAGCCGGACAGCGCGGATACGGCGGTTAAAAATCAGAACTGGTACGCGGTCAAATTGGTTGACGGCACGATTTATTACGGCCAGGTAGCCGACCCTAAAGCCGAGCCGGTGATCGTAAAAAATGTCTACTATAATTACGATCAGGCCAAGCTGACGAACGCGGCCAAAGACCAATATAAGACCATTGAAGAAACCGGCAACATCCGGCTGGTAAAGCGCGGCCAGGAAACTGTAGGAGGGGACGGCACCATGCTTTTTTACCACGTTAATATTCTGCTCCTGGAAGCCCTGAAGCCCGAGTCTAAGGTGTTGAAAGCGATATTGGAATATGAGAAGTAAAATAGTGTAAAATGAAAATCTCAAAGTTAAAAATGACAATGTAAAATTAAAAATAATTTATTAGACATTTTACATTTTAAACTGTCATTTTACATTTTGAGATTTAAATTTTACATTATTAAATATTAATCTAATATTAAACTAATTTAGCCGTTTGCCTTATCAAATTATTATCATTTTTGCTATAATTAAGCCATCGGTTCAGAACCTTGGCAACACTCGGGAAACAATCATGAATAATGAATCATGAATTATAGGTTAAACCGGGTATTTATGGCCTTTCCATAATTCATTATTCATATTCCCAGTTATGTCATACAGCTTAAATCCATATTTGCCGAAAGTGCGCGCCAAAGCCATCGGTATGGTAAAATCCGGTAAAAGCTTAAGGCTGGTTTCCCGATATCTGGGTGTGAACGCTTCTACGGTCAGCCGCTGGTTGAAGAAGAGCCGGCTTAATAATTCCGCCGATCTACCGACCCTGTCTTCCCGGCCTAAAAGGCCGAAAAAAATCAGTCCGGAAATCGCGGCCGAAATCGTCTGCCTGCGCGCCGATAGGACTATCGGCGGGATAGTTAAAGAGCTGGCCGGCCGGGGCGTAAAAATCAGCTTGTCGAGCGTCAAGAGAATTATAAAAAGTTTAAAATGTAAATCTCAAAATGCAAAATGACAGTTTAAAATGTAAAATGTCTAATAAATTATTTTTAATTTTGCATTGTCATTTTACATTTTGAGATTTACACTTTACATTATCTATTATGTATCAAACTACAACCTTATCCAATGGCCTAGAAATCATCACCGCTCCCATGCCCGGCGCGAAAACCGTCACGGTCTTGGTGATGGTGGCGACCGGCTCCAGGTTTGAAAATAAGAGAACTTCGGGGCTGTCGCATTTTTTAGAGCACCTGTTTTTTAAGGGCACGGCTAAGCGCCCGACCACTCTGGCGATCTCTTCGGCGCTGGATCGGGTTGGCGGCGAATTCAACGCTTTTACCGGCAAAGAGTACACCGGCTATTACGTTAAAGCGGCCGCCGGGCACTTAGAGCTGGCTCTGGATGTTTTAAGCGATATCCTCGCGAATTCAAAGTTTGAAATTGAAGAAATCAACCGCGAGAAAGGCGTTATCATTGAAGAGCTTAATATGTATCGGGATAATCCGCTCGTCTATATAGAAGATTTGTTTGAAAGCTGCCTTTACGGCGACACTCCGGCCGGGCGGGATACCATCGGCACCAAAGCCAATATTTTAAGCTTTAACCGCCGGAGCTTTTTAGATTATATCGGCTCGCAATACAGTGCGGACAAAACCATTGTCTGCCTGGCCGGCAGCCTAAGCCGGGCGTCTTTAGGACTTTGCCGGAAATATTTTAATAATTTTTCAAAAAAAGGCTATCGGGACAAGCTTAAGACCGATGATGCGCAGAACCTCCCCCGCCTGAAGCTTCATTATAAAAAAACCGACCAGGCCCATCTGTCGCTGGGCGTCCGCGCTTTTCCCTTCGGCCATCCGGACGAGCTGGCCGCCAAGATAATTGCCGTCATGCTCGGCGGCACCATGAGCTCAAGGCTGTTTACCGAACTGCGGGAGCGCCGCGGCCTGGCTTATTATGTCCGCAGCCACGACGAATCCTACACGGATTCCGGCTACCTCGTCACTCAGGCCGGCGTGCCGCTTAAAAAAATCAGTGAAGCCATAAAAATAATTTTGGCCGAATACAAAAAAATCGCCCTGGCTCCGGTCAAGCCCGAAGAATTGTCCCGGGTGAAGCAATGCCTGATCGGCCGCAGCGCCCTGGAGCTAGAAGTTTCGGATCATGTCGCCAGCTGGTACGGCCGGCAAATCATTATGCTGAAAGAGCAGAACCGGGCGGAAAAAGCGCTCACGCCGGAAAGTTATTACGAGCGCATTAAGAAAATCACCGCCCGAGACGTCAGCCGGGTGGCGGAAGAGATTTTTACCGCCAATAAATTGAATTTAGCCGTCATCGGGCCGTACCAGAGCAAGGCAGAGGAGGAGTTTAGGAAGATGCTGTTCCTATAATTTCTAATTTTCAATTTCTAATTTTCAAACAATTTCCAATGAAATAATTTTCAATTATG